>JASJBW010000109.1 GCA_030066315.1 Gammaproteobacteria bacterium
CGGGGACATCTGCAACGTTGACACGTTCGCGTAATGCCGCAAACAGAATCAAGACCATCGAAAAGCCGACGGCAGCACCGAAACCATAAAATGCGGATTCGAGAAAGGTATGCTGCTCTTGAATATTCAGTAAAGCCACGCCAAGTACAGCACAATTGGTGGTGATCAAGGGCAGAAAGATACCGAGAACGTTATGGAGTAAGGGGCTGGTTTTATGTACCACCATTTCGGTGAAGTTAACGACCGCTGCTATGGTAATAATAAAGGCAATGGTTCGTAGGAACTCAAGGTCCAGCGGAGCCAAAACCCAGTTATTTACGATATAACTCAGCACAGCCGACAAGGTTAATACAAAGGTGGTGGCCGCGCTCATGCCGATAGCCGTCTCCACCTTGCGTGAAACACCCATAAATGGACACAGTCCCAGAAACTTCACGAGAACAATGTTGTTTACAAAAATCGTGCTGATGAGAATGAGCAGGTATTCAGTCATGGCGCATGATTATACGGGCATGCCCAATACTTGCCTAGCACTGCCCGTAGGGATAATTTTGAGTTAAATCAAACCGTTCGGAGTTAGAAAACCGGGATTATCAAGGTCGATTGAGGCTGATTTTCCGCGAATACTATTGCACCTTGTTTATCAGCTAGATGGTATCGGTCCAGGGGTTTTCAAGATCAACCGTTGCCATTCAGACTCTTGGAACGTGCCATTCATTTATGGGGCTGATCAAACCGAGCCTAAATAATTGAATGAAAAGCAGTCAAAACGACTTTTTACATGGATACTGCACTGGCTAAATGCTGAGCCGGCAGACTGAATTCCGCCAATAGTGGGGTATGATCTGATAAACGTCGCCAGTGGTGGCCTTTTAATTGTTGGGTATTTTCCAACATCAATCCTCGACTGTAAATTCGATCCATCTTGAACATCGGCATCCATGCCGGGAAACTCTTGGCGTAACGGCCATCCTGTAATTTGAATACCTCGGAAATACCCAGTTCCCGATGAAAGAAACGTTCGGCCCGTAACATCCAGTCGTTGAAATCACCCGCGATGATTAAGGGTTCATCATCTGGTATATGCGATTTTATTCTTTTGATCAAGGTATGCAGTTGTTTACGACGCTCAAAACCAAAAAGGCCCAGGTGAACGCAGATAAGGTGAATCGGTATCTCTACTCCCGGTATCGAGATTTTGCCGTGCAGCAGGCTACGACTGGCCTGTTTGAACATGGAAACATTGATATTGTCCCAGTCAGTGAAGGGATACTTACTTAAAATGGCATTGCCATGATGTCCTGAGTCATAGATGGCATTCTTGGCATAGGCATGATGGCTCCAGATACGATCGGCAATGAACTCGAATTGGCTATGATCCGGCCAGTTACTGTGTTTTTTTTCCAGCTTGCTGTGCTCGCCATAGACTTCTTGCAAGAAAACGATATCCGCACCGGTTTCAATCACCGCTTGCTTGATTTCGTGTAAAACAAAACGTTGATTGCTGGCACTGAAACCCTTGTGGATGTTATAGGTTAATATTTTCAGTGGTTGTCGAGACATCATAATCATTTTGCCTGTCTATAGTTATTAGGTTAGCAATTTATGGGTGATCTTCATATGGTATAGCGCATGTTTTCGTCATTTACAGATCTTTTACTATTAATTCTGGTTGCTAACGGAACACCGGTAATAGCCAGGAACCTGCTGGGCCGGAAATTTAACCTTCCCCTTGATTTACGCAGGGTTATGTCAGACGGGTTTCGTTTATTGGGAGACTCCAAAACCTGGCGCGGCCTGATGTCGTCATTGTTGATTACCGCACTAGTGGCCAAAGTCATGGGGTATAGCTTTTTCACAGGATTTTTAATCGCGTTCTTCAGTTTAACTGGGGATTTATTCTCCAGTTTCATCAAACGTCGTCTGGGTAAGGCCTCGAGTTCACGATTTTTAATTTTGGACCAGGTGCCTGAAGCCCTTTTACCGGCTGCAGTCATGGCCCCTTATTTTCAGCTGCAGTGGTACGAAGTCATTATGCTGACCTTACTTTTTTTGGTGTTGGAATTATTGATGTCGCGCCTCATGTATCGAATAGGGTTGCGCCGTAAGCCTTATTGAGCGCTTGATTCATTATCTGGCGCGGTGATTACGAGACAGATCAATGACAGGCATTCTCGAAGCGGGTATATTTATTACAGAATGGTTAAAAAAGTAGATGCATGACTATTGATCGTGACAGTTTAAACCTGCCCAACCTGGTCAGTTCCATCCGCATCCTGATTGCACCGCTGTTGATTTACCTGGCAATCCAACAACAGGAATTCTGGTATATCGTCGTCTTATTATTCTCGGGGTTTACGGACGTATTGGATGGATTCCTTGCCCGGACCTTAAACCAAATCACCAAACTGGGTTCGCACCTGGATAGTTGGGGTGATTTTACCATTTATACCACGATGGCATTGTGTGCTTGGATTCTATGGCCTCAAATTGTGCTCCAGGAAATCGTTTTTTTCTCCATGATTTTAGCCAGTATAGGATTGCCGGTTCTGGTGGGATTAATCAAGTTTAAATCATTAACCAGCTATCATACCTGGAGTGTCAAGATAGCTGTGGCATTGACCTTCCTGGGTTATATTTTATTGTTCACAGGGATTACAGAATGGCCCTTCAGATTAGCGGCTATGGTGGCTTTATATGCGGGTATTGAAGAGATATTAATCACTCTGATCATGAGCCATGAACGTATGGATGTGCGCTCTGTATGGGCTGCTTCAAAATATGAACACAAGGATAAAGCCTCATCCAAAGGCTAGCTCAAGATGGATCTAGGCTGAAGATTCGGTCAGGTCAAGTTCCGCCCATTGGTTTTGACGGATCAAGTCCCTGATCAATTGAATATACACGGCACCCTTGGCAGAATACTTTTCCAAGCCAGCTGCCATGGCATGCCCATCCGGTGTGAGTTGATGTTGGCGGTTTTCATAGCGGACTTCGCGTAATTTTTGGTATGCTGGATGTGAATTCAACAGGTGCATGTAGTAGCGCACCGATTCACCCATATCTTCAAATTTTCTGACCAGGTGTTGCTTACGAGTATCTCGTTGCTCCGGAACCAAACCCTTGGTTTCGTCATAGGTCCAGATACCGAATAAATTGTTTGCCTGGGTGGCGAAACGGGATTTTCCCCAGGCGCTCTCGTTGGCTGCCTGCGCAAGAGTCAGTGAGGCAGGGATAATATCCACCCTTTTGAGGAGCTCTGTTCGCGCCTCCTGATCTTCAACAGGATCGCCTTGTACGCGGTACTTCTCTCCGAGTTCACGTAACCATGTTCTGGATTTTTCTGAAATCTGATAACGGTTTTCCAGGTCTTGAATAATCTGGCTGGCCTGAGCCCGAATTTGGCGGATACGGGCATTTTCTCGTTCGATATAGGGCAACAGTTTTTCGATGAAAATGCGTTTCTTTTCGCTGATATTTTCCCCTAAGACCTTGAGTTTCTGCTGGGCTCTCTCTGCTAAAGTCAGGCTCTTTTTATCCGGTAAATCTGCTTCCGCAGCGGAGCTGGAAGCAGCCTGGATATAACGGGTAGCGGGGTAATATGTCTTTCGGTAGCCCTGATGAGGAGGATAAAACTGAGCAAATGCCTGGGGTTGGTAGCTGGGCATTGGAACGTAACCGTAAGGATGCCATGCCTGAGCTTGGGTCATCATTAATAACCCTACCAGTGCGACCGCGGCCATCAAGCGAAAAGAAAACAGAAATCGAAGGTAGCGCAAGTATTGCATGGATAGATAGAATGTATTTTTTAAAAGAAACAGTATATTAGCAAGTACTTATATATAGAAGTGATTATGTCACATTGTCTGAATAGGGGGTTTTAGTATTCGGGATACCAGCTACCGTCAGCGTTACGCACAAACCAGTTATGACTATACCAGTGAAAACGTCCTTTAAATCGCGAGGGCATCGTGCAATTGGTGCGGTGTCTGCCGGGTTTTAAATCAAACCTGGGAGAGACTAAAACAGTATCCTTTTCGGTATCTGACCAATCCATAGCCACCTGATCGCTGCCACTGATATAACAACGCAAACCTTCTTTTGAGTAGGTTTTTGATGCCAGCTGTAATTTCAAGCTGGGGCGCCATTCACCGAGCGGTGTCAAAGGATCTGATGGAGCCGCTTTAACGACGGGCAAGGGCAGGGTATTGACCTTGGTAATAAATCCTTTCAAGTTGGCAAATTGGGCAGCCATGGGAAAGCGTGGTAAGGCGCCAAAATTGGCATCCGGCCAGGCGGGTCCGGATTGTTGACCGAAGCCAGTAAACCCCATGGATTGAATCATCGCCATAAGCTTAGGATTGTATTCACCATAGGGATAGGCAAACAAGGTAGGAGCAATGCCAATTTCGCGAGTAATTCGATCCTGGGCTGTTTGTATGTCCAATCGTACTCGGTTTATCCAGGCGGTATCGGATTCATTGTTGAGTTTTCGAATCATGTGTTTGTGAGCATGGCCATGGTTTTCAAAGCTAAAACCCTGTTTTGACATTTCCCGCATTTGACCCCAGCTCATAAACGGTTGAAGGCCCTTGTCGATACTCTCGCTGTTCACGAAAACAGTCATTGGCCAGCCCAGTTTCTTAAGTCGTGGATAAGCGGTTTCGTAGACCGAAACAAAGGCGTCATCCACGGTCAGTGCCACACATTTTTCCGGCAATTCGATCTGATGCTGCAATGACAGGGCCACATCACGCAGGTTCATGACATTGAAGTTATGGGTTTGCAGGTATTCAATCTGGTCATCAAATTGTTTTGGGGTAATACTGGTGATAGCCGGGGTCTTGTCGCTGAAATGATGATATTGCAGGATGACGCAATGGTTGGCCGCATTCACAGTCGAGGCAACCAGCAGGAATGCAAACAGGTAAATAAATCTGATCATAAAGGTGAGGATTATCGGGTGAATGTCTATGTTAAAACATTGCCGTTTTCGCGACAATGAATGGCGTCTACGCGAATTGTTTCAATTATCAAGATAAGAGTTGGGTTCTATATGCAAAAAATATTGATCTGTGACAATGGTTCCAGAAAACCGGGTGCAACGCTGTTGTTGCGCCAGATCGCAAAAAACTTAACTGTAAGCTGCGACCACTCTGTTGATGCCGTGTCATTACAACATGCCGATAAAATAGATCCGACCTTACTTGATGATGAACCGGCGCAAACCTTTTATGAATATATCAGGCAAAACCTGATCCAAGGACATCGTTCTTTTATCGTGCTCCCTCTGTTTTTTGGTCGAAGCCGGGCTTTGACTTCTTTTATACCAGAACAGCAGGCTCTATTAGAGCAAGAGTTTGGGCAATTTAAGATTGCGATCGCAGAGGTTTTGTATCCATTACCCGTTGGTGAAAAACGACTGGTTAACATTCTGGCGGATCATATTCTAAATGTGCTGGACGAGAGCACGGATCAAACTCAGACTGCGGTGCTGGTGGATCATGGTTCACCCGTTGCTCGGGTATCCGCGGTACGTCAAAATTTGGCACACGAAGTACAACAAGTTCTAGGAAAGCGAGTGAACCTGGAACAGGCCTGTATGGAGCGACGCGAAGGTCGTGAATATGATTTTAATGGTGAATTACTCGAAGACTGGTTGATCAGACAAGCCCAGGCGGGCGTTAAAAGTGCCATTGTTAGTATGCTGTTTTTACTGCCTGGACGACATGCGGGTGCGGGAGGGGATGTCGAAGCCATCTGTCAACGAGTAATACAAACTTACCCTGATTTTAACGTTAAACTGACACCTTTGGTTGCTGAGCATGAAGGGCTGATTGACTTATTATGTATCCGTTTAAATGCGTTGCTCAAGTCATAAAGCCCCGCTTACTTGCCCAGTTATGATGCTTTTTTAAGGGACTTTAAGGTAAAAATAACCCATACAGGGGCAAAGTATCGGAGAAACAGCCAAAAAAATAACAAAAGTTGCGTAGACAGACTAACAGGTTCAAACTAGGGAAAAAAACAGCCTCACATATGACATCATCTGCAGCCATCACTATTAACGACCTTCATAAAACCTTTGGTGATAACCAAGTGTTGAAAGGGGTATCGTTAAATGCCCACGAGGGTGACGTGGTATCCATACTTGGTAGTAGTGGATCCGGTAAGAGCACGATGCTTCGCTGTATAAATCTGCTCGAAATACCCACCTCAGGTGAAATTATCATCAATGGAGAACTGCTGGATCTCAAAAAGAACCGTCATGGAGAGCTAGAGCCTGCAGACCATCGTCAGATTGCACGAATACGTTCAAGCCTGTCCATGGTGTTCCAGAGTTTTAATCTTTGGTCCCATATGACGATTCTGGAAAATATTATCGAAGCCCCTGTGCATGTCCTGAAAAAATCAAAAGCAGAAGCGATCGAAAAAGGTCGCGAATTATTGGCCAAGGTCGGAATACCTGATAAAGCCGATGCCTACCCGGGGGAATTATCTGGAGGGCAGCAACAACGCGTAGCGATTGCTCGGGCACTGGCCATGGAACCCCAGGCCATGCTGTTTGATGAGCCCACTTCCGCTTTAGATCCAGAACTGGTTAATGAAGTATTGCAGGTCATGCGCCAACTGGCGGATGAAGGTAGAACCATGATTGTCGTCACTCATGAAATGGGATTTGCCCGCGAAGTTTCAGACCAGGTTATATTCCTGCACGAAGGCTTAATCGAAGAACAAGGGCCACCTGATCAAGTCTTTGATCATCCAAAATCGGATCGTTTTAAACAGTTTTTATCCAGCGGTTTATAACCGCGGATAAATGGTTAACCATGAGGAGAAAAACATGAAGTTAAAACTATTTATGGCAGTGCTACTGGGCTGTTTTCTATTGCTCGGCACCGCCCATGCCCAAAAAATCCGCATCGCAACCGAGGGCGCTTATCCCCCATTTAACATGAAAAATACCAAGGGTGAATTGGTTGGTTTTGATGTCGATATCGCCAGGGCGTTATGCGATCAGATGAAAGCAGATTGTGAAATCGTGGCTCAGGACTGGGACGGAATCATCCCCGGGTTGTTGGCTAAAAAATATGATGCCATTATTGCCAGTATGTCGATCACTGCAGAACGCATGAAAAAAGTCGACTTTACGGATCGTTATTATTCCAATTATTTACGTTTTATTGCTAAAAAGGGCAGTGGCCTTGAGGTTACGAAAAGTGGGCTTAAGGGTAAAAAGCTTGGAGCACAACGTGCCACTATCAGTGCACAACATTTAGAAGATAATTTCCGTAAAACGGCTAATGTGAAAGTTTATGATACCCAGGAAGCCGCTTTTCTGGATTTGAAGGCCGGTCGCCTGGATGCGGTTTTGGCGGATGCCTATCCGGGGTATGATTGGCTGAAAAAACCTGAAAATGGAGGCTATGATCATGTCGGTGATACCATCGATATCAATGACAAGATTGGTATTGCCATTCGTAAAGGTGACAAAGCGCTTAAGGCTGATTTTAACAAGGCATTAAAAGCCTTGCGTGATAATGGCACGTACGGACGTATTAACGCCAACTACTTTCCTTTCAGTATTTACTGAATCTTTTAAGGCCGGGACCTGATCCCGGCCTACCTTAATATGTTTGAAAATCTGAGTTACGGTGATCTAGGTTTTGGTGATGAACTCATCGCCGGCACCCTGTTGACCCTCGAGTTGGCGGTGGTTTCCCTGGTGGTTGGTATCATTCTGGGACTGATTACTGCTGCCGCCAAGCTCTCTCGTAACAGGATCTATAAATCCCTGGCCCAGGTCTATACCGAAGTGGTTCGGGGTATCCCCGAGATGCTGGTGGTGTTGGTGGTGTTCTTTGGGGCATCGGCGTTATTGCAGACCATTGCCGGCTGGTTTGATTATGATGAGTACATCGAGGTCAATGCTTTTGTAGCGGGAGTGTTTGCACTTGGCCTGGTGTTCGGGGCATTTTCCAGCGAGGTGTTCCGTGGTGCTTTCCTGGCCGTTCCCAAGGGACAGATTGAGGCTGCGAAGGCTTGCGGTATGAGTAACTGGCAGGTTTTTCGGCGCATCAGACTGCCGCAGATGTGGCGTTTTGCCATCCCTGGCATTGGTAATCTTTGGATGGTTTTGCTCAAGGATACCTCCCTAATTTCGATCATCGCCCTCGATGAATTGCTGCGTTGGTCAAAAGTCGCTGCAGAGACAACGAAAGAGCCTTTTACCTTTTACATTGCCGCGGCCATCATATACCTACTGCTCACGATTCTTTCAGATATCGCACGAAATTACTTTGAGACTCGGGCTAACCGAGGCGTGGTGAACGGGTAATTGAATATGGATTTTGAATTGCTCACACAATATGGAGATCGTTTTTGGGATGGCACTCTCATCTCGCTGAAACTGGTGCTCATGTCGTCTATACTGGGGTTGCTGATTGCGTTACCCATGGCGCTGGCGAGAAGTTCACATCATCGACGTTACTGGATCCCCGCGTATTCCTACATTTACTTTTTTCGTGGTACGCCGTTACTGATTCAGCTGTTTATTATTTATTATGGGCTTGGGCAATTTGAAGCGATCACCAACAGTTTTCTCTGGCCTGTTTTAAGTGATGCCGAATGGTGTGGGTTGATCGGCATGACCTTGAATACCGCCGCCTACACGGCTGAAATTCTGCGCGGAGGTATTCGTGCCGTGCCGCGAGGAGAAATTGAAGCAGCCAAGGCCTATGGCATGTCCTGGTGGTTACTACAACGCCGAATTGTCTTGCCCAGAGCCCTGCGCATTGCCTGGCCGGCTTATGGTAATGAAGTGATCCTGTTGCTCAAAGGTAGCGCATTGGTCAGTACGATTGCAGTCTGGGATCTGATGGGTGAAACACGCTCAATATTTTCTCGCACCTATGCACTCGAAATTTTTGTGTATGCGGCCATCATTTATTTTCTACTAACCTTCTTGTTAACCCGGGTTTTTAATCAGATTGAAAAAAGGATTAATCGTTACCTGGTGAGTTACTAGCCCATTTTTTGGTCACAGGGCTTCATGGATTCCTCAGAATAAAAGTAACAGGGATTTAATGGCAACAGAAGCGAGTACCATGCCAATACCCAGTGCAATGATGGCACATACCAAGCCAATGCCTACCAGTAGACCGTCTCGCTCCAGAATGCCCAGAGAAAGGCAGGTTAGAGCGATCGCAGGAGGTAGATTAGAGAAGGGTAAGGGCAACATGATCACCAGGGCCAATGCCACCACAACAAAACCGAGCAGGTTAGGGAATGGTGCCACTGTAAGCATGCTCCAGCGGGGTCGCACGTAATGCTCGACTTTTTGCAGCCAGGGTATCAGTTTTTTTCCAAATAGCTGTAGATTGGTGCGGTTGATCGTGCGCCGATGCAAGAATTTGGGTAGTCGCGGGGCATCATAGCCGAGCATCATTTGTATACCGGGAACCAGCATGGCTAACCCCGAGAAAATTGATACCCCGGGTACGAGACCGATCAGGCTTAATACAATTAATACACCACCGAAAGAACGGCCATGTAATTGTTCTACTAAAAAGCCCACTGGAACTGTATCAGTCGGTAAATCAGCCAGTAGTTGTTGTAATATCCATGACGTTTTATCCTGAGAGGATGTTGTGCCATGATCATCTTCATTCGCCATAATGCTCTTCATCGTTATTGAAAGTATTCAATACAATTACCTGTGCCAGGTTGATAATGCCTGATCATGCCGCCCGTTTTTCGCAGCAGGGAATTATGATATCGGGCTAAAATGTCATTGCCATAATCCAGATCTATTCTGTTGATGTTTTTCTGGAGAAAAATCTTTAATTTGCATAATCAATTGCTGCATAGTCCGGTTTCTATCGGTATCGGGGTCCGTTATGGATGCAACGTTGCAGAACGATTGAATATAACTGGAAGGGAAATCTAAATACCTGGCCCCATGGACTACCAGGTTTTTGTACCAGTGATAGGGCTGTAGTGTGGTGTCCAAATGTGATTGCTGGGCGAAGTAGGTAAAGCAGGAAATTTTGGTTGAGCGGTATTCAATTTCTAGCTCTACGTCTTGATAACCTTGCCCACATCCTTCGACCTGGTCTAACAGCATTTTATGTCTCTTATCAATTTGATACAGGGCTGTAAACGAATGATCTTGTGCCTTCTTCGATGGGACCAGATTACATTTTGCTGAAGAATCCCTGCCCCGTTTATTGAAATGTAATTGGTATCCTTTAAGTCTTACGGTATCGAGCAAACGAGCAGAGGGAACCCGTTGAGTCAGTCTCAGAGGATGTAAGTTAGAGCCATAAGCGAGGTAATGGAGTCGGCCGTTCTCTGCCATAAGGTTAAATCATTAAACGGGTGTCATTCGACTTTATCAAATAACAGGGTTATTCGGGAATAGCAGAGAGTCGTGCTGTAACCTCGATTTCCAGTTTCATTGCATCCTCCATCAAACCGGCAATAATCAAGGTTGCAGCCGGCCGGGCTGCGTTTAAATATTTTTTAAAGACAGGCCAGCACGGTTCAAAATCGTTTTTATCAGGAAATATGTAGCGAATACGCACGACTTGATCCAGGTCGCTGCCCGCCTGCTCCAACGCCTGTTGAATGTTCAGAAAGCACTGCTCTGCCTGGGCGACAACATCATCCGCAATGCTCATATCGGTATAATCATAGCCGGTTGTGCCCGAGACAAAAACATAATCACCATCCAAGACCGCACGGGAATAACCGATCTTATCTTCGAATGCGGAGTTGCTGGTGATGTGTTTTCTTACCATGAATCTATCTTAAACCGTTGTATTACTCATATGGAAACAACTATTTTAAATAACATCATCACGCGTGAGAATTGAATAATTTTCAGAGACGAATAGTCGTTTGCAATATTAACAATCCCGCGAGAATAACGAGCAATCCACGCATGATACGGACAAAGGTTTGTTCCGGTATTTTACGTCTAATTTGAATACCTAAAAACAACGCTAAAGCTACGAAAATCAACATAAAGGGGGCAAGCTCTAACTCTGAATGAGTAAACTTCCCGTAGATGCTAAACAATAATAGTTGAATGGCTTTCCCTAACATGAAGCAGAAATTGGATAATTGGATCAGTTCTGCTTTTGTTTTTCGGGTCTCAAGTGAATAGATAATTAAAACTGGAGCCATAACGTTCGTTAATCCACCAAGAATGCCTGCTCCAATTCCAAATGTGGATTCAGCCAGAACCGAACGCTTTCTGACCCAGGTTAGATTCAGTTTTATTTTATCCGCGAATAAGTACAGGACTATGGCAGCTGCTAACAGTAACTTGAACCATTCACTATGGGTCAAGAGTAAAATAAAGGTACCGATGGCGCTGCCTAACATGGCCAGCAGGGCAAGGGGCAAATAACGGCGGAATGCGTTCCAGATGTTGCCTTCACTACCCATGCTGATCAAGTTCACAAAAAGATTGGGAATCAGGGTCAGGATAATTGCGGATTGAATATCCATAACCAAGGCCAGCAAAGGTGTGGATAGCATAGGAAAGCCAAAACCAATACTGCCATGTACAAAAGCCGCAAACAGGAAAATACAAGACATGATCACGATGATTTCCAGTGCGTAGGGCATTATTAAAGTAAACGACATCTGAGAAATTGGATCAGTTTACATGAGACCAAAAACTGAATACATCAGCTACCCGGGTATGGAAAGCTGCACACATTTTGAGGTTTCACATTAAGACGAATACTTCTATATTGATGCACAATACTGGTGCATGAATGGTCTTACAGGTGCATGATCCGCAAAATGATATCCTAAAGCTCCCCTTTTTTTGCAGAGAAGGAGTCGAGAGGTATGCTTTGAAGACAAATGCAGCCAATCACGGCGAGTGTGTTTTGTCCCTCATCGGGATTTAATCCATTATGACATGTATGCGGCAGCGGAACAGATAACGCAAAAAGATATGCACGAACAGGTTTTTGATAACAATGTGGATTATGAAAATTCACAACAGAAAAAACGGCAGCACATCAATCTCAAACTTGCAGCCCTGGGACAACCGACGGTCGATATCGGTGACGGCAGTGCTGTGCTCGAAGTTGCCGATGGTTTATTAAAACATTACTCACGGCAACAGCGCCTGTTATCCGCCTATCGTTGTCCCGCAGATCAGCGCATACAACGGTTTCTCACTGAATACCTGGCGGAACAGGGCATAGATCAACAGGTCGAGTTACCGGGTAGAACCTTTATTCTGGATGAACCAGGGATGGCGCGCGAACTGTCGTTGCCCATGAATGGCACAGAATTTCATTCTGATCTGATCGATTCTTATCGTCTCATTCAGGGTGTTTTGCATAATCCAAACAAAGACCGGCGCACCACTAAAGGTGTGTTTCATATTGTGGCGGGAGGATTGCCGGTTCCCGCGGACAAACGTGAAGTGCCTGTCAAAGCCTATGCTGCCCTTTTGCAGAAGGCACTCAATCCCCCTTCCCATTTGCTACAGCTCCCTGCTACCAGCAATAGCGAGGACAGTGCAGAGATCTGGGTGTCATTGCTGCTGCGGCCTACGGTTCGTCCAGATGTGGCGGGAGTATTGCCCAGGAAAAGTCTTGAGGTGCGCTTCTTTGCCCCAGGTAGCCTGGTATCTAATCTTGATTTTGTGGAATCTATTTTTGGCAATGCAGGTGATCCATTCTTGCCGGAAAACGATGCGGCTCTCGACATCGAGCACTGGACGGGTCAAAGCGGCTGTATCATCCTCGCACCGCATCTTGTGGGACTGAAAAAGAAAAAACTCGGGCTTCCGCATTATGATGATGCCACTGAGCGCCAACGTCGTGACGGCATGTGTTGGCAACAGGAAGATGAACTCTACAATGACGGGAACGCGTTCAAATTGGTTTGCCGAGACCAGAGAGGCGTCATCGTTACCATTATTGCGGATAACTACTTTGGATATAGTAAAAAAGAGATCAAGTCTCAGATCAGTTACTCGGCCAACCTGTTTGGGGGAAGTGAAGAAGAGCATGCTGGTGGTGCATTGGCATTTCCCTGTTTCAATCTGGGCGAAACCTATATGCCGAGAGAGGAAGACATGGATGAGAATTACACGTTTGAAGAACTGTGCCGACGGCTGCAAGGTCATATCACGGTGAAGGAGGAAGGTTATGCCGTCGATAATCAATTCGGGGATATTATTTACTTGCCACAAAACGCACATATCGACCTGTTTAATCTGATCATATGTTGGGAAAACGAGAGTGGAAAGCACCAGCTAAAGCCACTCGATCATCATGTGTATGTCTATCCAAGCGGTTTTAGAGTCAGCATGCAGCGTCATCCGCATGCACCAAGCTGGCGATTGATCGGGACTTTAGGTGAAGGTACCTTCTGTCATAAACCCAGCACGGTTTCTGGTGGTGGTAAATCCGAAATATCGAAATCCATTGCCGGTGCCGTGGTCTCTGGCCCTATTTATGTTGGGGATTTTGACGCAGATCTCAGTGCGGTACGCGAGATCTTCGATCGTGATTACAGCGATCGTTTCCGTGATCCTGAAAAAAAGGATGATCGCAGTCTGCTAAGCATGGATAGAAGCCTGGGATCTGTCATCAGGCTGTTAACGCATTCCAGCCGAGACTATTCAGATGCCTACAATACATGGTTAGGCAGCATACCGAATCACATCCTCGCGCTGGTGTTTATGATCAAGCGTTTCTACCGACCCGAATGGGGCAAAGATTGGCAGCAGCATTTCTCGGTCGATACGGTTAATGGCAATCCTGGAAATGAATTGAAATATAAAGGCCGTAAACTGATGGCCAGTTACCTGCGCGTCGGTTTTGCGGGTGATGGTAGCTGGCGCATGTTCAAACTGCGCCAGGACTATGTTCCGGCTGAAAAGGTACAGATGGAAGATGATATCAGTGCTTCTACCGTAATCCCGGCTGCTTATGTTGAAGGGCTCAATCCTGAGTACCAAAACGGTTCTATCAAGCTGGTTAGAAATTGCGAAAACAAGCTGTTTCAACGTCCCGATGAAGCCATTCACCGGGGTACTGATTTACAAACCGAGAACGATCTTGCGAGCGGAAATAACTTCATTTCTAACTTTGAACCCTTGCAGAAAAAAGATGCACAAGAGCTCATTGAAGATGTGGTGCATTTCGAGGAGTTTAGTGCCCCGATGCAAGGGCTCATAGCAAAAGCATCCGGCATGGAGGACTCACTTTATTTCGTTTCTTCAGCGCATCCTCGAATTTTTGCTGGCAAGCCTACGTTAAACGTACGATATCTGCAGACCCGCCCCGATCTTGCCGAGCCTCGAACGCGATATCTGGCTGATACTTGCACGCGATTATCACGTGGACTCGAACCGGAGCAACATGTGTACTTCCCAGTGAATGAGGTCCTCGCAGGTCGACGCAATAATCCCCCCGCGAAGGGCATACGTCCACTCGCAGTGTATAACCCTATTCATTATCAGGAACTACCAGAATTGTTCATGGACCTCGTTTGTAGTCTTACGGGTAAATCACCTTCGACTACCGGAGCGGGCTCTGAGGGTGCACTGACCAAAGGTCCTTTTAATGCGCTCAGCTTTACTGCTGATCTCAACACGGCACTGGTGTCGTTTATCCTTACCGGCCATCATGGATTTTCCACGGCAGCCGGACATATCGGACCGAATCGCCGTATTGATCATGACATCAGCATGTTAATCCCCGAAATATGGTGCCGCCTGCCCGTTGGTGTGCGAACACCGGAATACATGATTCAACAAAACTACCTGGAGAAATTGGACGACTTTGAATATGAAGGACGAATGGTTTTAGCGAGTCGTCTGGGTTATCGCATTACCCGGGATTTTATACGGGATCATTTTGGCAAGTTGTTTGATACACCCACAGCTGTTTTTGATGATGCCATGTTGCGCCCCGAAAGTCAGGATATGGCGGCCTATATTGATGGCATTGATAATATCTGCGAGGCGCAACAGCGTGTTGCGTTGGGCTACTTTGCGGATGACTCTATAGATGATGCTTGTCCTCCGCTGCAAGCCCTATTGCACATCATGGCGTATGGTCATTACCAAAATAAAATGATCGATGATCCAGATATCCGTAAAATGTTCAGCCGTGATTACCTGTTACAGAGTGAATGGTACCGTGACCGTTTAATGCTAAAACAACAACGCGATGTTGACCTATGGCGAAATCATGCGGCCTATATGGAAAAACAGTTGACCAAGATCAACGAAGACGAGCATGAGCTCAGGCAAGAACTGATTGATCGCATCGCTGAATCAGAACACATGATGGGTATTCTTGCCGATGAAAGTTACCTCGAAAGACTACGAGGGACATTAGGCGCTGACTGGATACATCGTTAAGGGGCAGAGCCAAGATCAATTCCATCTCATAATAGTCATAAGATGATTGACAGAGCACAAAGTCCGTTTAAAAAGGGAGTGGATGCATTGAGTCAGGGCAATTAAGTACGAAAATGGCTTCGAATAACGGGTTATGAATCCTTAAGACTTAGGGTTTGCGAGCCAGAAATTGGACCACGGCGCTATAACCTTGATGGTATTTTCCTTCAGAGAGGTTGCGTTTAGTCTCTTGCGCTATGATGAAATCCAAACCTTCCAGTTCAGCCTGCAAATCATTCAATGACATGAATAGGTCCTGCTGTGCCGCCGGTGGGCCGCCAACACCTTCCATTTTTAAATGCTCAACTGTATAAGCTTCCAGTAAAAATATCCCTGATTTTTTAAGTCCTGTGATGACTTTGGCATGCAGATCCTTACGTAGACTGGAAGGTACATGGGCTGCTATCGAGACGATACCATCCCATTGATTTACGCCAACATCATAATTCGCAAGGTCTGCCTGGATTGTGGTAATCGCTACTTTATTTTTTTTCGCGAGTTCTAGCGCCTTTTCCAACCCGACCTGAGACTGGTCCACGGCGGTTACCCGATAGCCTTGGCGTGCCAGAAATACGGCATTTCTTCCTTCGCCTTCTGCCAGGCATAGCACTTCACCTGTGGCAGGTATATGCTTGAACTGTTGTTTCAGAAAATCATTCGGCGCGGTTCCATAGGCGTACCCGGGTTCGCTGTATCTGTGATTCCACATAGGATTATGGTTAAGTGTCTAAGCTCAAGTATTATGCCTGAATAGTCTTATATTTATGAAACGTTGATCCCAAAAGGGCATGAAGCCTCTAAAATACAATCCTAGTTAACATGATTATGACAGTTAAGGCGAATCGTGTTCAGGAATCTTATGACACTACCAGGGCTCTTACATTACAATCGCTTTTTTTAGTTTTAACAGAATAATGAACGAACCATCCGGCCTTAGAATTGCCCTGGCACAAATCAATCCGAAAGTGGGTGATATTGATTTTAATGTTAAATTGATTCTGCAATATTCAAACCGGGCCCAACAGGAATATCAAGCCGATATCGTAGTGTTCCCCGAATTGGCATTGACTGGATATCCGCCAGAAGACCTGTTGTTTCGCCCACAATTTATCCATCAGGTAGCCCGTTCCATTGAATTTATTCAGGCTCATAATCCTGGACTGTGCCTGGTATTCGGTGCGGTGCAGATGATACAAGATCGTTTATATAATTGTGCCGTCATTATGCAACCAGAGCTCCCAGTCACTTATTACCATAAACAATATTTACCGAATTATGGGGTTTTTGATGAGCAACGTTATTTTGTGGCAGGGGAAGACGCTTGTGTGATCGAGCTACGAGGTGTGCACATTGGCATTACCGTATGTGAAGATATCTGGTATCCACAGCCCGCGGCCAAGGCTGTCAATATCGGTGCCCAGCTGATACTAAATCTCAATGCTTCACCTTTTCATTCGAGTAAAACCTCGGAGCGTATTGATCAGGTCAGGCAGCGTGTTGCCGAGAATAAGGTGCCAGTGTGTTATGTGAACCTGGTGGGTGGTCAGGATGAGCTGGTTTTTGATGGCCATAGTTTTACCCTGGATGCGGAACAGAACCTGGTGTCTATGGCTGCTGGATTTGAGCAGACACTATCCATATTGGAATATCGATCGAATATTGGTATTAAATCATTAACTCAGTCTGTAGCGGAGACAGAAGACTTGTCCCAGCTGTATTCTGCCTTGGTGACTGCCACCCGAGATTACGTTTTCAAGAATGGTTTTCAAAAGGTCGTCCTGGGATTATCCGGTGGTATCGATTCTGCATTGGTTCTGGCTATCGCTGTCGATGCGCTTGGTGCCGAAGCAGTGCAAGCGATCATGATGCCTTATACCTATACTTCCGAGATGAGCCAAACCGATGCTGCAGCACAAGCTGAGATTCTAGGTGTTCAATATACTCAAATTCCTATCAGTCAGCCGGTGGAATCATTCAAAGCGGTTTTAGAACAAGAGTTTAGTGGGATGGCACAGGATGTTACCGAAGAAAACTTGCAGGCTCGTAGCAGGGGAGTAATACTGATGGCTATCTCCAATAAAAAAGGGGCTATGCTCCTGACAACGGGAAATAAGAGTGAGATGTCAGTGGGTTATGCGACATTGTATGGAGATATGGCAGGAGGTTTTGCGCCCTTAAAAGACGTATCCAAGTTAAAGGTTTATGCTTTAGCTAATTTTCGTAATAGCATCAGTCCGGCCATTCCTCAGCGAGTTATTGATCGTCCCCCCTCTGCAGAACTGGCGCCTGGCCAGAAAGATGAGGATTCTCTTCCACCTTATGAAATTCTTGATCCGATCCTGGAACTGTACATAGAACAAGATCGCTCAGTTGAAGAAATAGTTAAACAGGGCTTTGATGAAGAATCAGTCAAGCGGGTCACCTGGTTGGTGGATGTGAATGAATATAAACGTCGCCAATCACCACCAGGGGTCAGAGTCACACAAAGATCTTTTGGTAAGGAAAGGCGATATCCGATTACTTCAGGTTTTAAGCGTAATTAAATCGGTATGCCGAATTAAGAAGAAATAAAATCTTCAAGTTTGATGTTAGCCGCTGCCTCACCATAGTTATAGATTAAAACTCTTCGAGTGTCCTCAGCCAGATCATTTAACTGTAACTGTTCATAAGCAATGATCTGAACCTGCAAAGCCCGTTTAACCGAAGCGCTACCCTGGTAGGTTTCTAATAATGCTTTAGCGCGATTAGCGGCAGCGATCCATGCACGGCGACTTAAATAGAATTCTGCAATCTTAATTTCAGCGCGGGCCATTTGGTTGCGTAAATAAGCCATACGTTTGATTGCATCCGGTGCGTATTCACTGTCAGGGAAGCGATTGACCAGTACAGAAAAATCTTGATAAGACTGTTGCATAATGGACTTATCATAATCGGCCAGATCGCGGGTATGAAACTTATCCATGATGGAATCCTGTAGACCGAAATTAACCAGGCCTTTCAGATAGTAGGCGTAGTCCACCGATTCATGGCGTGGGTGTAGTTTGATGAAACGATCGGCAGCAGCAGTGGCGGATTCGGGTTCATCATAAAGGTAGTAGGCATAGGCGACATCCAGTTGCGCCTGGATGGCATACACTCCAAACGGGTAACGCGATTCTAGTGTTTCATAGTTTTCGATAGCAAGGGAGAAATTACCGGAATCCAACTGCTCTTTGGCAATGGCATAGAGTTCAGCAGCTGACTTGTCTTCTGTGGGATCTTTGGGACTACTAGAGCAGCTAATCAAAAACAGAAATGATAAAATGGTAACGGCAAGTTTCACGGTAATAAACAGATTCTGCATCTACAGTTAAAATCTAGGTCGGGCAGTATAACCACTCTATGAAAATAATTCAGCAGCAACTCTGTATTGATGAAGAAGGTCATGGTTTACGCCTGGATCAAGCCTTGAGTATTTATTTTCCGGATTTTTCTCGCAGTAAAATTCAAGACTGGATTAAACAGGGTTTTATCCTATTGAACCAGTCTGCAGCACGCAGTAAGGATAAGGTGTATAAGGGTGATCAGGTGAAGTTGGATGTACCAGAGACCCCCCAGACCTTTGATCGCCCGGAAAAGGTGGCTTTTGACAGGGTTTACCAGGATGAGCATTTGATCATTATCAATAAACCAGCTGGATTAGTGGTGCATCCCGCAGCCGGGCATGCCTCGGGCACGCTTGTCAATGGTTTGTTATATCAGGACCCTGCTTTAGAACAGCTGCCTCGGGCGGGTATTGTCCACCGGCTCGACAAGGATACAACCGGTGTCATGGTCGTCGCGCGAAGCCTCCAGGCACACACGGCCCTGGTCGATGCCTTGCAAAAAAGGTCTATAAAACGAGAGTACGTCGCTGTGGTCAAAGGTTTGATTACTGCCGGGCGGAGTATCGATGCACCTATAGCGCGACATCCGATAGATCGAAAACGTATGGCAGTAAAAGCAGGTGGGCGCGAAGCGGTGACCCATTTTACTGTGCGAGAAAAATACCGTGCCCACTGCCTGATTGATGTGCAACTGGAAACGGGACGGACCCACCAGATCAGGGTTCACATGGCTCACATCCATCATCCCCTGCTAGGGGATCCAGTTTATGGTGGTCGCCTGACCTTACCCGCAGGTATATCTGCACAGCTTGAGCAGGTGATTCGACACTTCAAACGGCAAGCATTGCATGCCTGGCGGCTCAGTTTTATTCATCCGATTACGGGTAAGGATTTATCTTTTACCGCAGAGATACCGTCAGACCTGCGATCCTTAATAACAGCACTACAACAAGATGCAAAATAGCATTGAGATCATCCGGGCAAACTGGAGTGCGCCAAAGCAAGTGATCGCCGTGTCCACGACGCGCCAGGGTGGTGTGAGTCAGGGCGGCTTTTACAGCTGGAATTTAGCCAGTCATGTGCACGATGAAATCAGCAGTGTGAAATTAAACCGACAGCGTTTGCAACAAGAACTTGGTTTGAAAAATGATCCCGCCTGGCTCGAACAGACGCATAGCACCCGGGTGATTAATCTGGACCAAGATCAGGACAGGGATGGGGATGCGGCAACCACCACACAACCGGGAGTCGTGGCAGTCGTTTTGACCGCCGATTGCCTGCCGGTTTTATTCACCAATACAACCGGAACCGAGGTGGCGGCAGCCCATGCCGGTTGGCGCGGGCTTGCCAACGGGATTCTTGAACACACACTGCAAAGTATGCAGTCCCAGCCAGAACAATTGATGGCCTGGATGGGACCGGCGATAGGCCCGAATCAATTTGAGGTAGGCGCAGAAGTCCGCGATGTGTTTGTGAATTTTTCAGCTGATGCCGCGAACTGTTTTATACCTAATCGTCCCGGACATTTTCTTGCAGATCTTTACAAGTTAGCACGTCTGCGCCTGCAACTGGCCGGTGTAGGACATGTATGGGGTGGAGAATACTGTACTTATTCTCAGCCAGAACGTTTTTTCTCCTATCGCCGAGAAAAAATAACGGGAAGACAGGCCTCCTTGATCTATATCAAGCAATAACCCTCACCGGCCAGTTGAAATTATATAAATCAAACTTATCTAATCGATAGTTTTTGATTATTAGGGGGCCTATCGATGAAAATGGATCGATTAACCAGTAAATTCCAGGAAGCTTTGGCGGATGCGCAATCGTTGGCGGTTGGGCGCGATCACCAGATGATTGAACCCGTTCATGTGTTGGTTGCGATGCTGGATCAACGAGGCGGTTCAGTGCGGCCGTTACTGACCAAGGCCGGTGTTAATGTCAATCTGTTGCGTTCTCAATTGAGTGAAATGCTGGAAAAGCAAGCACAGGTGGAGGGTGCCGCAGGAGATTTGCATATCTCCAATGCACTGGGCAAATTACTCAATATCAGTGACAAGCTGGCACAGGATCGGGGTGATCAATTTATTTCATCCGAGTTATTTATTCTTGCTGCTCTCGAAGATAAAGGGGGGCTGAGTGATGTACTCAAGTCTTCCGGAGCTGATAAGAAAATCCTGGAACAGACTATCGAGGAGATTCGGGGTGGCCAGGCCGTCAATGATGCCAATGCTGAAGATCAACGTCAGGCATTGGAAAAATATACGATCGATCTGACCGAGAGGGCTGAACAAGGCAAGCTCGACCCCGTGATTGGCCGTGATGAAGAAATTCGCCGCGCCATACAGGTATTACAACGAAGAACCAAGAATAACCCGGTTCTGATTGGTGAACCCGGCGTCGGTAAAACCGCGATTGCAGAAGGTCTGGCACAACGTATTGTTAATGCAGAAGTACCGGAAGGCTTAAAGCATAAACGCTTGTTATCGCTTGATATGGGAGCGTTGATTGCAGGCGCCAAGTTCCGCGGGGAATTCGAAGAACGTCTTAAAGGTGTATTAAACGATTTATCTAAGCAGGAAGGCCAAATTATCCTGTTTATTGATGAATTACACACCATGGTTGGGGCCGGTAAAGCTGAAGGTTCTATGGATGCTGGTAATATGCTTAAGCCCGCATTGGCGCGTGGAGAATTACATTGTATCGGCGCCACCACCCTGGACGAATACCGTAAGTACATTGAAAAAGATGCTGCCCTGGAGCGCCGATTCCAAAAAGTGATGGTATTGGAACCTTCGGTTGAAGATACCGTGGCGATTTTACGCGGACTTAAAGAGCGTTATGAGGTACACCATGGAGTGGATGTGACCGACCCCGCAATCATTGCCGCGGCAAACCTTTCTTACCGCTACATCACTGATCGTCAATTACCGGATAAGGCCATTGACTTGATTGATGAAGCCGCGAGTCGCATTCGTATGGAGATCGATTCCAAACCGGAAGACATGGACCGTCTGGAGCGCCGTTTAATCCAACTGAAGATCGAGCGCGAAGCACTGAAAAAAGAAAGCGACGAAGCATCAAAAAAACGTTTAGGTATTCTCGAAGAAGAAATCAGTAGCCTGGAACGCGAATATTCTGACCTGGAAGAAATCTGGAACTCAGAAAAAGCCGCTTTGTCAGGATCAGCCAGTATCAAAGAGGAACTTGAACGCGCACGTCTGGACCTTGAAACTGCGCAAAGGGCGGGTGACCTGGCACGCATGTCAGAGCTGCAGTATGGGCGTATTCCCGAGCTTGAAAAACAGCTGGATATGGCCGCTAACGTGGAAATGCAGGATATGCAATTGCTGCGTAATAAGGTAGGAGAAGAGGAGATTGCCGCCGTAGTTTCACGCTGGACCGGAATTCCTGTTTCCAAGATGCTGGAATCCGAACGTGATAAGTTACTGCAAATGGAATCACAGTTGGCGCAACGTGTTGTCGGTCAGAAAGAAGCCGTCAGCGCGGTTTCGAATGCCATTCGGCGTTCACGGTCTGGATTATCCGATCCCAATCGTCCCAATGGTTCGTTTCTGTTCCTGGGACCAACGGGTGTCGGAAAAACCGAATTGACTAAGGCCTTGACTGAATTTCTGTTCGATACCGAGGATGCTATTGTCCGTATTGACATGTCCGAATTCATGGAAAAACATAGCGTTGCACGCCTGGTGGGTGCCCCCCCGGGGTATGTAGGTTACGAAGAAGGAGGTTATTTAACCGAGGCTGTGCGTCGTCGACCCTATTCCGTGGTATTACTTGATGAAGTCGAAAAGGCTCACCCCGATGTGTTCAATGTGTTATTGCAGGTGTTGGATGATGGGCGTTTGACCGATGGGCAGGGTCGAACCGTAGATTTTCGAAATACCGTCATTGTGATGACCTCCAACCTGGGATCGGAACAGATTCAAAGCATGGCTGGAGAAGAAAATTACGAGGCTATGAAAGCCGCAGTGATGACTACTGTGGGCACTTATTTCCGCCCTGAATTCATTAACCGTATTGATGAAACCGTGGTATTTCATCCACTTGGCCAGGAAGAGATTCGAGTCATCGCGCGCATCCAACTTGACCAACTGGTACAGCGACTGGCTGAAAGGGATCTGGGTATGGAAATCAGCGATACCGCCCTTGATGAATTAGGCCAGGTGGGCTTTGATCCTGTTTATGGTGCGCGCCCACTGAAGCGTGAAATTCAGCAGTCTATTGAGAATCCATTGGCGCAGGCTATCCTTTCCGGACAGTTTGTACCCGGCGATATCGTCAAGATAAATGTGACTGAAAACAAAGACTTCGAATTTAGTCGATAAAATTCAGAGGGTTAATGTAAAAAGTTCGGTCATTTTCGAGGATCGTGGCTATAATCATAGCCACGATCGT
>JASJBW010000110.1 GCA_030066315.1 Gammaproteobacteria bacterium
GTTGTTCTCAGCGGAATAAATATCGATATGATCCTGTTCAACCAGCTGCTTGATTTGCTGTGCCGCTATGGGCATTTTCTGGGCTATGATCAAGCGGCCAATTTCATGTAACAGTCCCGCGGTGAAAAGCGTGTCTGCTTCCTCAGCGACACGGCTATGTCGGCACAGCTGGCGCGATAATATTGCCACTTTAACACTGTGCTGCCAAAAGTCTTCCATCAATAAAACCTTATTGTCGACTTTACCAAATACACCCCCCAGAACAGAGCCAATCAGTATTTGCCGTAAACGGTCGCGACCTAAAATCGTGATGGCCTGAGCGATGGTAGAAATGGTATTTGGAAATCCATAAAACGCACTGTTTACCATTTTCAAAATTCGTGTGGTCAATGCTGGATCTGTTTCCACGACCTGCCCAATTTGGGCTGATGTTGAGTTTTCATTATCGAGTAGATCAGAAACACGAATGTAGATTTCTGGCAACGAAGATAATTCGCTGTCAGATTGCAAGAGTTGTTCCAGTGACAGGATTGAATCGGTCATTATTATTTCCATACAGGCGAATCCTTTGAGCATAGCAGATAAGTTTTGTTTTTTTTGTTTCAAACTGACGAAAAAGCCAGGATTCTCGTCTATATTCTTGAATCAATAGCATCAATTATTTTCGTTAATTTCTGTAGTGCAGGACCAATTCCAAACCACCTATTCGGCCGGACAACATCTTTTTACCAAAGGTGACGATGGCGACTGTGCATTCATTATTGAAAAAGGCACGGTCGAGGTTTATATCAACAAGAAAGATAAGAAAATGATCATTGCCATTCTATCGGCAGGGGACCTGCTGGGTGAGATGGCGATCATTGATCGTTTGCCGAGAACCGCCTCCGCCCAGGCACTCGAAGACACTGAGGTTCTTGTGATACCCCACGAATATGTTGCGCAAAAAATCGAATGCTCAGATGCCACGGTACGTTTCTTTCTTAAAGTCATTATGGAACGTTACCGTGATATGCATGCACGACTGATGCGTGTCTTTGAGGGTATCAATCCTGATGAATCGGATTATCAGGATATGTACGCTTCAACGAAGAATGTCGTTCATAACCTGATGCAACAATACCTCAACATGCAGGATAGAATTTTGACTGCGGTGAATACAGCTGCACCTATTAATGACAAATATGATGAAAATGAAGATGATGATGTCACTCGAACCAAGTTTTCTCTGGGTATAGAAAACAGTTTACAGCTGGCCTTAGAAAATGAAGAATTCGAACTTCATTATCAGCCCATTATTGATTTACAAACCGGCTCCATTAAAGGCTGTGAAGCATTGATTCGCTGGTTACATCCTGAACGTGGTTTACTCGGTCCATTTGATTTCATCCCCTATGCCGAAAATACCGGACTGATCATCCCTCTGGGCTACTGGATTACAGAACAAGCCTGTCACTTTCAAAAACAATTGGCTCAACATTATTCATCTGATTTCTTTATGTCGATCAACTTATCCAGCAAACAGTTTGAATCAGCTGATCTTACTTCAAACATGGCCTCCATCGTTCAGAACTTCGCTTCGAGTCCTGGCCAAATTAAGTTTGAAATTACAGAAAGCTTATTAATGACTAATCCGGACTTGGCGCAATCTGCGCTAAGTGAATTGAAGGAAACGGGAGTTCGTCTGGCCATCGATGACTTTGGCACCGGTTATTCAAGTTTGAGCTATTTACATCAATTTCCGTTCGATACTCTGAAAATTGATCGAAGTTTCGTCAGCACCATGTTACAAAATAAAAAAAGTAATGAAATCGTCAAATCTCTGATCGATCTCTCACATAACCTGGGTATGGAAGTTGTCGCGGAGGGGGTAGAGACTACCTTTGAAGCCGATATGATCAAGCAATACCGGGCCGAACTTGCACAGGGTTATCTGTATTCAAAGCCCATCACTGCAGAAGCCTTTAAAAAACTGCTACAATAGCCCAAAAATTACCGGTCTTGGTATCTCACGCTAAGATCGTTTTTCAAGGAGCTTCATGCAGCTGACTGAACAACAGTTTTATCTCTTACTCATTCTAGGTCCCGCTCTGCTTACGGCTATAATTGTTTATGCTCTGGGTGCGTTTAGCCGGCACCGCATGATACAAAAATACCAACAGCAGCTGGAATCTCGGCAATTATCACTAGACGAACAGGAACAACAACTCAAGCAGTTCACTACTGATCTGGCTTTAAGCCATCAAGAGCTTGAACATCAACGTATTACCATTCAAGAACAACAGCAAAAGTTTCAGGTTTTGCAGGACAAGTTCGAGGTATTAAACGATCATTTTCATCAGGCACAAACTGAAATCAAAAGACTGGAAGTGGAGCAACTTAAAGAGCGCCAGCATAGTGAAGATAAATTACAACAACTGGAAAAAAACAAGGAACAATTAAAGAAAGACTTTCAGCAATTAGCGAATGAAATACTAAAATCCAGTCAGCAGGAATTTACCAGTCAAAGTAAGCAAGGTTTAGAGCATTTTCTTCAGCCATTCCGTCAACAGATCACTGACTTTAAAACTAAAGTGGAAAGTATACACAGTGACGAACTGAGACAACGGGAAGCCTTAAAAACCGAGTTGAAACATCTTCAACAGCTTAATCTGCAGATGACCCAGGAAGCGCATCAGCTCAGCACAGCTCTCAAAGGACAGAAAAAAACCCAGGGTAACTGGGGTGAATTGATCCTGGAAAATGTACTGGACCGTTCCGGTTTACAACGGGACAAGGATTACAAACGTGAGCAGAGCTTTAATTCAGACCTCGGGCGAAAGCGACCTGATGTCATTGTATATTTGCCTGAACAGAAACATTTAATCATCGATGCCAAGGTCTCTCTAAATGCTTATACACGTTTCGTGAATGCTGAAGATGACACTGAACGCGCCCAAGCCATGAAAGATCATATCGATGCCCTATCAGCCCGCATCAAAGAATTATCGGACAAAAATTATTTTGATTTGCCAGGTCTGAAATCTCCAGAAATGGTTTTCATGTTCATACCCATTGAATCTGCTTTCGTCGAAGCTATTAAGAACGATGAAACCTTGTTTCAACAGGCTATAGAACAACAAGTCCTGGTCACGACTCCAACCACCTTACTTACCAGCCTGAATATCGTACGACAGTTATGGCGTTTTGAAGATCAGAACAAACATGCAGCCAAACTTTCAGAACAGGCTGCCAAGGTTTACAACCAGTTAAGGCTGTTTCTCGAAAGCATGGAAGCACTCGGTCAACAACTGGATAAATCCAAAAAGACCTATGATCAAGCCATGAGTCAATTTCTGTCCGGACGTGGAAATTTGGTCAAACGTGTGGAGGAATTTCAGAAACTGGGGGTTGCGGTTAAAAAAGAACTACCCCAGGAGTTCGTAGATAAAGCCAATCTCGAACTGGAATTGATCGAACAGCACAAAGAAGCTAAATAATTTTCCATTAGGCTTCAGTTATCTTTATCAGGATTGTTTTCTTCGACCTTCGCCAGCTTGTTAAATAACCAGTAAATCTTGTATACCACTAAGGCTAAAAACAAAACACTGGAACCCATAATAATCAGTAAAAGGCTATTATCCATTTTCTTGGCTCTTCATGGCATTTAAAGCATCGGCTGAATAATCAAACGAATCATAATATAACTGTTCAGCATCCAATCCTGCCTCGATAAAACTACGACGACAGGATTCAATCATTTGTGGAGGCCCTGCCATATAGACCGCAAAAGGTGACAGATCCGGGTAGGATCTTAATACTGCTTCATGCACAAAACCAGTTTCACCTTCCCAGTCGTCATGTGGATCAGCATCTGATAATACCGGGGTATATTTTAAATTCTGTTCTTTTATCCATTGTTGGACTAATGCTTCCTGGTAGATATCTTTTTTTGCTCGCGATCCCCAAAATAAATGGATAGGTTGGGAGAAACCTGCTTGACTGATTTCTTCAAAAATACCCTTGAGTGGGGCAAAGCCCGTACCACCCGCCACCAGCAGAATAGGTCGATTATTTTCCTGGAAATAAAAGGTGCCATGTGGTCCTTCTATACGCAGTAATGCACCAACCTTTAATTGATTGAATACAAAGTCCGTAAAAACGCCTCCAACAGCGTGGCGGATTTGTAACTCTATCTCATTTTTTTCATTTGCTGGATTAGCAATTGAAAATGCCCGTTTTCGACCATCCTTTAAGACAAAGTAAACCCATTGACCCGCTTTGAATTGAAAAGGTTCAACCGCGGGTAACTGCAGTATCAGACGGATGACATCATCGGATAAATAATCGATCTGTTTAACCTTGACGGGCAAGGTCTTTACCACCACTTCCGGCTCTGGTTCTAATACATTAACCTGGATCGTAACATCACTGGTGGGAACGGCTTTACAGAATACGGCAATTCCTTTTTCGATTTCCGCTTGATCTATCGCATCCGGCTGTCCTTCAGGGTATTGAATTTCACCTTCCAGTAATGATCCTTTACAGGAACCACACTGGCCATTCCTACAACCATAGGAAATGAGGATATTATTATTGAGTGCCGCGTCGAGAATACTCTGATTTTCTTCACAAGAGAACACTACCTCTTTATTTGCCAGTCTAACTGTGTAGGGCATATCCAAAAAGACTTGTCGCTATCGAGCGGGGCAGTCTAAGCTTTTTTATGCCAAACATAAAGCATTAGAAATTACTAATAAAGACTGCAATATATTTAGGGATTTATACTACGCTCTTTATTTTCGTTTCACCGGCTGGCTGCGCCGGCTATGTAACCATTCAATAATCGGATCCCATTGTTCCAAATCCCGTCTTATCAGGTAGGGTGCCAGTTCAAAGATTCCCAGACCACGTTCAGAAGCCCGATTATAATTTTGTGTTTCTCGTAATACACTGATGAATGGAACCTTGCGTATCTTATTGAGAAATTCTTCGAGTTGATGATACACATTGGTATTTTCCCGACATCGATTAGCGATCAATGCCACTCTTGTTTCTTTGCGACTGACTCTGTGATTATCCAGGATTACCCGGATAAATTCGGTTGCCGCCCGCATATCAATAGGGGACGGTAAAACCGGTACGATAATGCTTTGACTACGCCGTATATGGGCTGTTAATTCCTTACCACGAACTGCTGCAGGCGTATCATAAATGACATAATCAACATTTCTGGGTACCCGAACATTTCCTGTACTACCATCCACACCGGTGATCGAAGGTCTGCCACTGGGACGTTCCTTTAACCAATCCAAACTGGAACGTTGTGGGTCATAATCTACCAGCATGACTTTGTATCCAGTCGTTGCATAATAACTGGCCAGATTTGTGGCTATGGTACTTTTACCTGATCCACCTTTGGCATTTAATACCATGATTGATCGCATATCCCACCTCCTGATTGTTTATGGTTTGTTTCTTTTAATCATATTGACGATAGTCGTAGAAAAACAATTTCTCAAGTGTTCTGTCTCTGCAAGATTTCGTTAATCCTCTATTGAATCTATACCCAAATCTTGCCAAATATCATCGATGTGTTGTTTCACTTTGAGGTCCATAGCAATCGGCTCACCCCATTCACGGTGGGTTTCACCTGGCCATTTATTGGTTGCATCCAAACCCATTTTTGAACCGAGTCCGGAAACCGGTGAAGCAAAATCCAGATAATCAATGGGCGTGTTCTCCACGAGGGTCAGGTCCCTTGCAGGATCTACTCGGGTAGAGATCGCCCAGATGACATCCTGCCAATCCCTGATATTGACATCATCATCCACTACTATGACAAATTTGGTATACATAAACTGTCGTAAAAATGACCAAACACCCATCATGATGCGTTTGGCATGGCCCGGATACTGTTTTTTTATGCTGACGATAGCGACCCGGTATGAACAACCTTCTGGCGGCAGATAAAAATCGATAATCTCTGCAAACTGTTTCTGCAATAGGGGCACAAAAACCTCATTCAAAGCCAATCCTAGAATCGCGGGTTCATCAGGTGGTCGCCCGGTATAGGTACTGTGATAAATCGGGTTTTTGCGCATGCTCATCGCTTCTATGGTGAACACGGGAAATTGATCGACCTCGTTATAATAGCCCGTATGGTCACCAAAGGGCCCTTCGTCGGCGTTTTCACCCGGATAAATGTAACCTTCTAAAACAATTTCCGCGCGTGCTGGAATCTGTAAATCTGATAGCAAAGCCTGAGCCAACTCGGTTTTACGGCCTCTCAATAGTCCCGCAAAGGCATATTCTGTCAGGCTGTCTGGTATCGGAGTAACGGCGGACAGGATCGTCGCCGGATCACAACCCAGAGTCACCGTGATGGGGAAAGGTTTGTCCGGATCGTGTTGTTGCCATTCTCGATAATCGAGCGCACCACCCCGGTGTGATAACCAACGCATGATGACCTTGTTTTTCGCAATAACCTGCTGTCTATAGATCCCCATATTTTGGCGTTCTTTATGGGGTCCCCGAGTGGTGACCAAGCCCCAGGTGATGAGGGGTCCCGCATCCCCCGGCCAACAGGTTTGTATGGGCAGGATGGACAGGTCAACATCATCACCTTGGTAAATGATTTGCTGACAAGGCGGTTTCTTAACCACCTTGGGTGACATATCCAGAATCTTGCGATAGAGCGGTAGTGTCTTCATCGCATCCTTAAAACCCTTGGGAGGCTCGGGTTCTTTCAGAAAAGCCAGTAATTTACCAATATCCCTTAACGCCTGGGTTTGTTCTTCACCTAAAGCCTGGGCAACACGCTTTTCTGTTCCAAATAAATTAGCTAACAACGGAATTTCACTGTCACCTGCCTGCTCAAATAACAAGGCGGGACCACCCGCGCGAAGCGTACGATCTGCGATTTCGGTTATTTCCAGATTGGGATCGATGCGTTGTTTAATCCGCTTGAGGTCTCCCTGGCTTTCAAGCGCCTGGATAAAATCTCTTAAATCCTGATATTGCATACCGTTATGTATTACCAGACCTTGACGCCTTGAAAACGCCGCCGTACCTGAGCCTCGATGACTTGTTTACCCAGTAGAAATCCGGAGACAAATAGGATAATCATGGTCAACACAACCAGATACCAGAATTGTTTCATCAGAACGATCAGATCTGCGGTACTAAACTTACCCTGTTGATTGGCTTCAATCTGTGCGGTTAAGTCATCATTATCCTGTTTTAAATCATCCAAAGCTTCACGGGTTTCATTCAATTCTTGTTGAGTATTACTGAAATCCTCACTGATCTTGCTAATGGTAGTTTCATAATCTTCTACCAGTGTCTTGGTATCCGAATACTGTTCAATCTGTTTTGCCAGAATTTCGTTTTTTTTCTGCTCTTCAAGTAATTGAAAACTGGCCGTTGGTGTCGACACCAGAAAGCCATTTTTCACCCAACCCAAATCCCCTTCTCGAGTTCTCACCCTGGAATAAGGACCTCTTTTTTCCAGTACATCGAGGACGTCACCCGAAACCAACAACTTAAGCGTACCCGATTTATCATTCGACCCCTTGTAGAGCGATAAACGTAACTTATCGGTGACATACTTAACCTCCTGTACCTCTAGTGTTTCGTCAGATGCTTGCTCCTGTTGGGACCAAGCAATGGGGGTCATCAGCAGAAGTATCATCCCCAACAAATAGTGTTTTTTTATCATCGGTTATTTCCGTTTATTGTTGTATGCCGTTATGCCTGAGCAATGCGTCAATCTCGGGATCTCGACCCATGAAACAATGAAAAGATTCTTTGGCGGGTCTCGAACCTCCCTGTTGAAGAATGCATTGTAAAAAGGCTGTCCCAGTCTTGTCATCAAAGATGCCATTCTGTTCAAATTTTGCAAAGGCATCGGCCGATAATACTTCCGCCCACTTATAACTGTAATAGCCTGCGGCATAACCTCCGGCGAAAATATGGGAGAAACTATTCTGAAATCGATTAAAGGAGGGAGGAATGACGACCGCGACCTCAGACCTGACAGTATCCAGTAAAGTCTGAATTTCGGCAGCAGTTTTAATATCTTTAAGCTGGTGCAGTCGCATATCGAAGATGGAAAACTCCAGTTGACGCAACATCTGCAGTGCACTTTGAAAATTCTTGGCCTTGATCATTTTTTCGTAGAGATCAGGAGGTAAAGGTTCCTCTGTCTGATAATGGCGCGCAAATAAATCGAGGGCCTCCTTTTGCCAACAAAAATTTTCCATGAATTGGCTGGGTAATTCTACTGCATCCCATTCAACACCGTTGATTCCAGATACTTCGGGGACATCCACGGCAGTTAACAAGTGATGTAAACCATGACCAAATTCATGAAATAGGGTGATCACTTCATCATGGGTAAATAACGCGGGTTCAGTACCTATTGGAGGGGTTAGATTACAGGTCAGGTAAGCGACAGGAATTTGTTTTTGTCCCTGGATCACATAACGATTGATGCATTCATCCATCCAGGCACCTCCCCGTTTATGTTCGCGAGCATATAGATCCAGGTAAAATTGACCTACCACCTGGTCCTGATTGTCGAGAATCTGGTAAAAACGGACATCTTCATGCCAAAGATCGATACCCCCTTTTATTTCAGTAATCTGAATACTATAAAGCTTTTCAACAATCTTAAACAAACCCGCGATAACATGATCATCAGAGAAATAAGGCTTTAAATCTTCATCTGAAATCGCATATTGTTGTTGTTTGAGTTTTTCACTGTAATAGGCAAAATCCCACGCTTTTAAATCATCATTTAATCCTTGTTCGTGCGCAAATTCCTGGAGCTGGTGATACTCGTTTTCAGCCATGTTGCGACTTTTCTTGGCCAGTTCAGTTAAAAACTCCTGAACTTCTTCAACCGATTCGGCCATCTTGGTTTCCAGAGACAGTGCAGCATAATTTTCGAAACCCAGTAAGGCGGCTTTTTGCTGTCGTTTTTGGAGGATCTCAACCATTAATGCCGAGTTATCCCACTGGACATCGGTAATACCATAATCTGAAGCGCGCGTCGTAAAGGCTTCATAGATTTCCTTTCGCAAAGCGCGATCATCTGCATAAGTGATGATGGCAATGTAGCAAGGCATCTCCAAGGTAACCCTGTAACCGCTCAGTGACTTTTGCTCTGCATACTGTTGCAACATATTTAAAGCGTATTCAGGCATACCTGATAATCGCTCTTGATCCTTGAGATGAAGTTGCCAGGACTGGGTGGCATCCAGCAAGTTATTCTCAAATTTTGACTGTAATTCCGATAGTCGTTTTTGTATTTTTTGGAATTGTTTTTGTGCTTCGGGAGATAAATCCACGCCCGCCAATTTGAAATGTAAAAGTGAATCTTTCAGCGTTTTTTGTTGTGCCTGGGTTAATTGAGCAGAATCATGCTGTTGCAGTTTTTGATAGGCTTCAAAGAGTTGTCTATTTTGACCCAACTCGGTTGAATATTCGCTCAGCAAGGGCAGGCAGGCATTATAAGCCTCACGTAATTCATCGCTACTTTTAACAGAATTAAGATGCCTGACGGGTGACCAAGCTTTACTCAAACGGTCGTCCAACAGCTCTAAAGGCTGGATAAAATGTTCCCAATCCAGTGGTTTAATCGTTTGCAGTTGAGCTATTTGTGATCGGTTCTCTTGCAAGATCTGTTCAATAGAAGACTTAATAATACCGGGTTCGATGGCATTGAATGCGGGTAGTGCTTCAGGATTTAATAATGGATTGTTCAAGTTTTTTCTCTTTATTTGACAGCTAATAGTAAAACATATAACAGGAAAAAAAATAACACGAGATAACCTAAAACAAAGCGCCGCTTATTTTTCAGTAACTGCTCCTCCGAACGCGTGGAAATGACATAAGGTTGATTGCCTTCCAACGGTTTTTTCATGATATGGTGAAATGTATTACTGCGTTGTTCCCGTATCACGTGTTCGGCGTGCTGCCGAATTTTGTTCCATTCATCTCCTTGAATCTTGCCATTGTGATCACGATCAAAAGATTTCAAATAATAAGCGGGATTGGTTTTCCATTGTTTGACCCGTTCCTCAACCTCAGATTGCAGTGTAGAAGAGTCAATTGTTTTAGAAGTAGAAGTAAACAAACCAATGACATACAAGGGATCCGCGACCGTGATCAGTTTTTCGGTAAAACGATATCGGCCTAATCCCAAATGAGTATTCAACCAAGATTTTTTTAAATTGCCCTGAAACTTTGCTTGTGAATGACTACCAAACCAGGTTTTTTTGGAGGAGGGGATGACATAAGCGCCCTCCGGATCGATCACACAGGTACCCGTATCGTCATGTATTTGAAACAGGTGATCAGAGACTTCATTACTCTCTTCAACCCAAATATTGTGATTACGCAAACGTTGCCTTTTCTCCACGATGCATTGATACCATATACAACGCCTTTGACTGAATGGAGAGGTAATCGTTGCCCCAGGCATCATTTCACCCAGACCTTTAAGCTCAGTGTAACCCTGTGCGGCAGAAGCTATGTTAGAGGTTGGCGTATCTCCAATAAAACGGGAACGTTGATAGGTCGTAATGCCTTTGTAGAGAATAAATCCTAAAAAAAAGCACAACAGTAATAGCTGAATATGATATTCGGCTGGACTTAATCCCTGAATATAAATATCTATCCAGTGTTCCATTCAATGATAAATCGAAAACCCGTTTATTCAGAGAATAAATTTTTTAAATTCACATCCTTGATTGCTGCCGCATCGAATTCCAATAAATCCCGCGAAGTAAAATTGAGTAACCGCGCCACGATAATATCCGGGAATTGTTCGATACGCGTATTATTGATATTTACTGATTCATTATAGAACTCACGGCGATCCGCAATAGCAGACTCGAGCGAACTGATTCGGGTCTGTAAATGTTGAAAAGTTTCATTGGCTTTTAATTCAGGGTAAGCCTCTGCAACCGCAAATAAATTGCCTAACCCCATTCTCAACATACCTTCAGCGGCACCTAATCCTGCCATATCCTGGGATTGACGCGCTGAGGAAACCTGACTTCGGGCCTGCATGACTTTTTCCAGTGTATCTTTTTCAAACTTCATATACTGCTTGCAGGTTTCGACTAATTTCGGGATTTCATCATGTCGCTGCTTGAGCAAGACATCAATATTAGACCAAGCCTTGGACACATTATGTTTAATTCTGACCAGGTGGTTATAGATATTGATCGCATAGAATGCGATTAAAGCGATGACCACCCAAAAGATGATTGAACCTATATCCATTTGCTTAAACCTTTTTAGACATCAAGATTACTCACATTCAGTGCATTGGATTCAATAAAATCTCGGCGCGGCTCAACATGATCGCCCATCAAGGTAGTGAATACTTCATCAGCAGCTATGGCATCTTCTATTCTGACCTTTAACAGGCGCCGGTTATCGGGATCCATAGTGGTTTCCCAAAGCTGATCGGGATTCATTTCACCCAGACCCTTATAACGTTGGATATTTTGACCTTTTTTGGCTTCAGTCATCAGCCAATCATAGACTTCACTAAACTGACTGACCACCTGTTGCTTATCTGCTCGAGCAATAATCGCTTGATCAGAAAACATGTCTTGCACTTGTTCAACAAACTGGCTGATCAGTTCATAGTCAGCGCTATTGAAAAAATCTATTGAAAATGAATTTTCATTAGTTATTCCATGAACCTGTCGTGCAATGACGATTTCTCCGACATCTTTGTCTTCAAGATCCAGCGAAACCGTATACTCAACGGAGGGTTCTGCGCTGTCATTCAAACGTTGTTGCAACTGCTCAAGCCAGGGTGCTATGGCATCCGCGGGTTCAAGCATCTCAGCCTGTACGGCTGGCAGATTGAGTAATTGATCCAGAAATTCAGCAGGCATGAACTGTTTTAATCGTTCAAAGATGGCCAGTATATTCATGTATTGTCGTGCCAGATTTTCCAGGGCTAGATCAGATAATGGCGGTACGTTTTCATCCAGCTTTAACTTTGCACCCTCTACAGCCATTTGTAAGAGATAATTGTTGAGTTCTTTATCATCTTTAACATAGCGTTCCTGTTTTCCTTTTTTGACCTTGTAAAGAGGCGGTTGAGCAATATAGATATGCCCATTTTCAATCAATTCTGGCATTTGCCGATAGAAAAAGGTGAGTAACAAGGTACGGATATGGGAGCCATCCACATCAGCATCAGTCATGATGATAATGTGATGATAACGCAATTTTTCCAGGTTGAATTCATCCCTGCCGATACCTGTACCCAATGCCGTTATCAAGGTGCCCACTTCTGCAGAACCCAGCATTTTATCAAAGCGTGCTTTTTCAACATTCAGAATCTTACCCTTTAAAGGTAAAATGGCCTGGGTTTTTCGGTTACGACCCTGTTTGGCAGAACCCCCTGCTGAATCACCCTCCACCAGATAGAGTTCGGATAAGGCCGGATCCTTTTCCTGGCAATCCGCCAGCTTTCCAGGTAACCCGGCAATATCAAGGGCACCTTTTCTGCGAGTCATTTCTCGGGCTTTTCGGGCAGCCTCGCGGGCGCGGGCGGCATCAATGATCTTACCTGTAATAGATTTAGCATCTTGGGGGTTTTCTTCAAGAAAATCCTTTAAAGCTTCACCCATCACGGATTCGACAATCGATTTAACCTCTGAAGATACCAGTTTATCTTTGGTCTGCGATGAAAACTTGGGATCGGGCACTTTCACGGATAATACCGCCGTCAAACCTTCACGGGCATCATCCCCGCTGGTGGATGCCTTGTTTTTGCCTTGCAGGTTATTCTCCATGTATTGGTTGAGTGTACGCGTCAAGGCGGTACGGAAACCGGATAAATGCGTACCCCCATCTTTTTGCGGAATGTTATTCGTAAAACAAAATATGTTTTCCTGGTAAGAATCATTCCATTGCAGTGACACTTCTACGCCGACATCTTCGCGTTGAGTTGAGATATTGATCACCTTGCTGTGAATAGGTGTCTTGTTTTTATTCAAATGTTCAACGAAAGCCGTAATACCGCCCTCATATTCAAAAACATCTTCCTTATTTGAACGCTCATCTTTTAGATGAATACGAATACCAGAGTTAAGAAAGGATAACTCTCGTAACCGTTTCGCCAAAATATCGTAGTGAAATTCTATGTCACTGAATATATCGACACTGGGTTTAAAACGAATTTCTGTACCCGATGATTGGGTATCCTTAATAACTTTCAATGGCGCCAAGGGTTCCCCTTTAATATATTCCTGGTAATGAACTTTTCCATGTCGCTTGATGGTCAGTTTTACATTTTCAGACAAGGCATTTACCACTGAAATACCCACTCCATGCAAACCACCGGATACCTTATAGGAGTTATCGTCGAATTTGCCGCCTGCATGTAATACAGTCATGATGACCTCTGCCGCCGAACGCCCTTCTTCAGGATGGATATCAACCGGAATCCCACGACCGTCATCTACAATGGATACCGAATTATCCGTGTGAATAATGACATTAATTTCACTACAGTGGCCGGCTAAAGCTTCATCGATGGAATTATCCACCGCTTCAAAAACCATGTGATGTAATCCGGAGCCATCATCGGTATCTCCGATATACATACCCGGTCTCTTTCTCACTGCATCCAGGCCTTTTAAGACTTTTATACTCGACGAATCGTATTCAGACATGAAGTTCTCTAGACATTTTTAACAGGCTTAATGATACCATGTTCCACGTGAAACCATTTAACTTCTTGATCTCCTTTCACTGGATGATCAGAGTATTTTATAAAGGTAAGAAAGATTTGTGCGTTTAGAATTCTTAAGACTTCCAAAATCTTCGAAACGGATACACTATCTAATTCAGAAGACAGGTCATCAACCAGAATGATCACCGGTTTTCCTGTTTCACGATTGACTAGAATAACTTGGGCGATCAGCAGGGCAACGGACAGTTTCTTCAATTGTCCACGCGATAGGCAATGTTGAACAGGAATACCGTCTTGAGAAATGTGTATATTGTCGCGATGAATACCATATAAAGAATAACCATATTTTATTTCTCTTTGCCGCTGTATTCTGTATATATCAGATAAAGATTTATTGATGTCCCAACCGGGTTCGTATGTAAAGGTTATGCGTTCATAATCCATTAAATTGTTGAGTTCCGAAAAAAGAATATTTTTGAGTCGAGATAAAAAATCTTTCCGATATCGAGATATCCTCAGATTGTAATCCAGTAAATACTCATTCCAATAATCGATTTGATGATCGTCGGTTTTGGTTTTTAATAAAGCGTTTTTTTGCTTCAAGGCGTGACCATGTTGTTTCCATAGGTCAGGATAAGAAGGTTCCACGTGAAACAAGCACCAATCTATAAACTCACGTTTCATGGAGGGCTTTCCCATGACGATATCCAAACTATCCGTATTTATCATGCGAACCGGAGAAAACAGCACGAGTTCAGAGCGTCTCGCCGTGATTTGACCATTAATTTTTATGATTCGTTGTTCTTGGGTTTTTGAGATACCAACCTGGTGATCAGAAAATTTTCCAAAGAGTAGGAAATCATCCTGGTTATGTCGTATGCATTGTTTCAGATGATGGGTACGAAAAGATTGGCCTTCACAAACGATATGTATGGCCTCGAGCAGACTGGTTTTTCCAGAAGCATTCTTGCCCTCAAAAATATTGAGGTGTGAATCAAATTCCAGAGTCGTAGAAGAGAGATTCCTGAATTGATTAAGGCTGAGTTGCCTTAGTGGCATTGATGATAACTTTTATACTCGAAAGGGGATTACAGACGCATGGGCATCACCACATATCGAAACTGCTCACTGTCCGGTGCGGTAATAATACAACTACTATTCGCATCTTTTAACTTGATCAATACATCTTCGGAATTAAGGACAGCTAATACATCTAACAGATAGGTGACGTTGAAACCAATCTCAACATTGGATTCGTCATATTGTACCGTAATTTCTTCCTGCGCTTCTTCCTGGTCAGGGTTATTCGCCTGTATGTTTAAGTTGTTCGGTGACAGACTTAATCGAATGCCTCGATATTTTTCATTGGAAAGAATGGCAATACGATGTAAGGATTGTTTCAGTAAATCACGGTTGACCTTGAGGTTTTTGTTTCCATCAACTGGAATCACACGATTATAGTCTGGAAACTTGCCATCAATCAGTTTTGATGTGAACACCAGAGCATCCGTTTCTATACGAATGTGATTGGGGCTGATCTTAATATTGACCATATTTTCTTCATGAGTCAGCAAACGCGCGAGTTCTAAAACACCTTTACGCGGAATGATGATTTGCTTAACTGCAGAGACCGGGAGACTGGTCTTATACTCACTTAAGGCGAGTCGATGACCATCAGTGGCAACCAGTTTAAGGTTCTCTGGTTCCAATTCCATTAATAGACCATTGAGATAATAGCGCACATCTTGTTGAGCCATGGCAAAAGCTGTTTTTTCAATCAACAGCTTGAACGTCCCTTGTGGAATATTGAAATCCAATTGGGTATCAATTTCATCAAGTCTGGGAAAATCTTGTGCAGGTAATGAAGACAGGGTAAATCGTGAACGACCAGAGGTCATGTTGACCTTGTTATCGTCGATATTAAAATTGATATCGCTTTTTTCAGGTAATGCTTTACAGATATCGAATAATTTACGCGCGGGTAAAGTAGTAGCCAAATCCTCTTGTGAATCAATCTTAAAATTAGCAATCAATTCAATCTCTAAATCAGTGGCAGTTAAAGATAACTGCCCCTGAGATGATTGAAATAAAACATTACCCAAAATAGGTAAGGTTTGTTTACGTTCTACCGCACCGATTACATGTTGTAAGGGACCGAGGAGTGCCTCTCTATTAATAATAATATTCATCTATATATATTATCTGTAGTTGTTATTAGTAACTTAGATTCTTGGGATAACTTTTATTTTACTTTATATTTCAATAAGTTACGGGTTATTTTGCTACTGTAGAGGTGTGTTTAGCTTATCAGTAATCTGTGGATAAGTGTTGGATATCTTAGCTATGAAAAGATATCCGTAGGTTATCCACAATCCCCCCACAATCTTGTCTATTTTAATCGACAATTCGTCCAGACACATCTATTAACTACTCAATGTATAATACAGATTATCGAAATCTTCTTTAATTCGATGATCTTCTTCACGAAGTTCATCAATCTTACGGCAAGCATGTAATACCGTTGTATGATCACGTCCACCAAATGCATTACCGATCTCCGGCAAACTGTTTCGGGTTAATTGTTTTGCCATGGCCATGGCCATCTGCCGTGGGCGAGTGATCGAGCGGGTTCGCCGACTGGATAACAGATCTGACACGGTTATCTTGTAATAATCTGCAACCGTTTTTTGAATATTGTCAATGGAAACCATCTTATCCTGAACTGCCAGTAAGTCACGTAAAGCCTCTGCGGTAAATTCCTGGGTGATGGGATGGCCCGTAAAATGGGCGTGGGCGATAACGCGTTTCAATGCCCCTTCCAACTCACGAATATTGGATTTAAATCGATTGGCGATGAAGAAAGCAACTTCATCGGGCAGGTTGATGTTACTGGCTTCAGCTTTACTGTGTAAAATGGCTACGCGGGTCTCCAGGTCGGGGGGTTTGATATCGACGGCTAATCCCCAACCCAAGCGGGATCGCAAACGATCTTCCAGACCATCTATTTCCTTGGGATAGCGATCACAGGTAATGATCATCTGTGATTTGGCTTCATACAAGGAGTTAAAGGTATGGAAAAATTCTTCTTGTGATCGACTTTTATCAGCCAGGAATTGAATGTCGTCGATCAACAAGGCATCGACATTACGGTAGAAATTTTTAAATTCGTTAATTTTACTGTGTTGTAAAGCCTTAACCATATCGGAAACAAAACGTTCACAATTAACATAAACGACCGTGCTTTCAGGGTTGATCGTCTTGATCTGATTCCCCACTGCTTGCATCAGATGCGTTTTTCCCAGGCCAACACCACCATAGATGTAGAGGGGATTGTAATCGGCCCCTGGGTTATTGCTGACTTGGATCGAGGCCGCACGAGCTAATTGGTTGGATTTACCCTCAACATAGTTTTCAAAGGTTTGGCTTTCATTGAGTCCTGATTGGTATCGGTGGGTTACCACATTTGATTGATTGTCAGGCTTTTCAGAGCTGTCAGCAGGTTTTTGATGGCTTCCAATAGTGACATCGACTTCGAGTGATTTACTATCATCGAGAAGGCTGATGGTATTTCTGATTTGCTCCAGAAAATTTTTTTTAACCCAATCCATGACAAAACGATTAGGTGCCATGAGTTTTAGTTGGTTATGATTCAGTTCAACCTGTAGCGGTAGTATCCAGGTATTAAATTGCTGCTCACTCAATTCATTTTCGAGTTGAGTCATGCATTGTTCCCAGATTTCAAGTTTCAAGTTTAATCCTGTTGATAGGTATCAAGTGATTTCAAGAAGTTGATAAAGCCCAAGATCATTAGAGCACTTCGTTCAGGGATTATCAGCTTCAGCGTAACATGATGTTTTATGGTCCACTCAAGACCCTGTTCTAAATACCGAATGGGTCTTGGTCATTAAGCAGGCTATTATCAACTTTATCCACAGGCTGTGTAAAATGAAATCGATCATTTTTTATGAAATATTTAATTTGCGGTTGTGTTAAGTCACTATCCTTACCGTTCAGGGATCGTTAAAAATACTTAAACTACAAAAAAACACGCTTTTATAATCAAAAACAACAATATAAGTGGAAAATGATATTGACGACAGGCGTTCATATCAGTATCTTGTCGCGCCTGCCTGCGAATGGTTCAACCTTCAAATTGCAGGTGAATGATCAGCGAGGCTTTTAGATATGAAACGTACATTTCAACCCAGTAATCTTAAGCGAGCCAGAACGCATGGCTTTCGTGCGCGTATGCAAACCCGGGGTGGCCGTATGGTCATCAAGGCTAGAAGAGCCAAAGGACGAGCACGTCTGACTCCTTAACATTGGTGTCCTGTGATGAAATCCAAGACCGGAGAATCGTTCTCTAGGTCGTGCCGAATCAGCCGAGCGGCAGATTTCACCCAGGTCTTCCAGGATAATATCCGCGTCAGCGATGATTGTATAACCTTATTGGTAGGAAAAAAAAACGCTGAACAGCCGAGGTTGGGTTTTGCTGTCTCAAAAAAACAGCTAAAACTTGCGGTGCATCGTAATCAGATTAAGCGCTTGATACGAGAGAGTTTTCGGAGACACCAGCATGAGTTACCCAAGCATGATGTGGTAGCCATGGTACGATCTAAAGTCAAGCACTTGAGTCATCAACAGATCTTTGAACGCTTGGATATACTCTGGCAGATAGTGACTAAAAAATGCGAAAAATTCTGATTCTCCCCATTCGTTTTTACCAATACGCTATCAGCCCATTGCTGGGTAACCACTGCCGTTACACGCCTACCTGTTCGCAATACGCAATTGAAGCGATCGACCGATTTGGCATTTTTAAAGGTAGCTGGTTGGCCGTTAAAAGATTAATGTCCTGTCATCCCTGGGGCAAAAGTGGATACGATCCAGTTCCTCACGACCATTAAACCAAAATTCTAGATTCTACTAACCGATGGATAATTCAAGACTCTTTTTATATGCAGCACTGGCATTTGTAGGATTACTCATCTGGGAACAATGGAAAGCGGATTATGGTCCTAAGCCGATACCTACCGCTGAACAACAACAGGCACCCGTCACTTCAACACCTGTCGATGGTATCAATGTTGAGAATATCAATGACCTGCCTGAAAGTGCCATTATTCCTGGGAGTACCGAAACGACAGCCGCTGTGACCGCCAAGAGTGGGGAACTGATACAAGTAGAAACAGACGTTTATGACCTCCAAATTGATACTCGTGGAGGGGTTATAAAATCAGTCAAGTTAAAAAATTATCCAGTAGACGTTGATGAACCAGAGAATCCTCTGGAGTTAATTCACTCAGAATCTGAATCAGTCTATGTGATACAGAATGGACTGAGATCATCAGCCAGCCCAGCGCCTAACCATCATAGCATTTATAGTGCCGCTCAAACCCAATATAGGCTGGATGATTCGGCAGAGCAATTGAGTGTGCCCTTAAAATGGTCAGAAAACGGTATTCTTGTGACCAAAACCTATGTCTTCAATCGCGGTGATTATTTGATCAATGTGAATCATCAGATCACCAACCAAAGTAATCAGGACTGGAATGGCAGCCAATATCGTCAAATTACGCGCTCACGTCCCCTAGAGACCAGCAAGTTCCTGTATACCTATACCGGTGCTGTGATTTACAACGAAGAAGTGAAATACGAAAAGATCGATTTCGATGATATGGAAGAAACGGCTTTTAAAATGGATTCTGTGGGTGGTTGGACTGCCATGATTCAACATTATTTTCTGTCAGCATGGGTTGCCCAGCCGAGTGAAAATAATCTGTTGTATTCTATTGCCAATCGTAAAAATAATCCGAGCACCTATACCATCGGTATGCGTTCATCATCACAACAGATTGGAGCCGGACAACAGGGTGAATTCAATAGCCAGCTTTTCGTAGGCCCCAAATTGGTTGAACGTCTTGAAGAAATATCTCCAGGACTTGATTTAACCGTGGATTACGGCGCATTGACCTTTTTATCCAAACCCTTGTATTGGCTATTATCGTTTTTTAACGATCTTGTAGGTAACTGGGGATTTGCCATTATCCTTTTGACACTGCTGGTGAAGGCCGTGTTCTTTAAGTTGTCTGAAACCAGTTATAAATCGATGGCCAAGATGCGCAAGGTGGGTCCAAGGCTCAAAACCTTAAAAGAACGTTATGGTGATGATCGTCAGAAGATGAACCAAGCGATGATGGAGTTGTATAAAACGGAAAAAATCAATCCGATGGGTGGTTGTTTACCGATTTTGGTACAAATTCCGGTTTTCATCGCTTTGTACTGGGCGTTACTCGAATCAGTCGAATTGCGCCAGGCTCCGTTTATATTATGGATTAACGATCTATCGGTGATGGATCCCTATTTTGTGTTACCTCTTATCATGGGGGCCAGCATGTTGATCCAACAGAAACTGAATCCTGCACCCCCTGATCCCATTCAGGCCAAGGTTATGATGGTTTTGCCGATCGTATTTACAGTGTTTTTTGCCTTTTTTCCGGCTGGTCTGGTCCTCTACTGGGTGGTTAACAATATCTTGTCAATCACTCAACAATATATCATTACCAAACGAATCGAATCTGGGGAAGAAAAATAATCCGACCGGCAACGCCGTATCATGTCGAATAAAGAAACCATTGCGGCAATAGCGACACCCCCAGGTGTTGGTGGTATCGGTATCATACGCTTATCGGGTCCGGATAGTCTCTCAATCGCCGAGCAACTGACCCAGGCCACCTTCACGCCGAGATCTGCACGTTTTTGTCATTTTTATGATGCCAACCATACCCGCCTGGATCATGGCATTGTCCTCTTTTTTCCCGCACCGCACTCTTTCACGGGAGAGGACGTTGTTGAACTACAAGGTCATGGCGGCATTGTATTACAAGAAATGTTACTAAGCCGGGTATGTGAACTTGGTGCAAGATTGGCTCAGGCAGGGGAATTCTCCGAGCGCGCTTTTCATAATAACAAAATCGATTTAACCCAGGCAGAGGCTATCGCAGATCTGATCGAGTCCGGTAGCCAGGCAGCGGCACGAGCGGCGATGCGTTCTTTACAAGGAGAGTTTTCAAACCAGGTGCATCAGTTGGTTGAACAAGTTATTGCGATCCGTTCATTCATTGAGGCAGCGCTAGATTTTGCTGACGAAGAAATTGATTTACTAACGGATTCAGATATTCAACAACATTTCTATGATTTAATTAATCAGGCGCAACTTATTTTACAGAAAGCAGAGGATGGTCGGGTATTAAACGAAGGTATGACGCTGGCAATAGCCGGCCAACCGAATGCGGGAAAATCCAGTTTACTAAACTATCTTGCGGGGTATGATGCCGCCATTGTTACTGATATCGCGGGGACGACTCGGGATGTGATACGGGAACATATCGCGTTAAAAGGTGTACCTGTAAAAATCATTGATACTGCAGGTTTAAGGGATTCCACGGACCCAGTAGAGCAAGAAGGCATACGTCGTGCCTGGTTGGAGATAGAGCGGGCCGACGTGGTCTTACTACTGATTGATGTTACTCGGGGCATTACGGCTGAAGACCTGGCCATTGAACAACGTTTACATAACATCCCTGTCAAACGACTCTTAACCAAACTGGATTTGTTACCCGCATCACGGAAAACTGAATTATCTGCCCTGGCTATCTCGACTAAATCAGGAGAAGGTATGGATCAGTTGATTGATGAACTCACCCTCCAGTACCAAGATTATAATCATGATCAAACCACATTCATTGCTCGCCAGCGACACGTGGAAGCTTTAAAAAAAACCTTACATCATGTTCATCAAGCAGAATCGATTTTTAATGAAACCCAATCTGGTGAATTAATGGCAGAGGATTTGCGTCAAGCCCAGTTATGTTTGAATGAAATTACCGGTGAATTTACCAGTGAAGATTTACTCGGTAGAATTTTTTCCAGTTTTTGTATCGGTAAATGAAACTAACGTTGCATTCCTGATAAACGATTTCTCCGGTTTAACAGGATGTTTTTAAATTCTTGAGGATCCTTATGTTGAATTTTTTCACTGCCTTCAAGATAAATATGATCATATAAACGAGATAACCAAAAACGTAAGGCAGTAGCCCGCAACATCATGGGTATGGCTAAATTCTCTTCCTGGTTAAGTGGTCTAAGGGAGGTATAGGCAGTCAATAAATCACGCATTAATAAACGATTCAATTGCCCCTGATCATCATTACACCAGGCATTGATCGCTACACAGATATCGAATAAATATATCTCTCTACAGGCAAAATCCAAATCAATAAAACCCTGTATATGATCTTCATGAACTAAAACATTATCAGGAAAAAAATCCGCATGAATGGCTCCTGCGGGTAAGGCCAGTGAAGAAAAATGTCTCAGAAAATTCAACTCTTCGTCAAGGATAGTTTGATCAACGGTAGATAAGTTATGGTAAATTCTTTTTGCCATGCCTAACATCCAGTCGAATCCTCTTGGATTATTACGGTTGAAATCCTGGGGTTGAGGAGATAAGTGTATTCGTGCCAGAGTCAAACCAACTTGTTTACAGAGTGTAGAAGAGATCTTAAAATGGGTGCTACCAGGCAAATGCTCTACTAGAGCAGCAGGTTTTTGATGTAATTTAGAAAGAGTATTCAAACGATCATTTTTAATCACCTTGGCACAATTTAAACCTTTTTCATGCCAAAGGTTCTGTAGATCATGAAGACTTTGTAACGTCGCGGTATCCAGTTGTTCATAAACTGTTAAGATAAAGGTACCCTTCGTAGTTTTTAAACGAAAATTAGAATTGGTGACACCTTCAATAATTTCATCGAATTGAATCAGGTCCCCACAATCATAATTTTGTAGAAAGGCTTTAACATCTGCGCAGGACAATCGAGTAAAGACTGACACGAGTCAACCACTACAGTGTTAACATACGTTCCTTTTCTTCGGCGGAAGGCTCAAAGGTTCGGCTGCGATAATAATCGAAAATGGCATCAACCACCGCTGCGGGCTGATCAATCATCTGAATTAAATCAAGGTCAGATGCACTTATGGTGCCTTCATTTACCAGGGTATTCCTAAACCAGTCTATTAAGCCTGTCCAGAAGTTTGATTCCACCAGTATGATTGGAATCTTGCGAGTTTTACCGGTTTGTATCAAGGTCAGAATTTCAGCCATTTCATCAAGTGTGCCGAACCCGCCAGGCAATACAATATATGCGGTGGCATATTTAACGAACATTACTTTACGGGAAAAAAAGTGTCGAAAATTAAGAGAAATGTCCTGGTAGGGATTTGCTTTTTGTTCCCGGGGCAACTCAATATTTAATCCAATACTGGTGGATTTACCAGCCATGGCACCTTTATTGGATTAAATATTGAGTTGCCCCGGGAACAAAAAGCAAATCCCTACCAGGACATTTCTCTTAATTTTCGACACTTTTTTTCCCGTAAAGTAATGTTCGTTAAATATG
>JASJBW010000111.1 GCA_030066315.1 Gammaproteobacteria bacterium
CGAATGGATTTGGCTACTCCCTGAGCATTGGCTACCGATAGTTCCAGATGTTCCGGGGCTATGTAGTTGGCGACTTCGATCGCCTCATCCATATCCTGTACATGAATTAGGGCCCCGCGCGAACTCAAAGAAGAATGGATAATGGCCTTGCGCGGCATTTCTTCAAGTAATCGATCGATACTGTATCTCACCTGCTCGAGAAATTGAGCATCTGGTGATACCAGTATCGATTGTGCATCTTCATCATGCTCGGCCTGGGAAAAAAGATCCATCGCAATCCAGTCGGGGTTGGTATTACCATCACAGACCACCAGTATTTCTGAAGGGCCGGCCACCATATCAATACCGACAGCACCAAACACCATGCGTTTGGCCGTAGCCACATATATATTGCCTGGCCCTACAATTTTATCGACCTGGGGAATGCTCTGGGTCCCGTAAGCCAGTGCTGCCACAGCCTGAGCGCCGCCGATCGTAAAAACCCGGTCCACTTCAGAAAGATAGGCCGCCGCCAAGACCAAATCATTCACGATACCATTGGGGGTAGGCACAACCATGATTAATTCACCGACACCCGCTACCTTGGCCGGTATGGCATTCATCAACACCGAAGAGGGATAAGCCGCTTTACCTCCGGGGACATACAAACCCGCTTTGTCCAGGGGTGAGACCTGCTGTCCGAGCACCGTACCATCGTCCTCGGTGTATTCCCATGAATCCATTTTTTGTTTTTCGGCATATCGCCGGATACGTTCAGCAGCCTGCTTTAAGGCGTTCTTTTGTTCTTCCGGTAAGCCTTCATAAGCTTGTTTCAGCGTGCTGAGTGGCATCTCCAGTTCAGACATTTCCGCAACGTTTAAACCATCAAAACGAGCCGTCAACTCCAGTACTGCAGCATCACCCTCACTGCGTACCCTTTTAATAATATCTGACACTGTGGTAAAAACCTGTTCATCGGATACCGCTTCCCAGGACAACAAATTATCCATGTCCTGCCAGAAATGCTCATCCTGGCTATTCAACTGTTTAATATCGAGGGTCATCATAAACTCTGCAGCTTAGGCAGCCTCCACAGCCTGTTCAATTTTTTCTACGACTTGTTTGATTGCCTGGTTTTTCATTTTAAGCGAAGCACGATTGATAATCAGCCGCGAGCTGATGTCCATGATAAATTCCTTCGGTACCAGGCCATTCGCCTTCAGGGTATTCCCGGTATCCACCAGGTCAACAATCATGTCAGCCAAGCCCACGATAGGTGCCAGTTCCATAGAGCCGTAGAGTTTAATGAGTTCAACCTGGCGTCCCTGTTGTAAGAAATACTGCCGAGTAATCTCGGTATATTTGGTAGCCACTTTCAATCGACCGGATGGCAAGGGTTTATCGGCAAATCCTGCTGTCATTAACTTGCAGGGTGCAATCTTCAAATCAACCCACTCATACAAACCCTCACCCCCATGTTCGAGTAGGACATCCTTACCGGCAACACCGATGTCCGCGGCACCATATTGCACATAGGTCGGCACATCGGCCGAGCGGATGAGCACCAGGTTGATATTTTCATGATTGGTTTTAAAAATCAGCTTGCGGCTTTTTTCCAAGTCATCGTAGGGTTCGATGCCGGCTTGATTCAGCAGGGGCAAGGTATCTTTAAGGATGCGTCCCTTAGCCAGGGCGATAGTGATCAGATCAGACATGTCTTTAGTGTTTAATTGGTGGTACGACGAATACGTGCACCCAGGCAAGCGAGCTTTTCTTCAATATGATCATAACCCCGATCAATATGATAGATACGTTCCACCACGGTTTCACCTTGTGCCACAAGTCCTGCCAGGATTAGGCTGGCAGAAGCGCGTAAATCCGTTGCCATTACTGGAGCAGCATTCAGATTATTCACCCCTTTAATGATGGCGGTATTCCCTTCAAGGTGAATATCTGCCCCCATACGCACCATTTCCTGGATATGCATGAAGCGGTTTTCAAAAACAGTTTCGGTGACTGAGCCGGTTCCGGCCGCGACCGCATTCAGGGCGCAGAACTGGGCCTGCATGTCCGTCGGAAAAGCAGGGTATGGTGCCGTGCGAATATTGACGGATTCTGGTTTTCGTCCTTCCATGTCAAGTTCTATCCAGTCGTCACCCGTGTCTATGATAGCTCCGGCTTCTTCCAATTTGGCTAACACGGCATCGAGTAGCTGGGGATTGGTATCTTTCACCAACACCTTACCCCCGGTAATGGCCGCTGCCACCAGATAGGTGCCGGTTTCAATCCGATCTGGCAATACAGAATAATCACAACCCTGGAGACGCTCAACGCCCTCAATGGTGATGGTATCGGTACCAGCACCTTTGATTTTACCCCCCATGGCATTGATGAAATCAGCCAGGTCGACCACCTCGGGTTCACGTGCAGCATTTTCAATAACACTGATCCCTTCGGCCAGTGCCGCAGCCATCATCAGGTTTTCGGTTCCGGTTACCGAGACCTGGTCCATGACGATCTGAGCACCCTTTAAACGATCTGCCTTGGCACGAATATAACCCTCTTCCACGCTGATATCCGCGCCCATCGCCTCCAAGCCCATAAGATGGAGATTGACCGGACGAGCACCGATCGCACAGCCTCCGGGTAAGCTGACTTCAGCCGAACCATGACGGGCCAGCAATGGCCCCAAGACCAATATGGAGGCACGCATGGTTTTAACCAATTCATAAGGCGCGAAGGTATTTTCGATCTTGCTGGAATCCACCTCGATACACATCTTTTCGCCGATGGTCAGCTGCACACCCATGCGACCCAGCAATTCCATGGTCGTGGTGACATCATGCAGATGCGGTATATTTCTGATCTGGGTAACGCCATCTGCCAGCAAGGTACCCGCCAGTATCGGTAACACGGCATTCTTAGAGCCCGCGGCTCTGACCATGCCCGATATCGGGACGCCTCCGTTGATGATTAATTTATTCATAAGACTGGAACTACAATTTGCCTAGCCAGAAAAACCGCGCATTGTAACAGATGGCTGATCCTTTAGTGAATGCTGGACTGTTCTGGGTAACGGGCGCAGTATGAACGCTGTCATGACGCGGTGTTTTCAGTGAGTAGATCTTCTACCTCACTAAGACTCGCAATCTTGAGCAATGCGGCGGGCAGATAAATAAATTTAACCGTTTTTTGTTTTTTACGAGCATTGCGTTTCAGCTCGATCAGCAAGGCTATTGCGGCACTATCCACTTTACTCACTTTGGTGAAATCAATCACCCATGACGGTAAAGCTTCACATTCACGAGCAAACTGGGCTAAAGCATCCATCACGGTTGTGCTGGTCAGAATTCCTTTTACCTGGATATATTGCTTATCGCTGTCAAAGTTGATTTCAATACTCATGACTTAAGTTAGCTGATTGATATCCTTTAGGTTAAGACTCACTTTTATTGCGATCCTGCAAGGATTTAATCAAACCATCAATTCCATCCGCTTTGATTTTCTTGGCGAAAGTAGAACGATAGTTGGTAACCAGGCTGATGTTATCCACACTGATATCATAAACTTTCCAGCCATTATCCTTTTTGTACAATTCGTAATTCAGCGGGATTGGAAAGCCACCTTTTTGTTCAATCTCTGTGCGCACCGTAACCTCACCTCGACTTAACAATCCACGCATGGGCAGATAAGCAATGGTCTGGTCGTTATATTCCAAGAGGGCTTTACCATAGGTTCGAACCAGCAAGTGACGGAATTCTTCCACCAGTTGGGGTTTCTGAGTTTTGTTAGCCTTACGCTTGTATCGCCCTAATGCCAGGTCGGTCATACGATTAAAATCGAAATGCGGCAATACTTTTTCATCGACCAGGGAATATAACTTGGACGGATTTTCTTTAAATTCTGCCTGATTGGTCTTGATGATTTCCAGTACCTCATCGGCGGTCTGTTTAACCAGTTTCTCGGGTTCTGAATCTCCTGCCAAGACGGGCTGCAGGTTTAACAGGACGACTAATGGCAATATCACTCTTGAGAGGGCCAACCTTATCATTCGTAGACTCCGCTAACGTTGTTTAATTTTGACACGTGATTGTTGTAATCATTCACGATTTGAACATATTCGGCATAGGCCAACACATAGGCTTGCATGGCCGTCAGTATTTTTTCCGCTTCCTCCAATCCAGCTTCAAAATCGGTATAAGCCGCGATCATCCAGCGGCGAGCTGATTGGGCGCTGTCTTTCATGGCCAGCATGGCTTCATGTTTAGATTCCACCATATGATATTGTTCCGCGACCTGGAAAGGAATGCCTTTGCGTGCAAATGCTGCCTTACTCACCAAAGCATCCAGTTCAGCCTGCTCCTGGGCTACCTGTGCCGGTTGGGCATCGGCTTCCCACTGCCAACGCATACCCACTAAGGGAGATAAAACCAAGTGATTAAATTCATCAAAAATGTAAGGATTATCTAAAGTATCACGACCCGGCGCATAGGATGCTGAACCTCCTAATCCTGCAAATACAACCGGTTTCTTGCTGGCCTTTTTAGCTTCCACCAATGCTCGGCGCGCAGCCAGGCCGGCATCTACCTGTTTGAATTCTGCGCGATTTAGCAAAGCCAGATCGACCCATTCTTCGAGTGTTTTATCCGGTAAAGAAACAGGACGTAAACGGGTATCTTCAAGCTCCAGTTCCTCAGCCTTATCGAGACCCGTCAGTAATTTCAGCCCCTCCATGGCAATATTCTCTAAGCCCTCGGCCTCGGCCAGGTAACGTCTGATCAGGCCTGCACCCGCTTCGAGGGCATATTGATCGGCCAACTTGGCCTTACCAGTATCTTGCTCCAGCCACTCTGTCACCAATTCCAAGGCTGAATTCAGGCGTTTCTGGGTGTCTTCCAATAAATAACGACTGTCACGGGCGGCCAAATAACCATAATAGGCTTTGACCACCTGAAGTTTGATGACCTCTTTCTCGAGTGTAATATCTTCCTGTTTAATTAAAATATTCTGACGCGCGGCTTCCTGGTAATTTTCAAGTTGTCCGAAAGTGGTTAATGGCTTGATAATACTAAAGGTCAATCGTGCCCAGAGCGATAAACCGTCCTCAAAATCGTAGGCATCATCACGTGGGGTGCAATTACTGGAGCAACTCTCCGCACCGCCTTCATAAAATCCACCCTCAAGACCCGTGGTCAGCGCCAGGAATGAATTGACAGAGTAACGCAGCCCCCCTTTACCTTCGGCTTCTTGCAACAGTGCCTCAGCCTTGCGCACAAACGCTCGTTTTTCATCAATACGCGGATCAGCAACCAAGGCTCTTTCAATAGCCTGATCAAGATTTAACGTGGTCTCTGCCTGTGCCGGGATCGACACTAGCGCAGACAACCCGAGCAAAATGATTGTTTTAGAAACCTTGATTGTCATTTTCAGAAGCCTTGCTAAACAGGAATTGACCAATGATTTGTTCTAACACCATGGCAGATTGAGTGTGACGGATTTCGGATTGATTACCCAACAGTTTTTCATCACCTCCGGGCTCCAGGCCTATGTATTGTTCTCCGAGTAATCCGGAGGTAAAGACACTGGCGATGGTATCCTTCGGGAACTGGTTATACTTATCTTCCACCTGCATGGTCACCACCGCCTCGAACGATTCGGAATCATAATCAATTGCTTTAACCTGCCCTACTTTCACACCCGACACTTTCACCGCAGACTTAACCCTGAGTCCACCAATATTATCGAAACGGGCACTGATTTCGTAGAAGCCATCACTACTGATACTGCTTAGATTGCTGGCCTGCATGGCCAACATAAATAAAGCTGCCAGTCCCGCACCGACAAAGATACCGACGCTTAATTCTATGCTCTTAAACATGACTTATCCTCAATTGAACATGATCGCAGTAAGTACAAAATCCATTCCCAACACCGCCAGCGAAGAATTGACGACGGTTCGGGTGGTGGCGCTGGCTACACCTTCCGATGTCGGTAAACAGTCATAACCCTCAAAAACTGCAATCCAGCTGACTATAAAACCAAACACGATGCTCTTGATCACTCCATTCATAACATCATCATAAAAATCGACCTTGGCCTGGATCTGCGACCAGAAAGCACCAGAGTCCACACCGAGAAAATCGACGCCCACCATGTAACCTCCCAGAATACCCACTGCACTGAATATGGCCGCTAACAACGGCAAGGACAGAAAGCCGGCTAGAAATCTGGGTGCAATAATACGCTCTACGGGATCAACCGCCATCATTTCCAGGCCTGATAACTGTTCGGTGGCTTTCATTAAACCAATCTCGGCAGTCAGGGCTGAACCCGCACGCCCGGCAAATAATAAGGCAGCGACGACGGGGCCGAGTTCCCTGACCAGAGCCAAATCGACCAGTAGGCCTAGCGTATCTTCCGCGCCGAAAGTACTCAAGGTGTAATGCAACTGCAAGGCCAATACCATGCCGACAAACAGGCCTGCGACCAGGATAATCAGCAGGGTCTGAACGCCCACTGAATACATTTGTTTTGTCACCAGGCCAAAACGCACAAATAGTTGCGGAATGCCCGCCAGGACTTTCAACAAAAACAAGGTTCCCCGTCCGAGACGGGTGAGTGAATTCACCGGATGGATCACTTCACTTCCTGCATCAACTGATGTTCGATACTATCACCCGGATAATGAAAAGGGACCGGCCCATCCGCTTCACCGTCCACAAATTGTCGCACCCAGGGAGACTCAGAATGCATAATTTCGTCCCGGGTACCATGAGCAACCAGTTTGCCTTCAGAAATGATTGTGACATCGTCTGCAATGGATAAGGTTTCCGTCACATCATGCGAGACTAAAATGCTGGTTAACTTCAAGGCATGATTGGTATCTCGAATCAATTTTACGAGCACACCAAGCGATATCGGATCCTGACCTGTGAAAGGCTCATCGTACATAATCATCATGGGATCGAGTGCCAGTGCGCGCGCCAAAGCGACTCGCCGCGCCATGCCCCCAGATAATTCTGAAGGCATCAGGCCATGGGCCGTACTTAAACCAACGGCCTGTAACTTGATCAGAACCATGCTGCGGATCATAGAGTCACTCAGGTTGGTATGCTCCCTCAAGGGATAAGCGATATTTTCAAATACACTCAAATCCGTCAGCAAGGCCCCCGATTGGAACAACATGCCCATTTTTTTTCGCAGACGATATAAGTCGGCCCGTTTTAAGCGATGAACATTTTGTCCATCAACGATGATTTCACCCTGATCCGGGATGAGTTGACCACCGATTAATTTGAGTAACGTGGTCTTGCCCGTGCCACTGGGTCCCATCACGGCTGTAATACGTCCTGCCTGGATATCCATATCCACACCATCAAAGATGATTTTATCGCCACGGGCAAAATGCAGATTGCGGATTTGGACTAGAGGTTGTGCCATGATGCTTGCTTCAAAATGAGACGCGAGTCTATCAACATCATCGATTGAACTCCATGTTAAGTTGGTAGTTTAAAGAGCGCCCAATACGTTATGGCCTTAAAACATTAAAAACATCACTATTTAAAGGATCAATAACCCATCATTTCCACCAACACACGACAGTCAGACAAAGTCTGGTAATTGCTGGTCGATGCATCCAGCCAAAGTGTTAAAGACTTTTTCTGATCAGCGGCAGGTCGTAAACGCAACCACGCTTCCACCCAAATACGGTAGTTTTTCATCGCTTGCGCTCCTGGCAGTAGTGCAATACGGGACTCAGCTTGCAGATATTCGGGGCGCCATAGCTTCTGCGCTTCGATGACTTGCGGGTGTTTGATGCCTGGGTCTTGTGTATTCAACCACGCTGATACCACGTCTGTTGGATAAAGCTGGGGACTTACAATGAGCCAGCGCGGTATCAATTGCTCATTGAGCAAGGACTCGAGAAAATCCAACTGGCGAAGATCATCAATATACAAAGACCATTCGAAAGATGTCTCCAGATCTTCCAGCCATTCTTGAAAGGCTGCCCATTTACCGTTCAATTCAGACAGACTGATACAGGCAGATTCGAATTCGTTGGCATAAAATGACAACCGCCAGTCTTCAGGCAGATCGGCAGGGTAAAACCCGCCTGATGACATGAATCGAGTCCAATTAAAGACCCCCACACGAATGGTTTGTTGCATATGATTTAGTATGTATTGAAATAATGGTGCAGAATCGTTAGTGTTCGCACCCTAAATAACAACGGCAACGATTATGGCAGAACTTACTGATCAACACAGCTTCACCTACCAGGAATTAATTGATTGCGGCAACGGCAAGATATTTGGTGAAGGAAACGCCTTGCTGCCATTGCCCCCCATGTTGATGTTTGATCGCATCACCCAAATCCACGAAGACGGTGGTCATTTTGATAAAGGCTATATCGAGGCTGAGCTCGACATCAATCCGGGATTATGGTTCTTCGAGTGCCATTTCAACTCGGATCCGGTGATGCCTGGATGCCTTGGACTGGATGCCATGTGGCAATTGGTCGGATTCTTTCTCGGTTGGAAAGGAGGCCCCGGACATGGCCGCGCGCTGGGTTCTGGAGAGGTCAAATTCTTTGGACAAGTCCTTCCTGATGCCAAGATGGTCACTTATAAAATCCATATCAAACGTTTGATTATGCGCAAACTGGTCATGGGAATCGCTGATGCCACCATGGAAGTGGATGGCCGTGAAATTTACAGTGCAAAAGACCTTCGTGTGGGCCTGTTTACCTCCACTGACGATTTTTAGTTCATGTTACTATCCGTCGGCGCCATCATTATCGGGTTGGCCCTGCTAGTTTGGAGCGCTGACCGGTTTGTTGAAGGCGCCTCAGCAACGGCCTATAACCTGGGAGTTTCTCCACTGGTTATAGGGATTACGATCATTGGCTTTGGCACCTCAGCTCCAGAAATTCTCATCGCCATCTTTTCGGTATTTGATAACACGCCTGATCTCGCGATCGGTAATGCCCTCGGTTCCAATATTGCTAATATTGCCCTCATCCTTGGTGTAACCGCCCTGGTGATTCCCATTAGCTTTACTTCAAAACTGTTAATGAGGGAGTTTCCTATCCTTATCTTTGCTTCCATTATTCTGGCCTGGGCACTTTGGGATAATCAACTGGACTGGGTTGATGGCTGGGTCTTACTCACATTGCTTATCGTGGCATTGACCTACCTGGTTCGCTTCAGTAAGACGGATTTGGATGACCCCTTATCTCCCGAACTGGAGCAGGAAATTCCACAGGAAATGAGTACGTCAAAGGCATTAATCATCACCTTGGTCGCATTATTGATACTCATTGGCAGCTCTAAACTGCTGGTTTGGGGGGCTATTCAAATTGCAACGATGCTGGGCATCAGCGAATTGATCATAGGCCTAACCATCGTTGCCGTGGGCACTTCGCTACCCGAGCTTGCGGCAGCAATTGCCGGGGTACGCAAAAGCGAACCTGATCTGGTCATGGGTAATGTGATTGGTTCCAACTTGTTTAACTCCCTTGCGGTTATCGGCCTGCCCGCTATCATGATCAATTTTTCTATATCACCCATTGCAGTCAACCGCGACCTGATGGTAACACTCGGACTCACCGGCCTTTTGTTTGTTCTGGCCCATACACCTAAACAAAGTTTTTGTCGCCTCAACCGGTTCAAAGGCGCCTTACTATTAAGCTGTTTTGTGATTTATCAAGGCCTTTTGTATTATCAGGTTACCAGCACTCTAAAATGAAAATGACCACGCAAAATTACGAGCAACTGGGCAAAGCTGTCCTTCAAACCGAGGCCGAGTCTATTCAAACCCTGATCGGACGTATTGATGGTTCTTTTCATCATGCCTGCGATATGATCCTGGCCTGTGAGGGCCGAATCGTGGTTACGGGTATGGGCAAATCCGGACATATTGGTAATAAAATCGCTGCCACCTTGGCCAGCACGGGTACACCTTCATTTTTTATGCATCCCGGTGAAGCCAGTCACGGCGATCTCGGTATGATCACAGAGAAGGACCTGGTTATTGCCCTGTCCAATTCGGGTGAAACTGCAGAAATCACGACCTTACTGCCTTTACTAAAACGTCTTCAGGTCCCATTAATATCAATGACTGGCAATATAAACTCTACACTGGCAGAGTTTGCCGATATCAACCTCGATATATCCGTGGAAAAAGAAGCCTGTCCATTGGGTTTGGCACCCACTTCGAGCACCACGGCCGCTTTGGCAATGGGGGATGCCCTGGCAATTGCCGTACTCGAGGTCAGAGGATTTACTGAAGAAGATTTTGCACGCTCTCATCCTGGCGGCAGTCTGGGTCGTCGATTGTTATTACGCGTCAGGGATATTATGCACAGTGGTGACCGAATTCCCGTGGTGGATATTCAAGCAAGTCTGAAGCAGGGGCTGCTGGAAATGTCTAACAAGGGTCTCGGTATGACCGCCATTACTGATGGTAATATGCATCTGGCAGGTATATTCACTGATGGTGACTTGCGCAGAACACTGGATCAAATTAATGACATTCATTCTGCTCAAATTAAGGACCACATGACACGTGATTGTGTGACGATTGAGGCGGATCAAATCGCCAGTGATGCACTGACACTCATGGATCAACATGCCATTAATGCCCTGGTAGTCACCGATGCAAACGGCTCCATTCAGGGCGCATTAAACATGCATGACTTATTAAGGGCTGGTATCGTCTAAACAACCACTGTTGAAAATTACCGATGGATAGCATTATTAACCTGGCCAAAAAAATTCGACTCATCATCTTCGATATTGATGGTGTATTAACCAATGGCACCTTGTTCATCGGGGATGACGGTGAAGAGTACAAAGCTTTTAACTCTAAAGATGGTCATGGCATGCGCATGCTGATTGAATGTGGGCTCCAAGCCGCGATCATCACGGGTCGAAAATCGAATGTCGTTAAACATCGCATGCAGGATCTGGGTATAGAAATTGTGTTCCAGGGCTACCGGGATAAGCGACCCGCATTTCAAGCATTATTAAATCAAACCGGGTTAGATCCAGAACAAATAGCCTATATGGGAGATGATGTTGTCGATCTACCGGTGATGACTCAGGTGGGCATGGCTATCGCCGTACAGGATGCGCACCCTTTTGTTTTAAAACATGCGGATTATGTCACTGAAAAACCGGGGGGTTTGGGTGCCGTCAGAGAAGCCATCGAAACGATCCTGCAAGCCCAGGATAAGTTACAGGATAAACTTGAAAGTTATCTAAAATGAAAGGTTTCCATATATTCATCCTGGTTATAGGTGTAGCTATCGCAGTCAGTATCGGCTGGTTTTTTGATACACGCCCGGTGATTTCAAAAACCAGCGAACTGAAGGTGCCAGATAACATTGATTATTACCTTTCCGGAGTTCACTTCAAGGCCTTTGACCAGGATGGGAATCCTCAATACATACTACAATCGCCTTATTTGGAGCATTTCATTCGAGAGGACCGCAGTGATATTAATCAACCTGATATTCAGTACTATTCGGATGACCAAAGATGGCACATTTTGGCACGACAGGGTTCTTTACATCACCCCACAGAAATATTTCAGTTATCTCATCAGGTTGAAATGCAAAGACTCGATGAAATTGATCCAATTCAACTCGAAGCCGAGTTAATGGAATTCAATCCAAAACAGGACCTGGTGAATATTCCGCAAAGTCTGACGCTAAAAACAGATGAACTCCAGCTGCAGGCTGAATCGGCGATTTTTGATCTGCAAAACAAGCGACATCAGCTCAATCGCGTTCAAGCCAGTTATCAAAGAGGTGCTTAACATGAAATGGTTAACCAGCGTTAGCATCCTGAGCCTGCTCTTTATACCCTGTTCCCTGGTGGCCTTAACCGGTGATCGTGACCAACCGATTAATATAGAGGCGGACAAGCTGGAAATCGATGAAAACCGTCAGATCAGCATCTATCAGGGCAATGTGCGCATGCAACAGGGTAGCCTGAGTATTCAAGCGGATAAAATCATTCTGCATTTTGACGCACAAAATGATCTAGAGTGGCTTGAAATCAATGGTAATCCTGCCCAGTTCAATCAACTCAATGATGAAAGAAAACCCGTTTCAGGAACAGCACAGAGCATGCATTACTATGACCGAGAATCGCTGTTGAAGCTCATGGGACGTGCCCGTTTTAAAAGTGACAAGGATAGTATCGAAAGTGAAAACATTACGGTTAATACGGCGACCAATGCCCTGCAGGCCGGTGATCAAGATGGCAGTGAACGGGTACGCATGTTAATTCAACCCAAACAGCCCTGAATTCCCATGGATGAACTCGTCGCCAGTAACCTGGCCAAGCAATATAAAGGTCGCGAAGTCGTCAAGTCGGTCAGTCTTTCGGTAAAAAGTGGGCAAATCGTTGGCTTGTTAGGTCCTAATGGGGCCGGTAAAACCACGTGCTTTTATATGATCGTTGGGCTTATTAATAGCGATCGCGGTAGCATTTTATTGAATCAAGCGGATATTTCGAAAATGCCCATGCATCGCAGGGCGCGACAAGGACTGGGGTATCTCCCCCAGGAAGCCTCTGTATTTAGAGGTTTATCCGTTGAACAAAACATCCTGTCCATTTTACAGCTGCGTCAAGATCTCGAAAAAAACCAGCAGCAGGATCTACTGGAACAATTGCTCGAAGATTTTCAAATACAGCATATTCGAGACAGCCTCGGGGCTTCTCTGTCTGGCGGAGAACGTCGTCGCGTCGAAATAGCGCGTGCCCTCGCGAACGATCCGCGTTTTGTACTGCTGGATGAACCTTTTGCGGGTGTCGACCCGATATCTGTCATTGATATACAGAATATGGTTCGTCAACTGGCTAAACGTGGAATTGGCATACTCATTACCGATCATAATGTCAGAGAGACTCTGGGTATCTGTGATCATGCTTATGTTATGGGTGAGGGCGGTATTTTAGCAGAGGGTGACCCTGATCATATTCTGTCTGATAAAATGGTGAGAAAGATTTACTTGGGTGATGATTTTAAGCTATAAAGTGAATATGAGCACAATAATAAGGCTTAAGCCAATAATACTGTAGGGAACCGCTCTTATGAAACAAAGCCTACAGTTGAAAATCGGTCAGAGTCTGACCATGACGCCCCAGTTGCAGCAGGCCATCAAACTGCTTCAGCTATCATCCTTAGAATTACAAACTGAGATTCAACAAACCCTGGAATCGAATCCGTTATTGGAACAGGAAGACAACCTGTCAGAAATCCAATTACAGGATAAAACCCCTGATCGAGATCCGGAAGATATCACTGAAATCAAGACCGCTGCTGATAACGTTCAGGAAAACCGTGCAGAACAAACACTTCCGGATGAACTGGCCATCGATACCGGCTGGGATGATATCTACGATCCTGCCCCCACAGCAGCGCTGAGCCAGACGCATAATGCTGCAGGGGAAGACTTCAGTGACCTCTTTGAAAACCAGGCCAAACCTGCTGACGCCCTTTATGAACATCTGATCTGGCAACTGGAATGTGCACACCTGACTGAAACTGATAAACAGATAGGCTTGGCCATCATCGATGGCGTCGATGACCGTGGTTATTTGACAGAAACCCTTCAGGATATTCATCAAGGACTCCTGATCGAAAATCCTGAAATTGAAATGGATGAAATTGAAGCGATGTTGCATTTCATCCAGCATTTCGACCCTATCGGTGTTGCCGCACGGACCCCGGCTGAATGCATGGCGATTCAGTTACGCCAATATGACAGCGATACACCTCATTTAACCAAGGCACTGGCGCTGGTTGAACGCTACCTGGATTATCTTGCCAGTAATGATTACGCCATTTTAAAGCGTCGTCTGCAGGCCAGCGATGCCGAGCTTGCTGAAATCGTAAAACTTATTCAAACCACTAATCCCCATCCCGGAGAGCTGGTCAGTAAAACCCACGCACCCTATATCACACCCGATGTTTACGTTTCCAAGGATAATGGGCATTGGTTGGTGAAGATTAATCGTGAAAGCGCACCCAAATTAAAAATCAATGACACCTATGCAAGCCTGGTCAAGCGGGGCGATAATAGTGATCAAAACAATTACTTGCGTGATCATCTCCAGGAAGCACGCTGGTTCATCAAAAGCCTGCAAAGTCGCAATGACACCCTTTTACGCGTTGCCAGGGCCATTGTGGCACGCCAGCAGGATTTTCTAGAATATGGTGAGGAAGCCATGAAACCCATGGTGTTAAGGGATATCGCAGAAGAACTGGACATGCACGAATCTACGATTTCCCGAGTAACCACGATGAAATACATGCATACGCCTCGTGGTATTCTCGAGTTTAAATATTTTTTCTCCAGTCATGTCAGTACTGCTGATGGTGGAGAGTGTTCGGCAACCGCCATCAGGGCCATTATCAAAAAACTGATCGCCGCGGAAAATGCCAACAAACCGTTAAGTGATAACAAAATTGCTGCTGTATTGGATGAACAAGGAATCAATGTGGCTCGTCGAACGATAGCTAAATATCGTGAAGCCATGAATATTCCCCCATCCAATGAGCGTAAACGCCTCTTTTAAGAGGCCCCTGGTGCGTGAAAGATTCACGGCCTTAACCGCTCATAGAAATATGAGTTTTGAGTAACTTTTGGAGGTATCTTATGCAAATTAGTCTAAGCGGTCACCATGTTGAGATCACCGATTCGCTGCGTAACTATGTCAACGAGAAGGTCGAACGCCTTGATCGGCACTTCGACACAGCCCTGGATATACACGTCGTATTGACTGTGGAAAAATTAAGGCATAAAGCCGAGGCCACAATGCATATCAGTGGTGGTAACCTGTATGCCGATGACGTTCAGGAAGACATGTATGCTGCAATTGATGGACTGGTTGATAAACTGGACCGACAAGGCAAAAAGCATAAAGAAAAGATGAAAAGTCATCGTAACAAGGGTTCTATTCCCGAAATGGTCTGAGGTTAGCTCCGGGAGGTGACACCTCCCGGAGTTATTCAATTTAACCATTGATTATTTTATTTAATTCGCGCAACGCTCGCATAACCTGATTAAAGCCATGTCCATTTCCACCTTGCTGGCCACCGATAGAATCTTTACCGACGCGGACATCACAAGTAAAAAAAGACTGCTTGAATACATTGCTGAAAAAGCAGCCGAACAACTATCACTCTCTCAACAGGCCATATTTAACAAACTGATCGAACGGGAACGTCTTGGTAGTACGGGCCTTGGCCAGGGCTTTGCAGTTCCGCATGCGCGCCTTGAGAACCTGGATCAGACACATGCCTGTTTCGTTAAACTCAACCACGCGGTCAACTATGATGCCATGGACAAACAACCTGTTGACCTGATTTTTGTGTTATTGATTCCCGAGGCTTCTACTGAAGAGCATTTACAGATACTGGCCTCTCTGGCTCGAATATTCAGTCAATCCACTATTCCCGACAAGATTCGTGAATGCCATTCTGCTGAAGAAATCATACGATTAATTGCACAGGCAGAAACCGATAATTAAACTGTTACAGCGCTTATAATCACCTGCTCATGCAATCAACTCTCAGTATTCGGGAATTTCACCAGCGTTTTCAAAAACGCCTGCAACTCTCATTTGCTTCCGGCCAGGTAGGATTGGATCGAGAGATTAAGCTCTCCACTCAAAACGACAATAGCTATGAGGCGGTTGATTATCTGAATATCGTCCGACCTTCAAGTGTTATTGTTATCGGTATCAAGGAATCAGATTACCTGATCTCGCTGGATATTGATCAATTGTACCAGTTACTCGATGACCTATTTACCGGTCCCGTCAGTACCTTTATTCTGAGTCGCGATGCGTCCTTATCGGAACAGGCTATTCGATATTGTCATGATGCTTCCATCTCGGTATTACGTTCTGAAATGCAGGATTCCGACTTATTAGGCAACTTGCGTTATTTTCTTAATCAGCTCCTGGCTGAAAAAACCACTGAACATGGTGTCTACCTGGAAGTCCACAGCATTGGCACGTTTATTACCGGGGAAAGTGGAGTGGGTAAAAGTGAACTCGCATTGTCATTGATATCCCGTGGTCATCGGCTGATAGCCGACGATATTACTGAATTTTCACGTATCGAACCGGATGCGATAGATGGTATTCATCCTGGTATGACCAATGATTTTATGGAAGTTCGTGGCCTGGGCATAGTCAACATTCGCGCCATGTTTGGAGCCAATGCATTAAAACGGAACAAAACCTTGCGTATGATCGTCAACATGGTGAATTTTACCGTTGAAAATAGTCATCAGTTTGATCGGTTGGGTAGCTCAAAGAAGACGCGTAATATACTGGGGCTTGAGATACCTGAGCTCACACTGCCAGTCGCACCCGGACGTAACCTGGCGATTCTGGTCGAAGCCGCAGCGCGGAATCATTTATTACAAATGGGTGGCTATAACTCGGCAGAAGATTTTATCGAACAACAACGACGTGCCATTGCAGCTAACCAAAAAGGATAAACCGTTCAATCGAGAGAAGGCAGCCCTATCATGAAACTGGTTATTGTCAGCGGCCTATCCGGCTCGGGTAAAACGATTGCTTTGCATACATTAGAAGACGCCGGATATTTTTGCGTCGATAACCTCCCCGTGGGTTTGCTGACTGATTTTGTGGCGACAATGATCAATTCAAAACCACGGTTATACGACTTGATCGCAGTGGCAGTGGATGCCCGCAGTGGTATTGATGACATGAATCAGTTTGCGAACATTCTCCGCGAGATCAAGGCCATGCAGATTGACACCGAGGTACTGTTTCTAACGGCCAAGGTAGAAAAACTGTTGACACGCTTCAATGAAACCCGACGAAAACACCCTCTATCACGCAAGGGTTTACCCCTGGTTGAGGCAATTGATGTGGAACGTAGTATTCTGAAAAATATTGCTTCAAATGCAGACCTTAGTATTGATACCACCGAGTTAAATGTCCACGAGTTAAGGCATGTCATCACCAATCGACTCAATCATCATAACGATGAGACCATGGCCATTCTGATCCAGTCTTTTGGTTTCAAATATGGATTACCTGCCGATACAGATTTTATGTTTGATGTACGATGCTTACCCAATCCACATTGGGAATCGAAATTGAGATCTTTAACCGGCAAGGACCAGGCTGTGATTGAATACCTGGCAGGCTTTAGTGAAGTCAAAGATATGCAGAACTCAATTCTACAGTTCATGGATAACTGGATCCCCTGTTTCGAGAAAGAGGGCCGCAGTTACATGACGGTTTCAATCGGGTGCACCGGTGGACAGCACCGTTCGGTTTATCTGACAGAAAAAATATGCGACCAATTAAAGGAACATCGTGAAAATGTATCCGTTAGACACCGGGAGTGTGATTAATGGTAGGCATCCTCATCATTACGCATAACAATATCGGTGTTGAAATATTGAAATCCGCAGAAGCCATCATGGGTAAATCCTTACCCCGGGTAAAGACGGTATCGATACCGAGTGACCTGAGTGCAGATAAGTTGGGGTATTATGCCGATCAAATCAAGATGCATATTGAGCAGCTAGAACGAGGTAAAGGTGTACTCGTGCTCACCGACCTTTTGGGTTCAACACCTAGTAATTTAGCCAACTATTTTGCTGAAGATCATCATGTGAAAATTATTTCGGGTGTCAATCTACCCATGTTAATACGAATTATTAATTACGCTGAGCAGCCTCTGGAGTTACTGGCTAAAATAGGTATAGTGGGCGCCAATAAAGGCATTACCAAGGAAAACGAAGTCTAATTCAATAACCCCATGATCATTTCAAATATTACCATTATTAACAAGCTGGGTTTACACGCACGGGCTGCTTCCAAACTTGTTAATCTGGCATCCCAATTCAGCAGCTCGGTCTATCTCGATAATAAAGGTAACAGGGTTAACGCAAAAAGTATCATGGGCGTGATGATGCTCGCGGCCAGTCAGGGTACAGAGCTCCAACTGGAAATCGATGGGGACGATGAATCAGAATGCGATAATGCCATCAAAGAATTAATCAATGATTATTTCGGTGAAGGTGAATAACTTACCCTACCTTATTTAAACCCAACCATTTAACACAGACAGCCGGCTATGAACTTGTTAAACTCCGCAAGTTATTGATTTTTAGCCTGGTTCAATGTCTGAACAAATTACCGAACAACTCAGACAAGATATTTCTTCTGCGCTCGAGCAGTCGGATCGATTGGCCATCGCCGAAATCCTTGAAGAAATCGATGTTGCGCAGATTGCGGATCTGCTTGAATCAATACCCCCCTCACAAAGAGACTTGGTCTGGCCCCTGATTTATCCGGAAAACCTGGGGCAGGTTTTACTGGAAACGGGTGATGAAGTTCGACATCAGAAACTGAACCAACTTGATTCCAGGGAAATTGCCGAGATTGTTGAAACCCTGCCCGATGTGGATGACCAGGCTGACCTGATTCTCGACCTGATCCCTGAAAAACTGGTCAGCGTTCTTTACATTCTGGACAAACAGAAGCGTGAGACTCTTGAGTCCGTATTATCCTATCCAGAGGATACGGCCGGTGGCTTGATGAACCTCGACGCCATCACGATTCGTGCTGATGTCAGCTTGGATGTGGTCCTTCGCTACTTACGTATTCGTGGAGAAATGCCAGATCATACCGACCAGTTATTTGTGACTGATCGCCATGATGTTTATCTCGGTGTGTTGTCGATTAATGACCTATTGACGACCGATATGGACACACGCGTTGAAACCATCATGAATACCGGTGTGCAAGCGCTACCTGCTGATTTAATGGACAACGATGTTGCGCGCAAATTCGAAGACAGTGATTTGATCAGTGCCCCCGTGGTCGATGAACAACATAAATTGATCGGTCGCATTACCGTTGATGACGTTGTGGATGTCATTCGTGAAGAAGGTGATAGTTCCATGCTGAGTATGGCGGGCTTGCACGAGGACGAAGATTTGTTCTCCCCGGTTTGGAGAAGCACCAGAAGACGCGCCATCTGGCTGGGGTTTAACCTGTTAACGGCATTCTTAGCCGCAGCTGTGATAGGCTTGTTCGAAGCCACACTTGATAAAATTGTCGCTCTGGCGGTGTTATTAACCATTGTGCCCAGTATGGGCGGTATTGCGGGCTCGCAAACCCTGACCCTGGTCATTCGGGGATTGGCACTGGGACAGTTGGGATCATCCAATTTTAACAGTCTGGTAAAAAAAGAAATCGCTGTGGGTCTTCTCAATGGATTGCTATGGGCATTGGTAGTCGCCGCATTTACCATTATCTGGTTCCAGGATTTTCAAATCGCCACAATTATCGCGATCGCATTAACGATAAACCTGATTGCAGGTGCCTTTGCCGGGGCCATCATCCCTATTCTACTAAAACGTATAGGAATCGATCCTGCGCTTGCGGGTAGCGTCGTTTTAACGACTTTTACAGATGTGATCGGTGTTTTGGCCTTTCTCGGCCTGGCAACGATCGTGATGTTGTGATTTGCGACCTGGCTGGAATAGAAAACGGCGTCCAGTAGCAGGGACACTGAATGATTGTCTTTATGGGGATTATTGTGGCATAAATTTTTGGAATACTGACTTAATGTCCTCCTCAGCCAATTCCCAGATCACATCCATTTCATAAACTTCAATATTTAATGTTTCCAGCGCAAAGGGGTTAATCGGTACTTCAAAACGCTCGCCACTACTGCCTAATTGTTGCTTGTTCACCCAGGCATCTGCAATATGTACGGCAGCAGTCACATGGCCGTATTCTGTAGAATTTTGAGTATCATGATGATACAGCACCGGTTCATAAATGGAGTCAGGTACTCGCCAGTTCTTGAGTAAATACCCTCCGGCTTCTGCATGAGAATAACCCAGTGCTTGCTGCTCCAGAACATAAAGGAAGGCTTCCTGAGCTTCTCGCTGGATTAACAGGTCATGCATGAGCCCAGGCATTTTTATATAAAAAATCAAGCGTCCCAGGTCATGTAACAAACCTGAGACATAGAACCGTTCGGGCTGACTCAAGTGACAATACTGACCAATCGACTTCGCAAGCACACCCACTGCTACAGAATGCTCCCAAAACAATTTCATATTGACCATGCCTAACGGCATTTGATTGAAGGCTTTGATGACACTGGTAGCCAGGACCAGTTCGCGGATCTGGCGGATACCAATGATCTGAACCGCTTTATCGATGGTTTCGATACTGGAAGGAAAGCTATAAAACGCGCTATTGGCAAGACTGAGTAAACGGGCACACAGATCCGGTTCGGCCTCCAGTACCCGCGCAAAATCTTCCAATGTTGAATCCGGTCTTTCGATTAATGATTCCAGGCGATAGTAAACATCTGGCAAACTGACCAGTTTATCGATATCACTGATCAATATTTCAAGATTGGATAAGCCTGCATAATCCAGTATTTCACTTCTTTTTGCGGTTGCCATACAGTAAAAGCCTTAATAATTGAGGTCCAGTTAAAACATGCGGCCTTGCTGAAGCCTGTATCGGCATTTGTAGGTTAATATTTAGTCATTGACTGTAAAATAATGTTAAAGAAACAGGTTTTTGCGCTAAATCAATTTCAATACGCGTGGTTTCGATTACATTTAACCGGGTTAAAGCACCCGAGATTCGAACATTTCCTTATCTACACTAAGGACTCCTATTCCATTCTTGTAATGAGTGCATTAGTCTTTGCTATTCACGAACTGCCCAGTCTGAACGAGGAACACCAGCATGATTGATCCAGAAAAAATTGAATCGGTTGAGGCATTTCTTGCGCTTTCGATGCTGCTTGAATTTGAATCTGCCGATCGTTTACGTGAATTGTCGGCGGTCATGCGCCAACATCACTCTGAGGAATTAGCTGATCTACTGGACAAATTGGCTGGCTACAGTGACTTGCATGGATCTGAAATACGAGAGCTGAGCGAAGGGCATGTATTGCCAGACCTGGCAACAATGGATGTCAGCTGGGAAGGCCTTGAAGGCCCCGAAACCACCATGTATGAGTCTATCAATCCTGACATGAATCCGTATGATGTATTACAGATTGCCCTGAGAAATGAAATCAAGGGTCAGGATTTTTATACCAATATTTCCTTACACTCACCGGATCCAGGGGTGCGCAAACTTGCGGCAGATTTCGCCGATGAAGAAAATGAGCATGTGATGTTGATGCAACAATGGATCGATAAATATTCCAACGAACAGGTTTCCTAATTGAATCATGCGCAGGTTATATTTTCTTATTCCTAATATTGAACTCACCGCAACGATTGTCAATGAACTCGAACAGCAAGGTGTGCCTCATCGACACCTGCACACCGTTGCCAGTATCAATCAATCGCTGGAAGATTTACCGGAAGCGAATATCTGGCAGAAAACCGAGCTTGCCCATGGACTAGAATGGGGCACCGGCATTGGCGGAACGGCCGGTTTGTTGGGTGGTTTGTTAACCGTGGCTTTTCCTCCTGGAGGTGTGGTACTTGGGGGCGGTGCTTTGTTGATTGGGGCTGCAGCAGGTGCCGGTGTGGGTGCAGCCATGCTGGGATTGATGAAGGGTTATGAACATAATCATCAACTCGATGATTATAAACATGAAATCGAACAAGGTGAGATCCTATTAATGGTCGATATCCCTAAATCCCGTGTTGATGAAATCCAGCAAAGCATTCTGCAACACCATCCCGAAGCACATATCAAAGTTGCTGAACCCCAATAAGCCAAACTCCGTAGCATTCACACAAACAAGGCACTTGCTGTCTGCTTCAGGGGTCGTTAGGCTTTGTTATTTGTAACCTTATTATGAAGTCATCATGGAAATTACCGATTTAAGGCGCGAGTACAACCATCAAGGTGCGCTCAAGCGCAGTGATCTGGATGCTGACCCCATCATGCAATTTGACATCTGGTTTAGCCAGGCACGGCAATCTTCTATCCATGATCCCAGTGCGATGAGCCTGGCCACCGCGGACTCTCAAGGACAGGTTACGCTTCGTACCGTTTTATTGAAAATTTATGATGAACGGGGATTTGTTTTTTTTACAAACTACGAATCTACCAAGGCTAAACAGATAGCGGACAATAACCAGGTTGCGCTGTTATTTCCCTGGATTGAACTCGATCGCCAGGTCAAAATTACCGGCACTGCTAACCGCATCTCCAGTGCTGAATCCTTAAAATATTTTTTAACCCGACCTCGTGGTAGTCAATTAGGAGCCTGGGTCTCAGAACAGAGCAGCGTGATCAGTTCACGCGAATTATTGATGAGCAAACTGGAAGAAGTTAAACAACGTTTTGCTGGCGGCGATATATCGTTACCGGAATTCTGGGGCGGCTATCGTGTTGAACCTTTGACGATTGAATTTTGGCAGGGACAGCCTGATCGATTACATGATCGTTTCCAATACACCCGTCAGGCAGATAACAACTGGCTCATTCATCGCCTAGCCCCGTAAACTGGGTTTAAATCAACGCTTAAAATCGCAGGATTTTTAACACGGGTTGATTGTTTTCTGACTCTTGACCAAAACCGGCTAAAACCGCTGCAGATTGTTGACGAATCTTGATTTTGTACCGTTGGGTTAAAATACGAATCATCTTTTCCCAGTCGGCGGTCTCTTGATCCGGCATGACAAAAGGAATCACGCCCCAATGTAACATGAGTTTACGTGCCGTTTTGTCATCCTTGCAGATACCATAGATCGGTGAAAGCGGTCTATAGGCTGATACGACACCCGCCGTGGCACCACTTGAAGTTGGCACAAACAGGCCCAACAGACCTAAATCCTGGGTAATACTGACCGCGGCATTAGCCAGTGCTCTTCTTGGCGATTGGGTGATATTCATATCGACCTGGGGCAAACTGTTTGGATTTTTTAACTGCCAGCCCTCCATTTCAGACAATATGTGCCGCATATATTTAACCGCTTGTACGGGATATTTTCCGACTGAAGTCTCCCCCGACAACATCACCGCATCC
>JASJBW010000112.1 GCA_030066315.1 Gammaproteobacteria bacterium
TGAAAGTCACCGTACCGGTATCTGGGATCAAGCGTCCGATACAACAATTTAACAATGTGGATTTACCCGCGCCATTAGGACCGATAATCGCATGGATCGTACCCTCTTGAACTTGCAGATTAATCTCTGATAACGCATGCAAACCACCGAAGGTTTTATTAACGTCTTTAATGTCCAGGATATGACTCATGACGCATCCCCCTTCTCCACTTTTTCTGGCGTAGTGGTTTGATTATCAGCATTGGCCTCGATAGTAACATCGGCATCATATTGAGTCTGCTGAGCGGCCATGCCCCGTCGGCCTGGTAACAAACGAATCAATCGACCGATGCCCTCCATCAGACCACCCGGCATGAAAATGATAATCACCATAAACAACACACCCAGGGTCAAGTGCCAGCCTTCGCCAACAAAGGGACTCGTGATCGTAACCATAAACTGGTTCAGTAATTCTGGCAGAAAATCAAATGTGCTGCTGAGCACCTGGTCGTTGATTGCTGAAAAGATCTGTTCAAAATACTTGATCGTGGCCGCACCCAGAATCGGTCCAAATAAGGTACCGACACCACCTAGGATGGTCATCAGAACGACCTCACCAGAAGCAGTCCACTGCATACGCTCGGCACCCGCCAGCGGATCGGTTACGGCCATCAGGCTACCCGCAAGTCCCGCATACATACCGGATATTACAAACGCCGACAATAAATAGGGGCGGGTATTGAAACCTGTGTACTCCATCCGGGTCTGGTTCGATTTAATCGCTAGTAGCTTCATTCCGAAAGGTGAACGGAAGATCTTGAGTGATACCCAGAAACCGAGAATTAAGACGACCGCACAGAAATAAAACGCCGACCAGCCGGTCATGGTTAAACCGAATAGCGTGCCGAGTGGCGAGCCTTCGACTTCAACGCCTAATGCCTTGTCCAGCACCATCGGATCATCAGACAGAACGCGCAGGCCGGTTTCGCCGTTGGTAATCGGGGTAAGCACTGAATAAGCCAAGTTGTATGACATTTGCGCGAAGGCCAGGGTCAAGATTGAAAAATAAATACCGGTTCGCCGTAAACTGATAAAACCAATGGCGGCGGCAAACAGACCGGATAACAGGATCGCAAAAAACACCGCCGGTAATACATTCATCGACAACAACTTGAATGACCATACTGTTGTGTAGGAGCCGATGCCGAGGAAAGCAGCGTGACCAAATGACAGGTATCCCGTCAATCCAAACAGGATGTTGTATCCGATAGCGAACAGGCCAAAGATAGCAAACTTTTGCAGCAGGTCAGGATACCCAGCGCCGATTAACTTGGCCCATAGTGGTGCAGTTAATACCACGACGGAAAAAATAGCCAGAATCATAGTATCCCTGGCACGTGAAGATTCTTTTACAGACATGACTGATAAGCCTCCTTAATCCTTACCCAAAAGACCGCGAGGGCGGACCAGAAGAATGATGACAGCGACCAGGTAAATAATGATCTGGTCAATGCCGGGTAGTATCGATTTAACCTCATTCATCGAGGCAAATGACTGTAGGATTCCAAGGAGAAATCCGGCGGCAACCGCACCTCCGAGCGAGCCCATACCTCCAACCACAACGACCACGAAAGACAACACCAGGAAGTCCATACCCATGTGGTAATCCGGAGGAAGAATCGGGGTGTACATGACCCCGGCCAGCCCTGCAACGATGGCCGCGATACCGAAAACGATGGTAAACCGACGTTCTATATTGATGCCGAGAAGTCCAACCGTTTCACGATCGTGCATACCGGCCCTCACCACCATGCCAAAGGTGGTCATATGCAGGAACGCAAATACTGCACCAATGATCGCCAGTGAGAACACCAGATACATCATCCGCCACCAGGGATAAACCAAGCCATCAATACCGAACAAAGCACCAATATTGGCACTTCCAGCAACCGCGGCAGGCGCTGCCGTGGGAATCGGGTTGGCACCGAAGTTGGCCTTGATGATCTCCTGGATCACGATGGCCAGTCCGAATGTGACGAGGATTTGATCAGCATGATCACGTTTGTAGAAGTGGCGCACCAGTCCGCGCTCCATGGCGAGGCCGATCAATAGCATCACCGGAATGGCGACCAGAATCGATATCGGTACCGCGAAATCGATGATCGCCGTTCCGATATCGCCCCACCACAGCTCGAGGTAAGGGGTTTCCTTGTAAGCGTCAAAGAAAGTGATGCTCTCATCCTTTACCTTCTTGGAAATGGTCAGCAAGCCTTGCACGCTGACCGCAACAAATGCACCCAACATAAACAGGGCACCGTGGGCAAAGTTCACCACCCCTAGGGTGCCGAACACCAGGGTCAGACCAAGGGCGATTAGCGCATAAGCGCCGCCCTTGTCCAAACCGTTTAGAATCTGCAGCAGTATCGCGTCCATAGTATTAGAGTGTTTTTAGTTATGAGCCCAAAGGAAAACCGGCCACCCTTTCAGGTGACCGGCAGTCATACAACGTGTTAGGCGTTGCAGCTACCCAAGTTGCCTGCGTAGCCTTCCATGTCATGAGCATATTCCACCTTGGAACGTGGAGTAACCTCAACAATCTTCAACAGGTCAAACTGAGAAGAAGAGTTCTCATTACCCTTCACAACCAATACATCCTTGAAGCACTGGTGGTCTTCGGCACGATATTCCGTGGGTCCATTGCCCATACCATCAAACTTAAATCCTTCTAACGCACCCGCTACACCGCAGGGATTAAAGGTTCCGGCCATTTCACAGGCATTGGCATAAAGCAGGGTTTGCACATAACAGGTGTGCGCAGCCTGCGATGGTGGGAAGCCATACTCAGCACCAAAGGATTTAACAAAAGCCTGCGAGCCGGCATCCTGCAAAGACCAGTTCCAGTTGGTAGAACCATAGATACCTTTGATGTTTTTACCCGCACCCTGAGCCATCAGGCGTGAGAACAACGGTACAACGATCTGGAAATCCTTACCGTTCACATTTTTATCACGCAACCCAAACTGAACCGCCTGAGTCAGTGAGTTCACCATGTCCTTACCGTAATGATTCAGAACGAGAACGTCAGCACCAGAATTCAGAACTGGAGTGATGTACTGAGAAAAGTCACCAGCACCCAGCGGGGTACGCACGGCAGCCTTGGTGTTCCAACCCAGGTTTTCAGTGTATTTCTTGATGGAACCTTCCTGTGACCATCCCCAGGTATAATCGGCGGTTAAATGATAAGCCGTGCGATCCTTACCGAATTCTTTTTCCAGGATAGGAGCCAATGCAGCGCCGGACATTTCCGTATTGAAGAAGTGACGGAAACCGTGTTTACGACGGTCCTTACCGGTGGTGTCATTGGAGTGTGTCAGACCCGCCATGAAGATTACTCCGGCTTCTTGGCATAAAGACTGTACTGCTATCGCCACACCAGATGAGGACCCACCGGTGATCATGATGGCACCATCTTTTTCAATCATGCGTTTCGCGGAAGCACGCGCTGCATCCGATTTAGTTTGGGTATCACCGGTAACGTACTGAACCTTTTTACCTAATATACCGTTACCCTTCAGTGACATCGGCTTCATGGTATTCATCATGCCGCCATCACCTTCACCGTTCAGGTGTTTAACAGCCAGTTTATAGGCACGCAATTCATCTGCACCCTCATCGGCATAAGCACCCGTTTGTGGAACGTTAAAACCCAGAGTAACCGTGCCACCCTTGGGTTCGTTGACATAAGCATGTGCATTTTTCATGAACAGCATTGGAGCGCCTGCCACCAGACTGGTCGCTGCCGAGGTTTTCAGAAAGTCACGACGGCTTTGATCGGTAGAAATAGTTTTTTTTGTCATAAGAACCTCTATGGTTATGTTGGCGTTAAACAGGATGAGTTTTTTGTCCCATTACAGCCTATATTTTATTAAGAAAGTCGATTAATAGACCATCTCGTGATGGCCATCGAGTTAATCGTGAAATCTCTATAGCATAATTCAGGCCAAAATATTATTTCATTGATTTTCAATCACTTACCTATAAGCTGTTGAGATCAGTTTTAGGTACATGTTACTATGCGTAACACTTAAATGTTTCAATTGGTAACACCCGGATCATTTCTTAGTCAAAAACTAAAAAAAATGGCCTGATTTTATAAAATGCCTGGAAAAGACAAAGATTCTCATATTTTTGAACGTAATCTGATTGCGCTCATTCTCGTATTGGTGTTATTTCTTTCGCCCCTTACAGAATTTTGGGCCGCCTTGGATGCTCCTTGGTACAGCCCTTATCTTATCTGGAGCCTGGCCATACTCATTGCCTTTTTACTGCAGCGATCCATCCAGTCAGAAGATAACGAGAGCTGATGAATATCGAAGTTTGGCATTTGTTTTTGATTAGCGTGGCCTATCTGGGTCTTCTGTTTATCATTGCGAATGCCGCCGAAAAAAAACGCCTACCGGCAAAACTGATCAGCCACCCCATCGTTTACACTCTGTCCATCGGCGTTTATGCCACCTCATGGAGTTATTATGGTAGTGTGGGTTTAGCGGATCGGGAAGGCTATACCTTTCTGGCTGTTTATCTAGGGGTCACCCTCGCCTTCCTGATGTCCCCTATTTTATTAAAACCCATATTAAAACTGGTCAAGCAATACCAGTTATCTTCGTTAGCAGATTTATTCGCATTTCGTTACCACAGTCCGCTGTCGGGCATTCTCGTCACGGTATTTATGTTGACCGGCGCCCTGCCCTACATGGCACTGCAGATTCAGGCCGTTACCGATTCACTAAGGGTCTTAACGGGTGATACGGAAACCGAATATCTTTCCCTGGGATTTTGCCTGACGATTGCACTATTTGCCATCTTGTTCGGGGCTCGACACATCACTCCACGCGAAAAACATGAGGGTTTGGTGGTTGCCATTGCATTTGAATCTCTGGTTAAACTAATCGCCTTGTTAACGGTTGGTTTGTTTGCTGTTTTTGGCAGCTACAATGGTCTCAGCGGTTTTGCCAGCTGGATTGAAAATAATCCAGAAGTGATCGAACCCATGATGCGACCTATAAATCATGGACCTTGGGCGATGATGTTATTGCTTTCATTCTCAGCCGCTTTCCTATTGCCCCGACAGTTTCACATGATATTTGTAGAAAATATTAAAACGTCCAACCTGTCCTATGCCAGCTGGGCTTTTCCCCTGTTTCTGCTTTTATTAAACATATCCATACCCCCCATTCTTTGGGCCGGTCAGACTCTCGATTTAAGTTATGGGCCTGATCTCTATGTACTTGGCGTATCGATGCAAACGCAATCCGTGATATTACCCATTTTTATTTTTATTGGTGGCATATCGGCCGCCAGTGCCATGATCATCGTTACGACCATCGCTTTGGCTTCAATGTGCCAAAACCATTTATTACTACCCATCAGCTTTCAAAAGCAGACGCCCAAGAATCTTAACCTGTACACCCTGCTGTTATGGCTCAAGCGCATATTAATTGTACTTATTATCTTAGCGGGTTATGGCTTTTACCTGGTGTTGAAAACGCATCAGGAATTAACCGACCTTGGTCTCATAGCCTTCGTTGCTGTGGCACAATTTTTACCCGGTATTGCCGGTTTACTTTACTGGCGCAGAGCCAGCCGTATAGGGTTCATCAGTGGCCTGACTGCAGGAGCCATTGTTTGGGTTATTACCCTTATTCTACCGTTGTTAGCCAAAGCCGGCTGGCTTGAAGATACGATTTGGGAGTCGATCATGATCCCGCTTTCTTCTACTGATAGCGCCTTCTGGACTTTGCTAATCAATGCTTTCTTATTTGTTTTAATGTCGTTGGTAAAACCTCAAAGTGAAGAGGAGCAGAGGGCAGCGGATACCTGTTGTCGCGAACAGTTTAATCCAACCTATGCTATTCCAGTAGCCTCATCGATTGATCAGTTTGAGTCTGGGTTAGCCGAGATTTTGGGCGAACAAATGGCTCGACAAGAAATTAAACTGGCCATGTCTGATATTGGTAAGTTAGATACAGAACTTGATCGACAGGATTTTGCCAAGTTACGTATACAGCTTCAGCATAACCTGTCTGGTCTTATCGGCCCAGTTCTCGCCAGCATGGTCGTCAATGAACAATTCGCGGTTGATAAAACGGCTAAAATTGCCATTGCAGATACCATCAATTTTGTTGAAAAAAGCTTGAATGAATCACGCCTAGAACTCAAGGAAATGGCTGGAGAACTCGACTCATTAAGACGCTTTCAAAGACAGGTGTTACAAAATCTACCTTTAGCTCTCGTTACCATCAGCCCAGAATTACAAATCGTCGGCTGGAACCAGGCCATGACAAAGCTCAGCGGCATCAATGAATCGGAAGTGATAGGGAGCAGTATTAAGCAGCTTGGTTCGCCCTGGTCTAAGCTTCTGCAGGATCACATTAAAGGGGACAAAGACATAGTGCGATCTGCAAAAATCGATATCAACAATGAACCCTATACTCTAAATTTATTCAAATCTGAGGTAACCGCTAGTAACGAAAACGATAAACACGGCTTTATCATCATTATTGAAGATCATTCTGAAATAGATAAACTAGAATCCGAACTAGAACATAGTGAACGCCTGGCCTCAATCGGCCGATTGGCCACCGGTGTTGCGCATGAAATTGGCAATCCCGTTACCGGTATTGCCTGCCTTGCACAGGATATAAAAGCCACCCCTAATGATAAATCACTTCAAAAAGTCTGTATTGAAGACATATTGAAATTAACTGATCGTATATCCAGTATTGTACATTCGTTAGTGAGTTACAGCCATGCAGGTAATTCTAAACAGCACCCTTTTGATACTGTAAAAATTGGCGAAGTCATCGAAGAATCCATTCGGCTGGTTTCTTTAAGTCACAAGGGTAAACAAATCATTTTTGATTCAAGCTGTTCCGATGGTTGTGAAATACAAGCAGATTTCCAAAAAATCTTGCAGGTTATGGTCATACTTTTGTCCAATGCCTGTGACGCCTCCACTGAAGACTCAACCGTTAAAATTCGATCTAACAAAACTTCAAAGGGTGTAGAGGTCTCCGTTGAGGATAAAGGCCATGGAATAGAAGAGGGCATCATTAAAAAAATATTTGATCCTTTTTTCACCACCAAAATAGCGGGGCAGGGTACCGGGCTGGGTTTATCCCTTGCCTACAACATCATCAAAGAACATGGAGGAAAAATTGACGTTAACAGTGTAATAGGCCAAGGCAGTATTTTTACCATTAGATTTCCGCTTCAAACTGTAACTGAGTAATCCTTATGCATGAAATTTTAATCGTAGAAGATGAACAAATCATTAGGGACAGCCTCAACCGTTTACTCAGCCGACATGAATATAAAGTGACGGCTGTGGGGTCTGTTATGGAAGCTCAAAAAGAGGGGGTTCAGGGATTTGATTTAATCATAGCGGATATTCGATTACCTGGCGCCAAGGGTACAGACTTGATTAGCCTCGCTAAACCGGCACCTGTTTTAATCATGACCAGTTATTCCACCGTAGAATCTGCAGTGGATGCGATGAAACAAGGCGCCGTCGATTATATTGCCAAACCTTTTAATCATGATGAAATGTTGATAACGGTTAACAGAATACTCAAGAACACCAGCCTGGAAATCCAAAACAAGGCATTACGTCGAGAGTTGGATAATCGTAATCCACTGAATCAATTATTGGGTCAGAGCAGTGTCATGAAAGATGTGATTGATCGTATTCATCGTGTCGCTCAAACTGATACACCCGTACTGATTCTGGGAGAAACGGGTACTGGTAAAGAACTCACTGCACGCGCCATTCATGCTGAAAGCCTCAGGAGCGAATTACCATTGATAAGTTTAAACTGTGCATCCATTCCAGAAAATTTGCTGGAATCAGAATTATTTGGACATGAAAAAGGGGCTTTTACCGGCGCGACCCAAAGTAAAAAAGGGCTCATTGCTGCTGCGGATAGTGGCACCTTATTTCTCGATGAAATTGGTGAACTGTCACTCGATGCACAAGCCCAGTTGTTACGAGTTTTACAGCAAGGTGAAATCAGGCGCTTAGGTTCAAATAAAATGCAATATGTTGATATTCGCCTGATTGCAGCGACGCATCGCGATTTACGCCAAATGGTTGATGAAAAAGTTTTCCGTGAAGATTTGTTCTATCGATTAAATGTCATCGAAATCAATCTTCCACCCTTACGTGAAAGGGGAGACGATATCATTTTGTTGGCTGATAAATTGTTAGATTCTCTTTCCAAGCGTCTTCAACGCTCTGATTATGACTTTAGTAATGAAGCAAAAAGGCTACTAAAATCTTACCATTGGCCCGGTAATGTGCGCGAACTCGAGAACGTTATTGAACGCGCTATTATATTGAGTAATAACTCAACCATTGAAGCTGAAAACCTGGGGCTCAATTGGAATAATTTTACCCACAATTCGAGTAGTGACGAAATGTCACTGGATGAATATTTTATCGATTTTGTGCGCAAGCATCAGCACCGACTGAATGAAACCGAATTGTCAGCCCGACTGGGTATCAGCCGTAAAAACCTCTGGGAGCGCCGCCAAAAACTGGGCATACCACGTACCGGTTAATTCGGAATTTGCCTACACGCTTTCCAAATCATAGGGATTCAGGTCAAGTCGTCTCAGATTTGTGTGATCTATATTAAGGTAGCCCATCAGAAATTCGTTATAATGCGCCGCATTTGAATATTGGGGCCTTACCATGGATTTACACCATTACTATGAAAAGCTGGGTATCGATACCCTGTTTCAACCGTTTTATGAATTCATTGAATTTAACGATCTGCTGATGATGATTCTTTTGCTGTTATTGTTACTCATCCTGGTCTCCTTAGTATCCATACGCAGGCGCACCCGCCTTTTGGTCGACACCAATCGCAAGATGTTATATGAATTGAATCAGTTAAATGCCAACCTGCCCAGAGCGGCCTCTTTTTTCGACGAAAAAACAGACCCGATGATGTAATCATCGATAAGTGTATATCTCTTTATTGAGCTGCACGGACTGACGGGCCTATTTTTGAATGCCTGGTCTGGTGGGATTAAACGCCCTCGCGACATCAGGAGGGCAGGAAATCTATCGGATAATTTACGGTAATTACCGGAACACTCTTGCTGGCAAATTTAAATTTTTTAATTTTTGAAACCAGGCGCTTCTCCAGCTTTTGATGCCCCAGCTCACTGGATATCAAAAGACATTTAGTAACCGAACCGTTAGGCGCAATAGTTAACTCGACAACCACCTTGCCTTGTAAAGAAGGGTCTTTACGTAACTCACGATTATAGATGCTGAATATGGCTCCTTTATTTTTCTGGAAGACGCGTTCGATTTCTTCCTGACTGCGTGTTGCACTGCGTGTTTTACTCGATGAAGCTTTAGCCGCAATTTTTTGACCACTTTCTATATTACTTTTCACCTTGGTCGTTTTACGTTGTGCCAGCTCACTACCCTTGATTTGACGATTTAACGTATCGGTTCGAATACCGCCACTGCCCTGGGTGGCCTTTGCCGTTAACAAATCACTGGTTGAAATGACAGTTTCAGCTTTTTTACCTGTTTTTTGCTGTGGCAAATCACTGATATCGGTGAAATCAAAACTTTCACGCAAATCGGCCAGGTCATCACTTAACGCAATCAAACCACTTTGTTGTGCTTTTTTCTTGGCAGCCTCGCGGGTGTCGGGCTTGGGTTTAGGCTTGGGCTTTGGCTTGGGCTTTTTAACCTCTTTTTTCTTCTCCGGCTTGGGCTTGGGTTTCTCTATTTTCTTTTTTGGGGGAGGGGGTGGGGGTTCCTTTTTCTTCTCCAAAATTAATTTAGCCAGGCGTGGCGAAACATCTACCAACTTTTTTTGTTGAACCTCTGGCAGGGTCATACGATTCACGATTATGCCCATGATAATGAACAGAATGACCAGCACAATAACCATGCGCCTAAATAGTCGGTCTTCAGCATTTTCAACCCAGGGTAAATTGGGTTCTAAAGGTATAGTTTTCGCTGCCATATTAGCTTTCTGCCACGCTTTGTTTCTGATTAACCGCGAACGACAGATTCGTAAACTCTGCGCCTGAACAGGTCAGCATTATTTTTTTCAATAATGCATAAGGTATATCCTTGTCACCCATAATGGTCACGCCCTTTTTATCAGTAATATCCTTGACCTTAATGGCTGACTTCTTGAGTGCGGCATACAAGGGCTTAATGGTTTTATCCTTGCTTTTCATCGCTGCTTTAACACTCACAATAGGTACACCTTGCAAACTAATTTCCTTGTCATTCACTGCGATGACCAAGTTCCTTTTGGGCAGTTTTTCTGCGCTTGAATCTGGCAAGGTGACATTCTTGGGTGAAGGTAATACTTCCGAGCTGGTGGCATTAACCAGCAGGAAAAACACCAGAATGGTAAAAATATCCATCAATGACACCATGTTCAAGGCCGCATTACGGTCCTTACTGCGAGCATGATGTTGTTGCATACGTTTTGCACGTCGAGAAAGTTTCATCGATCTAGTCCGTTATTTAGCCGCGTCACCAATGGAAATATCGGGGAATAATTCAGCCAAAACTGTTTCACCATCGACAAATGCCTGATAGGTACGAGAACTATCCATGACTTGAATCATGTCGTTATAAGGTGTGTTCGGTTCCGATAATATCGTCACATTTGTCTTATCTGGAAATCGAGCTTTGACCTGTTTCAACGTCTCTTTTAGCAGCGCATAGTTATGGCCTTCTTTACGCTTGGGAATGCGTTTGATCAAACCGCCCTTATTATCAGATAAAATTAAGGCATTCTTGCGAATAGTAACGCGTAATTCAAAAGGTGGATTTTTCTGTTTTTTATCAGCAGTACTTCCTGGTGGAGGAAGATTAATATCCAGTATCGTAATATGACTGAAAACCGCCGTCATTAACAGAAAAGGCACCAGAACCACCATCAAGTTCATGAAGGCAGTGATATTCAGTTCGGCCGCCGGGTGTTTATGGCGGATGATGCGTCTTTTGGAAGCCATTAGGTTTACTGTGCCGACGCGTTTTTAAACTTTGACAGTTGATTAGTAAAACGTACCGTGGCCATCTCCAGGCTATCAATGATCTCCGTTGTTTTCGTTTGTAACAACGTATAAAAGATCAGCAATGGAATCGCTACCATTAAGCCAAAAGCGGTCGTATTCATCGCCACAGATATGGAAGTTGACAGGATTTCCGCTTTCATTGAGGGGTCAACTTGTGCCACCGCTGTAAAGGCTTTAATCAAGCCGATGATGGTGCCCAGCAAGCCCAGCAGGGTCGCAATATTGGCAAACATGGCAAGGTAATGAGTACGTTTTTCCAGGCGAGGAATGGCTTCCATAATACTTTCTTCCATGGAAGCCTCTATATCATCACGGCGACGGGCACTTTTGAAATTAGTGAGGCCTTGAGCCAGTATTTTACTCACCGTTGCATTGGATTTACGGGTGGCATCAATGACACCATTCATTTCACCTTTTTCTATCATCGGCATAATCTTAGCGAGCATGCGACGATTGTTATGTTTGGCTGCCGTCAAATACAAGTAGCGTTCAATCGAAATAGCCAGACCAATAGCCAGCACCACCAGTATCGGGTACATAAATGGCCCCCCTGACTGGAAAAAATCGATAACAGTATTAAGCATAGGATTTCTCTCCTTGTTTTAATTTGAGACTAATTGAATAGATTTTAGTATTTGTGTGTCAGTTTTGTGTGATAAGTGAATTTATTTTTCACTATTTTTGCTGATATTCGGATAAAGGTCGTGATAATACTGAACTTGACGTTGAAAAGCGGGGCGTTCAAGTGGGTTTAACACCTCATCCAGCACACTGGAGAAAGGGGGTGTCTTTAAATCAATATCTTCTGCTGCTTTCCAGGGCACTATATACAGAACTTTAGGTAGCTCCTTGTTACCTATGATTGAAGTTCCTTTCATTTCAATGCGTTCTTGTGCTAACAGTGGGCTGGCTGCTAACCAGTAACTGAAAAAAAGTATTATGATTCTCATCGCAAGCTTCAACCTTTATCTTTATTTCTATTTGCATCGACACGTCTTTGCACATCGATAACCCATTTTTCGATGTCCTCGTTGGTATTATTGGTTTTTTCTTGATAGGTTTTGTATAACTCCAGTGCTCCCTCAAGATCCTGTAGATAAATGTCCAATAGGATCCCCAGGTTAAGATAGGCATTAACATAATCAGGGTCAGCATCGATCGCCTGTTGATAATAGCCACGTGCCTGTTTGAAATTACCCTGTTCACGTTCAACAATCGCGAGGTGATTATAGGCAATGGCATCTCTGGTATTGTTTTCAATGGCCAATATAAAAGCCTTACGGGCTTCCTCTATTTCATTCTTTTGCAGATACAACAATCCCAGATTCGTGTAAGCGTTGGGATAGGCTGGATCCAGCAGTGCCAGGTCACGAAAATGTTTTATGGCATCCTCATTTTTACCTGCCTTGGCAGACCACATGGCTAGCTGATAGAGGTCATCTGCGGGACTGGTTTCATTTACGGTTGCAGATTCTTCAATTGCGGGTGTTGCAGTGGCCGTTGCTTCAACTACTTGCTGACTAGGTACTGACTGGCAACCAGTCAATAACATGAACGCCAAGATGAAGTAACTGATCAGTATTCGTTTACTCCACATATTTATCCACCCTTTCAATTTTTGCGTATCGGAATGGCATTAACTTACCCAGGCTTTTTAAACTATTTTTAACGGATTCATCATAAGTACCACTTGGAATACGGGCCAGATTGCTCTCATGGATATTGATCGCCTTTTCTTCAAAAGGATAGGCCTGATCTTCGAGAAGATAATTGTATTCCTCGAGTTCTTCCTCATTAAGATTCTTCGGACGTTCAGACTTCAGTAAAGCCGTGGCAAATTCACGATAGATTTCGGCAATATGGAAAGTGGAGGCCGTGGTCACTTCTTCCACCTGGTATTTGGCGGCTTTGGTATATGCATCTATCGATTGCTTCATTAACTTTTTCTTACGCGCCAGACTTTTCTTCAACGGAGTGGTTAATTTAACGCGGGAGAAATTACGATGAACTGGTTTTACCAACTCGATACTGGAAGTAGCCGCCAGGTATCGAGTACGAGCAGTTCGTTGCTGTTTGCCCTTGGCATCGGCTTTGATAATTTCATTTAACCAGTAATGATAACGTTTGGTGTCTTTTTTCTTTAAGTAGGATTGAGCGATCTTATGTCTTAACTCGATAGATCGACCCAGGGGTTGCGGATATTTTTTTACATAGGTTTTATAGATTGAAACCGCCTGTTGGTCATTACCCGATTTTTCATAAAGATCGGCCGCCTGCCATAATAAATCCCGCTGATCCGACTTGGGTGATAATTTGACCAGTGTCATGATTTCACCCGCGGCCTTGGATTGTTTACCGTCATTACTATAGGCCAGCGCCAGTTTTTCGCTTACGCCCTGGCGCCATCTTTTTTCTTTCGGATATTTTTTACGAAAACCTTCCAGTATTTTTATCGAGTTATCCCAGTCCTTTAACGCAATATATTCAGTGGCCGCATCATATTCAGCGATAACGCGCTTGGGTGAGGTGGGTACCGATTGCCCCACCCGCAGAAAATGTCCTGCCGCGAGTAAATGATTGCCTTGCTCCCGCTCTATTTCACCCTGCTTATAGATGGATGCGGCTAACTGATCACGCATGGTATTACGAGTCTTTTTATCCTTCGGCTGCAATCCCTTAATCACGTTAACATATGCGATTTCGGCCTCTGCGAATTGATTTAATTCGAACTGGCTATGTGCAATCAGAATCCAGGCATTATGCTTTACATCCGGCTTGATTTGCGGATTCTTGACTAAACGTTGCGCCGCATCATTGGCTTCCCGATAACGTTTCAGATCAAAGAACTGCTCTGCCGTATTTAAGAGTACCGCCGGCATTCGTTTATCATCAGGAAACTCATCACTAAAACGTAATGAACTCTGAATCAGCTGCTCATTGATACGCCCCTTATTTTCAGTCTTACTGATCTTATACAATGCGTTATAAGCGATCAGCGCTGCATAACCCGCTTCTGCACTATTTTTATGAGGAGGATATAAGTAAGCGGTTTTTTCATATTCATTAACGGCTTGCTGGAATTGACGCGCATCAAACCGGGACTCTGCCAACAGGAAATTGATATCCGGTGCTTTTTCATCAGCAGGAAATGAATCCAGATACAGCTGATACCAGTCCGCCGCTTTTTTATAGTCAACGGTTTTTTTACTTGCCCGGGCAGTAGCATGGTAATGCGTTGCGATATCCGACATGTGTGCCGTCAGCATGGGTTGCAATAATGCTTGATCTTCAGGCGTCTGTTGGGCCCAAAAGGGGCTACCCTTGTTGTAGGTTTTTACATAACGTTCCTTTTCAGGTAACAACAGGGAAGCAAAGCCGGCTTTCTTGTAGGCCGCTATCGCAAGACTATGAAATACCGGGGTATAACGTGAAAAGGGATAGTTCTCACCATAGGATAAATAGATATCGCTGGCATCCGTTATACGCTCTTTACTAATATACAATTCACCCAGATTTTTATAGAGCAGGGGCTCGTATTCTCGCTTGCCATTACGATTAAAAAATTGGCTGATAGGTTGACGGGCAGATTGATAAGAAAATGACAGGCTGATAACACGCAGTACGTCTTGCATTAATTCGGTTTCAGCGCGCGCCAAACCTTCAGCCAATTTTATCTGATCCAGTTTTTGTTGTTGCTGATAAAAATCCAGCAATTGAACATAGCTGTTAATGGCCTCGTCATACTGATTTTGTTTAAATTGAGTCCAACCGTACTTATACAGTGCTTTTTCATAATAGACGGAATCTTGATATTGATTAACCACAACTCCATAGGCCGATTCTGCTGATGCATATCGCCCATCCACAAATAGGTTTTCACCCCGCCTGAACTGGATTTCATCGATATATTTTGACTCCGGGAATTGGCTGACCAATTGGTCCATCACCCGACGTGATTTGTCAGCTTCAGCTTGTAATGCATAAGCACGTGACAACTGATACAAAATTAAATCATTATCTTCTCGGTTAGGATAGGTTTCGAGATATTGTTCATAACGCTGTATCGCCAGTTTGGATTCGAGCTCACCTTGTAAAGCCAGTTTAGGATCTTCGGACATTTTATTATCCAATCCAGCTTCAAGCTCAAGATCCGCCAGGCGTTGCATTTCTTTACCGTATTTCTCCCCTCCAGGAATAATCGCTACTAACTCACGGTAACTATCGATAACCTGTTGACGGTTAATAGTAAATTCAACTGTTGGTTCGAGTTCTACGGGCTGTTGTTCAACATCGGCTAGGGTAGGGCCAAAATTGGAATCATTACTGGCACAGGAAAACAACAGTAATGTCAGTGGTGCAAGCAGCAGTAATCGGTATTTCATTGCAGCTTATCCTCACTCGCGATTTCGTCATATAACCTTGCCAATGAATAACGCGCACTGAGCCTCAGTTGCCTAACATGATTTTTCTGAGTTTCGATATCTTTAATAGCCAGACCATTGATAAGCTGTTGCTGTTGTTGAATTAACTCTGCCACCTTATTAAGATGTTCAGCAATTAATGCATCCTGTCCGATGATTCGAGATGAAAAATCATCGAGCTTGACCTCGTTTAAATCCGCTGACTGAGCTAAAGATTCCGCGGATGCTGAAGCTTTTTCCATCGCACGATCGAGTTGAATAAGTTCACTCTTAACGGCCCAAAATCGACGTGGAAAATCAGTACTGATTTGCCAATTTAATAAACCTGATAATAAACGAAATTTTTCCTGCTCTTCTGAAAAGTCCTGTTGATCTTGCAACAACCTGAAAGTGCGTTCAATATCTTCAAGTTGCTCCAGATAGTCCACCTCATCTTCGTAAGCAAGCGCCAGGTAATCTTCTTGCTGTTCTATCCGGGTAACTTCATCGGCTAATTCATTGCGTCGCGTTTTTAAATCTTCTAACTCTGTAAAGCTGGTAGTTTGTTCTACCAGTGGACGTTTCTGTTCAAATGATAGTTTGCGTTCGTCCAGCATGAGCTGTAAAACCGGTAATTCATTCTGCCAGCGTTGTAAACTAGCCTGTATGTCCAGTAACTCCTGGTAATGCCTGATTTCCAATTGAAAATCTGTACTGGCAAACAATTGATGCAGATAGGGTGTATTGGCTGATAGCAGGGTTTCTTGCTGTATCATGGTGCCGAATGCATCATCAACCAAATGTTGCTGATGCAAAGTCGCAATCAATTGGTCATCTTGTATGCGTTCGATAATTGAATCCATCTGCAACAATAATTCATCGTAATTACGTGCAGCCTGATCATAATATTGGGTCGCCAATACCTTGTTGCCTTTCTGTTCTATAGCATACGGGATCGCCAGAATAGCCTCGTGAGTTGCACCATCGATCTGCCCCTTGTTTTTCAATGTCAGCCAGTAATTTAATGCCTGATCGGGAGCTTCTTTTAGACTCCATGCCCACCCCGTTCCCAATAAGGCTTTATTGGATAAAGGTCCGGAAAGACGAATCTTAATAAAATTATCGATTGCTTCTTCAGCTTTACGCTGCCTCAAGGCATTCAGGCCTAAAGCCAAATGTGTAGAATCCAATAATGCCAGTACTTCCTGATTATCCGATTCATAAGCGGTGGCTTTATTTAACCAATCATTAGCTTGTTCATTATTTTCTGATTTGGCCAGAGCCACTCCCAAATTGTAGGCGGAGTAGGGACGCCAGATGCTCTCCGATTTAATTTTTCCTGCTGACTTGCTGGCTTGCTCGTAATCCTGGTTGCGTAGGTGTAAGTTGGTTAACAGGTGATGTTTTTGTGCTTCACGTTGCGGTGGTAGATTATTTTCGATTCGTTTCAACAACTCCAGGGATTGAGAAAATTTACCTTGTTCATAATGCACACGAGCCAAATTAAACCAGATACGGTTTTGCGTATCTTCTTCCGTTTTTTCATCGATCAGCTGATTAAATATGGACTGGGCTTCATCAGGTAAACCGTAAGCAAAATATAATCCGCCAAGCAGTAATTCCGCGTCGTCAGGTTGTTGAGTCAAGCGTTCACGAAATTTACCCACATCCAGCTCGGTAATAGCAGCCAGGGGTTTATCCTTGAAAAATTCATACAATGCTAATCCATAGGGCAAGTCCTGTATTGACTGATCATGCCTTTCATCCGCAACAGACAAAGTCGCCCAGCACAAGAATATGCTCGGGAACAAAACTTTGACAATGAAAGTGACGGGTATTCTCATGCTGAAAAATGTGGGTTAATCCCAAATTCGGGCTTTGAACTCAGGCTGCTCTTTCGTTGCATCGTCAATGATTTGTAATTCGACGAATTGTGGGTCACTGCCTTTTTCCACCGAGATTGTTTCACCGCGTCGATAGTCACGGCCACTGGGGCCTTTACCCGTAAATAACGCAATGATTTCGTGAGTGCCCGAAGGTAAGTTCCCCTGGTAAAGTCGTTGCACACCTCCACGTTTCAATGCAGACAATTCACGCTCGGTGTATAGATGATTGGCAATGACCTTGTCGTTAATTTTTAACTGTACAGAGTCAAGGTCAAATAGCTGACCAGAGTCCATCGACAGAAAAACACTGAACTGAGTATTGGCCGGAAAGAGTAAATCCTCTTCAAGAATGAATAGATTACGATTCAATTTCAGGACTTCTTTTTTCAAGTCCTGGATGTCTTGTTGAAGCTCGGTCGTTTCAACAACTTCAGATTCGGCTTCAGCCTCTATTTCTTCTTCCTGGGCCATCATTGTCAATGGATTGATCATTAACAAGCAAAAGAATACGGCCACGCTGTAGCGTTTAAACATGAAACATTCCTATACTGTTTAAGTCAGTACACTAGTTATAGTATTTTCTGGAGATTTTACCCGGCTTGATCGGGATTTATCAGGCCTGAAGAGTAATGCACAACGCCTTGGTCATCTATGATAATCGCATCGATACCCGGAAGGCTGTTAATTAATTCCAATCCTTGTTGTGCGCCCAAAATAAAAACAGCTGTAGATAGGGCATCCGTGGTCGTCGCATCAGGCCCAATTACCGACGCACTCCAGGAATTCTTGGCGGATTTACCGGTATCCGGGTTGATGATGTGATGGATACGTTCATTATCCGTTATGAAATAGCGCTCATAATCTCCAGAAGTCGATATCGCGGTATTGGACAGGGGTATCCTTAAAACATATTGGCCTTTTTTACGTGGATGCTGGATCCCAATCATCCAGTCACGCCCCTGTCGGTCTCCCAAAATATGGCTATCTCCACCAGCAGTGACCATGGCATGTTGGATACCACAATCCTTAAGTATTTGTATGCCCTGGTCTACTGCATGTCCCTTGGCAATGCCGCCAAGGTCAATGCGCATACCAGGCTTGGAAAATTTTACGGATTGATCTTCGAGAATCAGGTTACGGTAATCAACCCGATCCAGTAAGCGGTCAATTTCATCAAGACTGGGTTGTTTTTGTTCCCGGTAATCGTACTTGAAACCGATGGATGCATAGGTGATATCAAATGCACCCCTGGACAGCTTTGAGAACTGGTGGGAACGTTGTAAAAGAGAAAAAACCTCAGCACTTAAATTTAAGGACTCTTGATACGCCCGTTCATTGATGCGAGACACTTCGCTGTCCTGCTTGTAGGTGCTCATCAAGGCATCGATTCTGTGCATATTGGCAATGACCTGATTATTACAGGCTGATGCATAAGACTCGTCTGCATGCCAGGACTCCACGACCACCCGAGTACTGTACACATCCGCAGACGATTTAACCCAGCCGGCGATGGCTGGGTTTAAACTAGGAACAATGAAGAAGAAAAATAACTTTGCTAAGCCGTGCTTTTTTTTGAGATACATCTACATGACACATCATCACGTCGTAATCGGATTGAATACCACGTAATCCATGAAATTAGAACCCAGGCCATGATTGAAAGTGGCATCAAAGGCGGCTTCATCTCCATTAAGGGCCATGTAATTCAGTAACAGCGTATCCACCAACAAGTTCACGTTATTGGCTGCCGGGCTCGATGAAGTGACCACCGACGCGCCATTATCAAAACGACCGATTTGTCTTGAGGTTATGATGGGTGACGGTGCACCACCGGGATTATAAACCAGGAAGAAAGAACAGGCTGTCGATGAATTGTCACCACTCCACTGTCCTTTTCCACGCCCATCAGCAGAGTTGTCGGGCATACCGTTACTGGCCAGCGAACCATCACTGAAGACGTAAATCATCAGTGGCTTCTGGACTTTCTCTGCGTAATTCAGACAGGCACCGATACAACGGCCCGCACGACGATCGCGCAACTCACCGGTTGAACGGGTTCCGCCATGGTAGTCATAACCCCCCATGGTGACACATCCGCCGGCCGAGTGACCATTGAGTACCATTTTCATGATAGAAGCTGTTTTTTCAAATTCTCGGTCAGCTGTAACATCCAAACCAGCCTCGGTAAATATTGAGGTAATATTCGGATCGGTAATGGGATTAACGTCTCTACCGGCAAAACGATCAGCGAGGTCTGCAGATTTCAGATAACCACACTGGACCAGGTCTTCAATGACCTCATCGGCACTGGGGCTCAAACCCGTGCTCACACCACTTGATTTTAACTTTTTATGAGTAATCCGGGCCATGGATTCCATGACAGCGGTGACATCAGCGGGCTGATTTAAAATACCGGTTAAATTACCGACATCCACCATCCCGGTTACATCACTGGCTCTATCAACCTTGGTAGGTCGGAATTCTGGATTAATCTGATTCATCGGCGCCATGGAATTACCACCAGATTCACTGTTGCGTGATCCTATTAACGTCACCACGTCTCCGCTTGCGCCCGTCATGGCAATTCCGTATAGAGGATTATGAGTATTATTACCCGTATCGTTATCAGAACGTGCAGGTATGATCGCGCCATCAACGTCACCTACGGCCGCTGTGCCAACCGTATCCAGAATACCCCGCAACAAGGCACTGTCAGCATGAAACTTTAAGCCCAACTGATCACTGATGAAGTCATTGTTGGTGCTGGTTATCGGTATACCATTTCCTGAAGGAGCCGGAAAGGTAAAATTGGTCGAATCCAGCCCAGGAACCATGTCGCCGGGCAGACCTAATTTACTGTAACCCGCAGTTCCAATAGCATTCAGATCATCCTGACCGCCAGCACCACCGACACATACATTGGAACCGGCAAAGTTCGCACCACCCGCCAGGTCAAAACAGATAAAGGGAATCTTGCTATCACCGGATAAGCCGCCTAAATCACAACTGACTTCATTGGCAAGAGAAGCCATATCTGATGAGAGTGCGGCTTGCGCCTGGTTTGGATGAGCAAACAAGGTAAAAATCCCACCCGATAACATGGTTGCAGAGCCTGTCATGAATCCCTGACGAATAAAGTCTCGACGGCTTACCGGACGTGAATGATCACGGTGAAATAAAGGTGCATCAACAGGTAATGCCTTTCTATAGTATTCTGATTTCTTAGTCATAGTTCTCTACCTATCACCTATTGAATGAGCATGGCAGCACTGCCCACGGCAGCGGCACAGATGGCTTTGACGATTTCCTTAGTTCTACCTTCACTATCGATATCAGTGTTGTAATCACAAGGGAATAATGCCTGGATACCCGGTATATTAGGATCATCTTTGAAGTGCGGATCTCCCGGCACCGGACAACTCAGCATTTCCGTAATCAGACTGTCATAGCTATAGTTACCTGCATCACCCACCAGGGTTTGAGGCGAATCCGAACCCAGCAAATCGGCCACTTCAGTTCGGTCAGGCATCACTTCCTCGCTTGCAGGGTCCAATCCACTCAGTAATACCGCGTCCAGTACAGGATTGATGGCATTACTCTTTTCACCAGGATCGTCAAAGGCAATCGGGGCATTTTGACCAAAATTGAAGTCAACAAACATACCGCGGTTGGTATCACCCGTTGAAAGCGCTGCATCTATTTCCACACGTTCACTGCAGTACGTTAAAGCCAGCTGGGCTATGGCCATTTGGTGAGATGACAGGAAGGAATCAATATTCTCCACGGCCGGTAATTGTTGACGATATTGCTGGAATACTGAACTCACCGCACTATTAGTCATTGGAATACCGGTCATAGTAGAAATCGTTTGATTGATTTCATCGAATGTACGCACACCAATCTCGGGCACGGCATCTGCATCGGCTGGATCCGACGGGATCACCGGTGAGATGTCGACATAATCAAAAGTCTCATCACCTAAAACTTCGAAGGTGAGAAAGAATACATCAGCTCCGGCACCTTTTTCCAGTGCAATCACGGTACCCCGCGTTGACAACATTTGCCCTTCAGCTGTTGTGTAACCGTTTGAAGTGCTAACAACTGCTGACATGGTTGCAAAAGCCTGGCCGGCAACCGCTTCTTTACCATTGATACCGACACGTAAGTTTTCGATGGTGAAATCAGCCGGCGTCCAGTTGGTATCCAGGTTGATAAATGTCGGTTCTAGGAACAGGTACCCGTATTCGTCGAACTGGGATACCTCAAACTTGATAAAGCAGTTATGGATATCGTCATCCGTTTCTACTAGATCAGCCCCGGGATCAAAACAAGAATCTATCCTGGGATCCAATTCTTCGGACACAGAAAACAGCAGGTAGTATTTCTGACCTACACCTACATCAAAATTCTGCAAAACCTGTTCAGGCGTCAACACTTCATTATGAATCGCTACCATACGAATCTTGCCTTCCCAGGTCTGACCATTATTGGCATTCTGACCCAGCACAAAGGCCATGGTGGTATCCCAATTCGAAATCGAGGTTGATCCATTGACCGGATCGTCGATGGGATTCGGGGTGTCGGCTTCTCTGAGTAACTCGCCATTCACAAATATTTGACGGCCCTCAATATTGTCGTAAGTCACGACCACGTGCTGCAAACTGGACTGTAGAATTTCACCCGCATCTTCGGAGGAAATGAATTCTTCCCCGGCGGCATCAGACTGATCCGTGCGGTTAGCAAAATTGTAATTGTACAATGTTTGGCTCAGCGCAAAGTTCTTCTGGTTTGGCCCCACGTCATAGCCAATAATATTCGCTTCTTCCTGGGTGACATTATCCGGGATCACCCAGGTTTCAATCGAGTAACTTTGGCTGATCTGTATCAAGTCGAAGAGCTTGGTGCTCGAGCCAATACTGGCTTGCGCTTTACCGCCAGCAAAATCCAAACCATAAGCGCCCAACCAGGAAACACTTCCGGTCAAGGTTAGATCCATGGCTTCACCAATACCACTGGTATCATAAGCCTTTGAACCCGAACCGGCTTTGAATTCATACAAGGCAATCACATCAGACTCATGTCGATTGCCGCCGCTGGCCACGATACCGTCATCCAGCAACTTGGCTGCTTT
>JASJBW010000113.1 GCA_030066315.1 Gammaproteobacteria bacterium
GGTATATGTGCTTTGCCCTTTATACGTCAATCGGATCAGCAAACCGTGTATTTCCCATCCAATCTTTTGGAGAACCTGTTTCTGAGCAATGGCATGAGTGCCGGGAATAACCTTGTCGAAGCCAAGGTACAATGTCTTTCGGAAATATTTGAGCGCGCCGTTAAAAGGCAGATCATCGAACAGGAGATCGCACTGCCTGATGTGCCTCAGACGATCCTAGAAAGATACCCCCACATACTTGCGGGCATCAAGGGACTGGAACAACAGGGTTTCCCGGTATTGGTCAAAGATGCTTCACTGGGCGGACAATTTCCTGTCATGTGCGTTACCCTGATGAACCCAAGAACCGGTGGTGTGTTTGCTTCATTTGGTGCCCATCCAAGCTTTGAGGTAGCACTAGAACGAAGTCTGACTGAATTGTTACAGGGCCGCAGTTTTGAAGGCTTGAATGATGTACCGCCACCAACCTTCAATAGCCTGGCGATTACCGAGCCCAACAACTTTGTTGAACACTTCATCGACTCAACCGGGATGCTTTCATGGCGTTTTTTCAGCGCCAAGCATGATTACCCATTCTGTGAGTGGGATTTCTCCGGCACCAATGAAGAAGAGAATGCCACTCTTATGGGGATACTGAACAAACTGGGTAAAGAGGTTTATATTGCTACCTACGATGATTTTGGGGCGGCTGCCTGTCGGATCCTGGTACCTGGATATTCAGAGATTTATCCGGTTGAAGATCTCATCTGGGATAACACCAATAAAGCGATTCAATACCGATCAGATATCCTCAATATCCACTCACTGGAAGATCACCAACTTTCACAACTGGTTGAACGACTGGAAGCGAGTCAAGAAGATAATTATATGGACATCAGAACCTTGATTGGGATCGAGTTTGATGAAAATACAGTTTGGGGACAACTCACCATCCTTGAACTGAAAATTCTTATCTACCTCGCGCTCCAGGAGTATACAAAGGCAATTGAACTGGTAGCCGCTTTTCTACAGTACAATGACAACACCGTAGAACGAGGCCTTTTCTATCAAGCGACTCATGCAGCACTGGAGATCACGCTCAATGATGACCTGGAACTGGAAGACTACCTGTGCAATCTGAGAAGGATGTTCGGCAACGCGCTTATGGATAATGTGGTTGGCTCAATTACTGGCGAAGTCAGGTTTTATGGCTTAACCAAAACCAGTATCAAATTGGAAGGATTGGAGAAGCACCTAAGATTGATCGAGAGCTATAAAAAGCTTCATAAAGCGCGCAAAGACAGAATGATAAATTGAGCCGTTTAGTCCTGGTTATCTCAAGAAAAACCCTGTAGTTTCAAACTGGGTTATTAAAGGTAAAGGTAGACCAGCATTAAAGATCACATCAGTTTTTCAAGTCAATAACCATATTAACCCTAAGTATGGCTAAGGTAGGAAGACTGACAGAAAAGTATAAATTAAGATGCTTAACATTATCCCCAAAATAAAAACTTGAGTGGACCCGTAACGCCTGGCCAGCGGAACCAATTCATGAACAGATATAAAGACCATTGCACCAGCAGCAAAACTGAGAAATAAAGGGACCAGGGTTAAACTTAAGTAAGCTGCATATAAACCCATTAAGGCACCAGCCGGTTCTGCCATTGCAGAAATAAATGCAGCCTGATAGAGCAGGCGTTTCTTTTTCAATAATACCAAAGGTGCCGCAATTGCAAATTCTTCGGGAATATTATGTAGCGCAATAGCAATTGCTACCATTAGACCTAATGAAGATTCAGTCAGAAAGGAATTAGCCATCGAAAAACCTTCTGGGAAATCATGAAGAATTAATCCCAGTGCAACTAGATAGGCGCTTCGTATTAAACGATGGTTCATCCGTCCTGTTTCTTGAAATAAGTGCGTATGAGGGATGATCCAGTTTAGGATTAACAAGAAGAATGCACCCGCTACAAAGGCTGTTAATGCCTGTTGAAGATTGCTGGTAAAAACTGCTGCTGGTAATAACTCAAATAATGAAATCAACAACATGATACCTGTTGAAAATCCAATACCCAGGGCTATTGATCTAGGATTTCTTGCTGTATTAACAGCTAAGAAAACACCTATAATGGTGGTTAAACCTGAAAGGAATGCGAGTAATAAAATAACCCAGAAGGTGGATGGACTCATATAGGTTATAAATTAAAGGAATAATACAAGCCACATCACTAAAGAAGCACAGTACCCATGATAACAATGATACTGTGCATTCAAATCAATCGATCTTGATTTGCTTGCGATGAGATTTCTCATGCTTGGGCATCGTTAACTCAAGAATGCCATTTTTAAAAGAAGTGATTATGTTGTCACCCTCAACTTCATCTGGTAGCAACACGGAGCGATATACTTCACTCTTGCTAATCTCCTCTCTAAAGTAATCGCCTTTTTCCTCTTTTTTCTCATGTCTGGCCTTCGCTTTAATAACAAGGCGATTATTAGTAAGCGAGATATCCAGATCATCTTTTTCAAATCCGGGGAGCTCAGCTTGAACAAAGATTTCTTTATCACGATCAACGACATCCATCTTCGGAAAGTGATTGAAAGAGTCGAATGAAAACAGATCTGGAAAACGCTCACTCTCAGTATCTTTATGCCATAAATTATGGAACATATCTTCTATACGTTGTTCGAATTTACCCAGAGCAGCTAAATAGCTTTTTTGGCTACTTCTATCTTTTTTTAATATTTTCTTGTCTTTCATTGCATTCACCTCCTTTTGTTAACTCCCTACTCTATTTATTTTTATATCATCATCTACAAGAAATAAAAATGATATATATCAAGCATTTAACCCCCGATTTCAGCTTGTAAATACATATCATAGCTATACTTCTAATGCGGGTAATTTTGAAAAAATAAGATGTACTGATTCGGAATCACTACCTATCAATTTCCTGATACCCATTTGATTTTTGATCTCTGCTACTGGTACTGAATCTAACAATAACCAAATTTATAAATGTCTGTTTATTTGTAAATATATGATCAATAAAAAATCGTTGATCCAAGTCAAAATGTCACTGGGATAGGTTTGTCCAGATGATTCAGCAAGTGTATTGTAATAGTTAAGATATCCTCAAAAAGGAGGGGTAGTTATGAAATCAACAATGAGATTAATCTTTGTTTTCTTGGTTTTTTCGTTTTCAATTGCCCATGCTGAAGAAAAATATGTTGGTTTTTCATTAGGTTTCAGCGCAGCTGATCAAGAATGTGATTATTTTGATTACGACTGTGATGGTGATGATACCTTCTTTAAGATGTATGGAGGCTACAAGTTCCATCCTAATTTTGCGATTGAAGCTTCTTTTCAAGACACTGGTAATATCAAGGACAAGAGCACTTCTCAGGTCACCACTGCCAAATCAGAAGGTATCAATATCTCTTTATTAGCGCTCATACCCATTTCTGAAGAATTGGAGTTGTTTGCCAAGATGGGACACATGACATCTGACACCAGTTACACCAGAACGACCACCATCACCGAGACCTCCAGTGAGGACGAAAGTAATTTTACATATGGTGCAGGCTTGTTATGGGAGTTTGAAAGTGTTGATAAGAACCAATATCAACTCAGGTTAGAATTTGAAAAACTTCAAGAACTTGGTGACCAATTTATATCGGGTGGTGCAAATATAACAGCCTGGTCATTTGGTGGAGCCATCCTGTTCTAGAATGAAGCATGTCCGAGCAGTAAGCGGCTCATCAACTATCGACTAATAATAAGCCATCGATGTAGGATAGGAATAATAATAGTAACGCACAGGCATGGTCTGCCCAAGCCAATAATGAGGGGTATAGGTCTGATAATAATGACGTTTGTTTTTCTTACCTGATCCACAAAAACCCGCTTGAGCAGTCATCGGCAATAGCATCAGTGATAGACTGATCAGGGCAACGGTTACTGGAGTCTTCATAATCTCAATCCCCGGTTATAGGCTGTCATGAGTCATTGTAGTTTATGCACAAATCTACTCTTATTTAATGCAAGTAGCAATAACGAGCCTAATATATTAGCACGTTCTATTACCTACTCATTCCACGATATAAAAACCAGGGCGGGTCTCTACAATGTGATTATTCCCGGGTAACATGATAGAAAAATATTTAAGCCGCCTCTGATACTCCTAAGAATTATTTTTTTTCCTTTTATATCCGGTTACTACCCCACTGATCCATGCACCGACCACTATCAATAAGAATGAAGGAATACCGTAGAATGGTATCGAGTCAGTCGCGAATCCAAACTTAGCCAATAATGCAACGCCAAGACATATCATCATTGCACCGCTTACTTGTCTAAATGATGAAGGAATAGCTGACCTTGAGGAGCGCGAGATCCGTTCCAGGGGAGAGACCAACAATGCAACGGGGAATAATAGTAACAATAAAACTCCCAGCCAGAGAGGGCGTGAGATCCACCAGTTAATACTGCCTGGCTCAATTCCAAGTCCAAATCCACCCCAAAGGTAAAGCACCGATATAAAAATTATCATCACCGTGACATGCCATAAATAGATCGACATAATCATGCTGTTGATAAACACTGTGATTGTCCATAATCTCAAATTTTCCAGTTTCTTTCGCATAACATTTTCAAAAGATAGCAACAGGCCAAACTGGAGCATCGCCAGTACAATTAACGTGATTTTGGGAGGCGTGGTGTTGGATAATTCCTGGCCAGGATAACCCACCATAGCCAGCGGATAAGGACCCAGGAAAACCAATATAAACAACGTTAACAGCGCTATAAAGGATAAGATCAATAAAAACCGAGAACCACTCAAGCGCCCCTCACGCCAGGCAAAACCCAGATTATGTACTGCCAGCCACACCCAGAAATAATTACTCCATGCTAACCAGTGAACCTCGGTATTGAAAAAAATGATATCGCTCAGAGTCATTATTGCGATAAAAATTGCAATAGAGAGAAAACCCAGTCTCTGCCATATCTTATACATTATAGGGGCCAGAATGACGACCATGATGTATATGGCTAAAAACCAGATGGGTATTAATGAAGCCTGTGAGGTGAGTTGAATCAGCGATGGTTTGACATGAAAGCCATGCATGATCATCGCAATGATTGCCCACACAATCAGTAACATTAAAAGTGGGACCAGCAAACGACGAAGTCTTAAAGCCAGCCAGCTTGCGTATCCCTGCCCTTTACGATAGGAACTTTCAAGAGAAGCTGCATTGGAATAACCGCCCACTATAAAAAAAATCGGCATGACCTGGAAGAACCAGGTTAACCAACGCGTCGATGGTTGAATAGAAAAAAGATGATCGCTACTTAGTGAGCCGTCAATATAATAAACGGTCGCAATCAACCAGTGCCCAATGATCACAATGAGAATTGATGCCGCTCGAAGAAAATCAATATATCGATTTCTATTTTGCGGTGTCTGTTCAGCTAATGACTTAACCTGATCCCAGATTCCCATTCACATTCTCTAGTTGAAGGATTTGAATAGATTAATACTCGTTGGAAAATTTATATTTTATACTGCAGTGTTGTGGGCACGACAATCAATCATGTTTAACCCTATCTTTAGTTCGCAGTATCACTACCTACTATTCTTTTTCCGCCCACTCTCGGATCTTGCGTTTTAATTTCTGCTCCACCTTTGCTCCAATTTCCTCCCATTCCTTGAATGTATCATCACCATGTTCATCCTCGGCCCAATGTTTTAGTTTTCGCATGATTTTTTGTTCTACCTTCTCTCCAATTTCATCCCACTCTTTTTCCCTTTCTTTTTCTTTAGCTGACTTACAGCTCGCATGACAACCGCCTCCCCAAACTATTATTATTCCGAGTAAGAATCCAAAGTCGTACCAGCCACCTGTATTATTGATTTCATACACACCAACATTTTCATTAAAAAGATGAATTAATAAGGCGATTACGGAAATAACTCCATGCCAAAGTCCATACCAGAAACCTGCTGGATTATCTGCATTGAACGCTGCATTGCCTGCTGCACAAGAAGACAGGATAAAAACAGAAAGGATAATCAAAAAAAATCTTGTAGTTTTTGTCATTTTTTATTTGATGATATTTTTCTTCTAAATAGTAACAGATAAACCTGGGTCGGCATCAATAGAAAGACCAGATTCTCGTCACATGCCTCTTCTTTTTTTTCACAGGCAAAAACATATTTTTCTTATGAATCCTAATGGCTTTTTACATCGACAGACTCAAGGTATTTCTTAAGATCATGTAAACTCTGTTTGGATATCGTTGAACCATGACTGCCTCGGTGAATGGTGAATTCTTTCTGATCGATAATAGCTACAGTACTGGCGCCCGTACCTTCTCTAAATTCAGCACCTAGATGTTTTAACAATGATTCAATTTCTTTCCAGTGAATATTACTACTGGGATGATCACTGAAAATTGCAGAGAGTACTTTTTGGTGTTTTTTACTCATCTAGAGCTTTACCGTAAATATTATAATAACCTGTCATTAGAATATTATGTCTCTATTTTTTTGGGGATGCGAGACGATATACACCGCGCCAACATTATACCTACCATCCTTAATCAGGTTGAGAACATAAGCCCGGTTTCCTCATTCAACCCTGTCAGCAAATTCAAAGAGATTGGGGGCAACCTGCCCATTTAAAACATCGGTCCCACTTTCATGCGAACATAAAAGGCAAAAAGTGAGCGAAAAATCATACAGATTCACGCCCATAGAGTTTTCGCAGTTCATGCTTGGCCTGTTCCAAAATACGCTTTTGATCATTGGGTAGATTTCTACCCGCGCGATTAATATAAAACACGAGCATTGACATCGCGGATCGAAAAGGCTCTGTTTTGCGATGGCGACTGCTATCGGCTGACCGTTTCAGGGAACTTGCAATTTCTTTGGGATCATTCCAGGTAAATAATCCTTGTTCAAGATCTAACGCATGACTTTCACGCGTCACCTTGGAAGACCAGTTAGACTTTGATTTGTCAGTCACCGACCGGGCCCAGCTTTATCTATGTTTTATGGCTTATGCCATGATGCGCTTTAAAACTGAAAGTATTGACCATCAGAACGGAATCGGAAAACGTTTGATGGCCTGATCAATATCATGCCTGACCTGTTCAGATAACGTCAGTTTATAGGCGCCGATATCCTCTTTTAATTGCTCTAAGGAAGTTGCCCCAATAATCGTTGACGTAACACCACTGAATTGATACACCCAGGCCAATGACATTTGGGTTAACGACAGGTTATTGCGTTGAGCAACCTCATAGTAGGCTTCAATAGCAGCATGTGCTTGGCTGGTATCACGAAAAATACCATTTCGCTGTTCTATGGTCCAACGACAGCCCTTGGGTTTTTGACCATTTCGGTATTTACCGGATAAAGCACCTCCGGCCAGGGGTGACCAGGGTAAATAAGCCACATCATTCAATATACAAGTTTCTACAAGATGAGGGGAGTCGATTAAATGTAATAAATTGAACTCGTTTTGAATCGATACCACTTTTGGTAGAGAATACTTCTCATAGAGGCGTAAATATTCATTAATGCCCCAAGGAGTATCATCAGATAAACCGCAATAACGAATTTTCCCAGCCTTAATACAATCATCGAGAGCGGTGAGGATCTCAAGGTGTTCTTCTCTTTCGCGGACCACATCGATCTTCTGATAGTTAATAGTTTGAGGCCAATGGCGTCCAAAATGCGGATGAGACCGATTGGGCCAATGCAATTGATAGAGATCGATATAATCTGTCTGAAGTCTTTTTAACGATCCATCCAGCGCCTCTTTTATGGCCGGGCCACTAATCATGTTGCCATCCCGAACCCAAGGTATCCCCTTGCCTGCAATTTTAGTTGCCAAAATGATGTCCTTGCGTTTGTCCGGATTTTTTGCCAGCCAATTACCAATGTAAGTTTCGGTTAAACCGCAGGTTTCAGATTTTGGTGGGACGGCATACATCTCTGCCGTATCAATGAAGTTGATCCCTTCACCCAAGGCATAATCTATCTGTTCGAAAGCTTCTGCCTCGCTATTCTGACTGCCCCATGTCATTGAACCCAGGCAAACTTTTGATACCTGCAAATCACTACTACCGAGCTTAACGTATTTCATATCAACTCATCTCAATGAATTCTGTCCTTATAATACTAACGAGTTCTCTTCAATATAAATACCCTAAAATTCAATGTAATATCTCTCAGGATCCAGTTAACTTCATAAATCAAGCTGAAGTCTGATCGTTTTATCTAGGGATGCGGCAAGCCAAAGTTTTTCTAGAGTGGGCTCACCCAATTGCTGGATTATCGAATTGTCTATTTTTTTATCCGGTAAGGATTGCCCGCAATATTGCCTTAAACTATTACTGATAATCTGCATCCTTGGACGAATAGGTGTCAGAGTAATATTCCAGGCACAGGCCGCGAAAGTTTTTCCTGATCTCACGTTGCCTCCGATCACTTCAAGTAGGATCTGTAGGTTCTCTAAAAAATTCCAGTGACAAGTCCATAGCATATCTATAGCTAATCCCAATGAGAATTCTTTACCATCCATCCCTTGCAGGTCCTCAAATGGAAAGGTTTCCACGGTCTTCTGCCAGAATGGTTCGTGCTCACTATAGTGTTCGGGGCAATGCTGTTGACCATAAGAAAGCCATACATATTGAGTGCTTGGATCCTTTTCAGACCGGGGCCAATCACTCCAACTACGAATTTTTTCAATGACGCGCTGTATTTGCCACTCTTTTAAAGCGGTACGCTTACCCAAGCATCCAAGCAGCTGTGAAGCGGCGACAGGACCTATGCTCGAATCCATAGCGGCAGCCGGGCAACCCGCCACCCATGCTGAGAGGGCGCTGCAGGCCTGCTTGGACATTTCCTCTCTGGGATGCATCTGTCCTGGCGCTCGGGTACCCAATCCCTTGGTGGTTTTACCGGTTGCGATGCCTTCAAGTATATTGTCAACCCACCTCTCAGCCTTGTGATGACAGAGTTCAAGGCTGGATATCAGTTCACGAATCTGGGTTAACTCTTTACTGACTCGCGATAATTCGCCTTCCATGCTATCGATGGCCTCGATTTCGGCATCTTCATGCAGAATACAATTACGCCACCATGATCGACTCGACATAGCCATCATCTCAACACCAAATGCTGGACGAAGGTTTCATTAAAAAATACATAAAGTGCATCCTGATACGATAAATCCGCTCCTCTTTTAAACCGGGTAATGGAGACGACCTTAACTGCATCATCCAAAAATTCACTGATTACAAACCCGCAAAACCGGTTGATATGTACTGCTTACGTTTTATATAGCGTCAGCTTATGTTATCAGTTGATGAGCTTTAATAGTGAGATGAAAAGACAAATTTGAAATCAAATATCAATTTAGCGCTCTTATCTAATTCAACACATTTTTAGTCTTTCAGAAGCCGACTCGTAAAACCAGGCTTAACTTTTCGGTATAATCAGCTACTTTGTTTATTCTATTAGGATAACAATACCCACTCAATGCCAAAAAAGATTTTAATCACAGGCTCGACCGATGGTATCGGTCTGGAAACAGCAAAAACGTTGATCTCTCAAGGTCACCAGGTATTGTTGCATGGACGCAATCCTGACAAGCTCAACCAGGTTGTTAAAATCTTATCCCAGTTTTCCGCTGATGGAAATATAGAAAGCTATCTCGCAGATCTCTCGGATATGCACACCGTTCGGAAACTGTCAGATCAAGTGATCGCAAGACACGACCATCTAGATATACTGATTAATAATGCAGGTGTACTCAAGTCCAGCAACACTGTTACCAGAGATGGTTTGGATGTACGATTTGCCGTGAACACTCTGGCACCTTATTATTTAACCCAACAGCTATTTCCTATCATTAACCGCTCCGGCCGGATTATCAACCTGTCCTCAGCAGCACAGTCTCCAGTCAACCTCAATGCGGTGGTGAAGCATGTTCCTATGCCAGATATGGACGCCTATTCACAAAGTAAATTAGCGATCACCATGTGGTCAATTGAAATGGGCAGGGCACCTAAAAACAATGGCCCAACCATTGTAGCCGTGAATCCGGGTTCGTTACTCGCAACCAAGATGGTTAAAGAAGGCTTTGGCTTTGAAGGGCATGATATTCGCATTGGTGCCGACATTCTTGTGCGCGCCGCCTTATCAGACGAATTTGACCATGCGACCGGGCGTTATTTTGACAATGATACTGGCCAGTTCGCCGACCCTCACCCCGATGCGCTGGATTCAGAAAAAACTGAAGCGCTGGTCCGTATTATCGATGCATTTCTGGCTAATTATTGATATCAGGTTTGGGGGTGAGCGACTACAAAACGCTCCTGGATATCCTTGGCACCAGACATGGTGAAATCTTTATGGTTGATGGTTCCCAAGGGATACTCCCAAACTTCAAACTCGATATCAATGCGTTTACCACAACCATCACAGTCGGCTTCATACTCAAAAACATAATGAATATGCTCGCCCATTTTATCTTCAGTTACCGCCGCAACCTGGAATTCAAGTTCACTGGCACCCAAAGCATGTTGCTTCCCACAATGATCACATACAAAAGAAACTGAACCCGCTATTGCCATGATTTTAACCCCTGATTTTTTGATGGTTTCAGACTACTCCTCGGCATATAAAGCGGCAATGTAAGTTGATTGCAGGATTGACCTAGATCAAAGACTATGGACAGCCGGTCTAGATAAAGGTTTTTTAAAACCCCTGTTTTCCCCAATAAATTATTGAACTACTTAAGAAAACCACCCCAAGAGAGGTGGCTTCAGTAATCATATTGGTGATTCATTAATTAAAATCGATCGCAAATCTACCCGTTATAGATAAGGGAGGGTCAGTTTCTATGATACCACCCACATTTGTTGTCCCTGTGTAAACGATCGGGGCAAGACCACTTCCTAGTTCAACATAGTTAAAGCCGATGCGTGTCAGTAATCCCAGGCTATCTATGACCTCCAAATAGCCCTCGTGATCAATCATACCGTTGATTAATACACCTTCCTCGACATCACCCAGCCAACACTCAGTAAAAGTTTGACTTAAACTGTCGCCCGGTCCTACCTGGCTATTTGAATTGGCATCATCCCATAATAATTCGAACCCCCCGGGGACAGGCGGCCCTCCAACCCATGAACCTTCGTAGTCCTCGCATTGATCAAATAAAGGGTTGGTCGTAGCGAATACGTCGTCGACCAATAACGGAAATACTTCCAATGTATTCAAGCCTTGTTCGACGATAAATGTCACTACTTCAAAAACGAGAGCCGCCAATGCGTCATCACTGGCACCAGGGTTATCGGTTAGATCTTCAAAATCGCTCCAAGAATAGCAGTTCGTCGTCGTACTCGTAACCTCGACCGAGCCACCTGTACAACTCGTGATTTCTACAGAAATATCATTACCCTGAGAACGATCAATGAGAAAAGTTCCCGATGTGGGATTATCAGAGACGGTAGAGTTGAAGAGTATTAAACCATCCAAAGTAATGGTTAAGGTATCAGCAAAAATCTCTTCACCTGGATTTTCTATCAAAATGGTCGTGGGTACATTTGTCAATGAACCCAAATACTGTACATTACAAATTTCAGTGGTTTGATTGCAGTCTAAAGAACCCACTATGCTGGGCTCTACTTCCAAAGAAAAATCCTCGCCTCTTGTGATGTTTATATAAGAATCTCCATCACCCGATATGGGACCTCCAATCGTAAAATCATATAGGGACTTAATGACAACTTCATCCTCTTCATCATCACCATCCCCACCGCCACCACAAGCGGAAACTGCGATGATAAAAGTAAGCAGGATGAGCTTAATCCATGAAGCAGTATTCAAGATAAATACTTTCATAATCCACCCACTTCTTTAGTTTATATTTTCAGGCTACTCCCGTATTGAAGTGGGGACAAACTGTATTAGAAAGAGGGTTGACTTGGATCAAGGTTTATTATTGGGAATTTAAGGCCCAGGCTCCTATCGCCTTGACGAGATTTTATTATAAAACTGGTAGTGTCCAATAATCTGAAATTAATAGCTTGAGTTACTTGAGACTACCCAACAGTACCTGTCGGATAGCCTGAATATCTTCCTTGGCCTCTTTTAACAGTTGCAGAATGTTTTCATAGTTCAAACCTAGCTGGTTGAAACGATTCAGGCAGGGTGCCTGATCTATGTCAGGCCATTGAATATTTTTACTGCCGATCTGGCTCAGTAAACGTGACATATTGGCAATATCGACCAGATCCACTTGATTTGATCCTGGATAAGCATAATTACCGGCATTTTCGATGACGGCCAGCAATTCATCGTCAAAATTCCATTTACGCGCTATAAGCGTGCCGATTTTTGTACTGTACTCTTGCAAGTCTGATATGGCCTGATCCAGTGGAAGACCTTCAAATTGATCTTCTTTCAACTTCATCAATACCGGTAATACCCCGACCTCTTGTATCAGGCCAGACAGTAATGCACGGTTCTCATCAATACCCTTCACTTGCCTCGACAAGGCAGCTGAAATAGCGGCTCGGTAAGCACTCAATTTCCAGAACTCCCTAATTAGAGTCTTATTTTTCAAGGCCCCAGTATCGGTCAATGATTTCAATGCATAGGTATTGATAATATTAGAGAACGCCGAGATGCCCATCATGCGGATAGCAGACTCAACATTTGTCGCTTTTACCCGCGTTCGATAAACAGGGCTATTTGAAATATTGATCAGGTAGGTACTCAAACCAATATCGGCCTGCACGACCCTGGCAAGATTAATAGTCGTATAATCGTCCTTGCTCAAAATATCCCTCAAGCGCACCACAATTTCTGGCATTGAAGGTAATTGAACCCGGTCATTGATAATATCGAGATATATTTTCGAATAGAGGCCACTTAAAGACATGGATAATTACTGACTCATAATAAAAAGGGTTGTTTAAAAAAAGGTAGCGATTTAATTTCGGACATTCTTATGATGGATAGCTCTGACAGCACTTTTTAATGTTTAGATCTTAAGAATTATAGGATTCAACTTTTTTCGGTTGCAGGTATTTCTTCATCGCTGGCCAGTTAGTCTGCATACGCCGGCAGATTTTAGGCTCTAAATCCTTGACAAAATCCAGGAACGCCTGTGCCGCTAAAGAGAGCTCCTTCCCTTTGGGATATACGATATACCAGTGACGCATGATTGGAAATCCGTCAACATCGAGCAATGCAACTGGGCCTTCAGCCCCTTCCAGGGTTAAGGCATGCAGAGATAGCACCGCCAACCCCAATCCACCCACGACTGAATGTTTTATCGCTTCATTACTGCCTAGTTCCATCCGAACTTTCGGACGCAAACCTTGCTCATGGAATTTTTTCAAGGTGACATCGCGGATACCTGAACCGGGCTCCCGCATGATGAAATACTCTTCGCTGAGCCTTTCCATGGATATCTTTTTCTTACCCACCAAAGGGTGCTCTCTTGAGGCCATCACGACCAGAGGATTCGGGGCGAATGGATAAGTAATGACATCAAATTCACCCTTGGGAGCCTGTCCCATGATATACAGATCATCCTCATTGGCCTGCATCCTTTCAATGATTCGCTCACGATTAGTAACCTTTAATGCCAGCTCAATGCCTGGATATTCCTTGCTGAACTGTCCCAGCATTTCAGGAGCAAGGTACTTGGCGGTGGTTATCGCACCGATACGTAAGCGCCCCCTTTTAAGTCCCTGTAAATCCGCCATTTTCATTTCGACATTGGCTAATATTTCGAACACCTGACGGCAGGCCTGGTACAGCTCCCTGCCCGCGTCGGTGGGCTCAACATTTCTTCCCACATGCTCAAACAACGGTAATCCGATAGCATCAGTCAATTTCTTAACCTGCATGGAAACCGTCGGCTGGGTTAGAAATAACTCTTCAGCAGCCCGAGTAAAACTGCCAAGTCTGAAGATAGTTTCAAATATTTGTAACTGGCGAAAGGTAGCATGCCTGATCAAATGATCCGGCCTGGCAGACATGGATTTGTAGGATTCGTCTTGACTGGAAGTCGTCATAGGGAACACCGAGCCTTAATTTTTCTTGGAGCTTAGTTCCCAGGATTTGAGAACAGGGCTGACTATGTACTAGCTCATGCTAGCAGTCAACCTTGTTCATATTAAACAGCTTAAAACGCGTACTTCTATTGGCCGGGCTGATGGTTAATGTTCTTAAAGAATTAATGAATCTGGTTCATCCATCATTAACCGCTGCACCCCAGTAGCCTCAACGCATTCTTTTAACTTCAGCTTTAGTCAGGCCAGATACGGTTAACTTTTTGGTAATTATCCTGTTGCTTTGAAGAAGTTGCTTTTTTTAGGGTCTTTTTAGCCTTTGCAGCTGTTTTAGGTTTTGCGGCTCGCTTGTGTTTTGCCGTTTTTTTCGGGCTGGCTGGTGCGGTTGCAGCACTCTTGATGCTGGATTCAGTCTTCGCTTTCACCAGTGAATCCGCCAGTTTCTGCTTACCTTTTGCAGAATCATTCATTTAATAATCTCCTCTATAAGCTGAGTAATTTCAGTTGCTGCTTCAGCACCCAATTTCCCGGCATCAAAAACACTCTTACCATCCAACACGCTGTTCTTATAGATCGCGCGTCTGCGCAAGGCCGTTTCGGTAACCGGAAGTTCAAGTTCTGATAGTGCGCCTCTTAACATACGGGACAGAGCGACTCGAGGTTCTAACTGATTGATTAACACATAAGCCTTGAGTTTTTGATTACTCTTCTGTGCCTCGATGATCACTTCCTCGAGTTTAATTGTAGCCCACACATCAATGGGTGAAGGCTGAACCGGAATTAAAACAATATCGCTAATTTCCAGTAATGTTTGTGTCTGTTCGGCATTGATCGACGGTGGGCAATCGCAAACGACATAGTCATAATTGGTATTTAAATCACTGACTTGTTCACGCAATTGGCCATTCGCCTGATACACATCGACACCATCATCCTGATCGACGAACTGATACCATTGTATGGAGGATCCCTGAGGATCAGCATCTAACAATGCAGAATTTGCAATATTCGAAAGGCCTGCGCCCAAGTTGATTGCAAGGGTTGTCTTGCCAGACCCACCCTTGTTTCCCATCAATGAAATTACTGGCATTTAATAAAGATTAAGCGTGGTTAGTGACCGTCACCTTATACCAGTTTTTCCAACTGCCTGGCAAATTCGTATTTACTCTCATCAATAGCTTTTTCACCCTCGTTAGCATGAATGGTGACATTGACATAATCCTTGCCAAAACCCATGTCCGGATAATAGCCTTCCTTTTCGGATAACTCAGCGGCCCGGTCGAGAAAATCTCTTAATGACGTGTAGTCACTAAACTCAAAACGTCCTTCCAGACAAAGCGGACGTTGGCGTTCTCTCCAGGTATCACTCAAATCGTTCATCTATAATAATCAACAATAGACTATCCGCTAATCGCTATTCCATACTTGCAAGCCATTTATTAAGCCCTTTGGCATGTTCCAGCTCTTCATTGAGTAGCGACTCAAAAAAAAGACGATTTTCCGAGTCTCCAATTGAAGCGCAGTGACTCGCTGCCTGTTTATAAAGACCCACGAGCTCATTCTCGAATTGATAGTCGTATTCAAGCAATTGCTTTAAAGACTGACCCAGGCGCACAGGACGCAATTGCGATGCATTCGGCGCCATGCCCAGAGCTAGCATACGACTAATGATTCGATCAGCGTGACCCATTTCCTCGGCGGCTTCAGCCTTAAACTGTTCAGCCACTTCGGTCAGGCCCCAGTCATGCACCAGTCTTGCCTGCGTCGTGTATAACTGCACGGCAGAGAACTCGAAGCTCAAGGCTCGGCCTAGATAACCGAGCACTTGTTCATCAGTCTGGACCAGAGTCATGACTCTTCATCCCTTTATCAGAGATCCAGACGAAACTTAACTTCGTGCTGGTTTGTTGCCGTTTTCCAGAATCGGTTCTACTTCACGATGCGGACGTGCAATGATATGCGCCGCAACCAGTCCATCACCAACGCGTTCACAGGCATCAGCTCCAGCACGTACAGCCGCATTGACCGCACCGGTTTCACCACGAACCAGGACGGTAACATAGCCTCCACCTACGAACTCGCGTCCGATCAGGTGTACTTCAGCGGCTTTAGTCATGGCATCAGCCGCCTCAATGGCGGGTACCAGCCCGCGAGTTTCAATCATACCCAGAGCAATACCGTTTGTTTCATTGGCCATGGTCTGTATCTCCTATAAATCAGTTGCTAGGATGTTTACCTTAAGCTGCATCACCAGAAGGTAATACAGGCTCAACTTCGCGATGAGGACGCGCAATGATGTGTGCAGCCACCAGGCCGTCACCAACACGCTCACAAGCATCTGCGCCTGCACGAACTGCTGCATTAACCGCACCCGTTTCGCCACGAACCAAAACAGTGACGTAACCGCCGCCGACGAATTCACGCCCGATCAGGCGAACTTCTGCCGCTTTAGTCATCGCATCCGCCGCTTCAATCGCAGGGACCAGACCACGAGTTTCAATCATGCCCAGTGCAATACCGTAATTTTCATTTGCCATTGTTAAATCTCCGTACTCGAAGTAATTAAAAATTCATGTCACCGTGTGGCACACGGCCACAGATTTAGTTGTTGCCCAATACTGGCTCAACTTCGCGGTGAGGACGCGCGATGATGTGCGCCGCTACCAAACCATCACCAACGCGTTCGCACGCATCAGCACCCGCACGAACCGCTGCGTTTACCGCACCCGTTTCGCCACGAACCAGAACGGTCACGTAACCGCCGCCGACGAATTCACGACCAATCAGACGTACTTCAGCCGCCTTTGTCATCGCATCCGCCGCTTCAATAGCGGGAACCAGACCACGTGTTTCAATCATACCCAGTGCAATACCGTAATTTTCATCTGCCATTTTCGTGTCTCCTGTTGACTCGATTCTTCGTTAACTTATGCCACTGCCACCAAGGCGACAGTAACGCTATTCTTTATCTGGCCAGTGGTCGATAATGCCGCACACTGCCAGATCGGTCAGGACTTCAAAATCTCCTGCCGTGTAACGAGCAGCTGAACCGCTTGTTACAAAAACCCAATTACCCGGTTCTGCTCCGACCGGATCGGTCGCCACCAGGCGACTGCCACTTTCCGTCTGTAACACACGCAATGCGACATGCTTCAGACCTTCTACTCTTGAAGTACACTGTAAAGAGCCTTCAACTTTTACTATCTGCACGGCTTACGCCTCATCAGATTCCGGTGGCCATTTATCAATTATCCCAACAATCGTCAGATCACTTGGATAACCCTTGCTACCCGCTGCCTCACGTGCTGCAGAACTACCTACGCAAATCACCCAGTCTCCAGGTTTGGCACCGACTGCATCCACAGCGACGGCCTGTGCAGCCCCATCCTGAACAACCTGAAGCAACTTGTGCTCCATCAGCGCGATCCGGTTGGTCGAAACCAGCGGTCTAATAATCTGGCAGATCTTCATCAATGACCTCCGTCAATCTCCGGTTTAGCAGAGCAGTGCATCACCTCGATCGGTGCGTTGGCGTTGCAGTCACGTATGACCTGAAAAATATGCAACAACCCCTGTTCAGCCAAATCAGCATAGCGTTCATTCAATGCCCGGGCGACGCGCTGGCAATGTTGTTCTGCCCTTTCACGTGCACCTGGCACCTGGCCGTGGTAATCAAATCGGACTACCACCGGTACGGGCAGACCTTTGTTGACGTTCAAACCCGTAAAAATCTTTATCCCGACATCGGTGTCAGCTATTGCTTCTTCCACCGTGTTGAGATAGGCGAAATACATCAGATTCCGCAACTGTATCTCTTCAAACCCGACTCCGGCACCGATAAATCGCTCGGCATGTCCGGTATCCGGATAGGCATCACCGAAATAACGCCTGACATAATCGATTTGCGACAGATTGTTCTCAATCAACCTTGAGGCAAATTTTGCCGACCCTTCAATCGCTTCCGGCGCACAGGATCGAACCTGGTTAGCGATAAACTCGCGTCCCTCGGTGACACTGCCATACTGAGTCACCTTGTACACATCCATCGTATCGACGAAGCGATCCAGATGTATCGTGCCTTCCGCATCCGGAACATGAACCTTCATCGCATCCGTGTCCGTATCCATGCCGATCAACAACAGGTCGATCGATGCGCCACAACAGAAATTGTTTTCTATCGTGGTGCGGAAACTGTTTAACCGCTCCAGACCGCCGGCTGCCGCCTTGTCATCATCCGAACCGTGCGCCGCACAGCCTTGATGTGAAGGATCCACCGAACTGTAGTGATAGACCACTACCTTCAGGTAGCGAGTTGGCTTATCCGCCGTATTCGGTCGGCCCTCGCGGTACCGCAACATTTCTGTTTCTACCCATTTCTCGACACTGTTATCAATGTCGAACATCGCACCTGCGTAAGACTTTCGGCGCACCAAGCGATGCGGCAGTCTCAGCACGTAACGGATGACATGGGCCAGTCGTCCGTCCGCACAGGGCGAAATATCTACTGTATGAAAACCGCAGGACTGAATAAATTCGTCGAAACTGTTTTCATCGTCATGCGCCAGCGGCGCCTGTGTGTAAAACTCATCGGTATAGCGCCGATAGGTCTTAAAAACACTCATCGCAAACAGGCGTTTCATGTCGAGTTCACCGACCCAAGCATTAGCCAGAAGTTCTTCTGGAAACTCAAAACCCAGTTCACTCTGCGCAATCCGCTGCGCCTGTTGCACAAAATCTGTTTCGTGCTGCAACGCTGAAATCTTTTTCAGCGTTGGCACGATGTCATCAAAAGCCGCCTTTACCCGATTTTCGTAGTCGTAAAGACGTGCGTTTTCGCGCGTATCACTCAGTGGGTGGCCACCACCGATAGCTCTGCCACTTTTTCTCGGAGCTCGATTATCCGGTTGACTCTCCGACGTATTACAAGCCCCGGGTCTTCTGCAGGGCGCTGTTCCGGTAGCAGCTGTCCGCTGCATAGGTCTACGCGGCATATCTTGTCACCGACGGATTAACCGCGTGCACCACCGGAATAGGTAATCAGTGAACCACCTTCATAGTTACCACTACTACCGGTAACCTTGCTCACTGGTGAAGGCAGCTCATTTTCAACCTCATCAATCACCTTATTCATCATGGCGTTCATCGGACCACGCCTTGATGGATTTCTGGCCAAAGCTGAAGCACCTTCTGTACCCGTAACGTGTTCACCACGCTCCCAGTCATCGCCGGTGATACGGAGACCGGAGTCCTGGCCTTCACCGGTAATTCTCGATTTAACTCGGCCCTGAATCTGCTCAGGTTCAGCAGCAACTTCGTTAGCCGAAGTCGAGTTAACAGAACCGCTGCCAAAACGCGCATCTTCGGTTCCTGTCACCTTGCCACCAGCCATACCGAATGGCCCGGTAATATGACCCTGTTCGTAACGCGAACCCGTTACACCTGTGTTGTCTTCTGCGGCCGCAGCGTGGGATGGAGTAGTTACACTAAACTCTCCCCAACCATTACTATCACCTACGGCCTGTGGAAAATCCGCACTACCTGGCTCTGCCGGTGTCGCAGGACAAGCCTGAGCCATTTGATCAGAACCCATGTATGGAGTACCCGTAACCGCCTCGCAAGCACCTTTATCAGCACCCGTCAGGGTACCGCCAACACCTGGCTGCTGACCGGTCATGTTCATACCGGCATTGCGATTTTTGCGCTGCATGCGTGCTGTTGCATTTTGTGTTGAAGGCACTTCACAGTTATCCGCGTAGTTTTCCGCACCGAAATAAGGGGTACCAGTAACTGCCTTGCAGGTACCGGGCTCATTACCCGTGACTGACTGGCTGCGACCTTCCATCGTGCCCGTTACTGCCAAACCCTTAAAGGTAGAGGAAACGCCTACTTTGCGATCTCCAGGTTTAACCTGGGTACCACTGTTTTCGTATTGCTCCAGGCCGACATAGTCATCACCCGTAATCTGGCGGCTTGAACCTGCTTCGTCGCCCGTGGTTTTTTCACTGCGACCTACCGCGGTGCCTGTAATACTGCCACCGTGTAAGGTTTTGCTGGTACGCACCTTGGATGGAATCTCGCGAACCTGCTCACCGCGCACATACTGTGCACCGGTCAACTCGCGATTGGCACCAGCTTCACCACCAGTCACCTTGTCTGAATTACCAACATTATCACCAGTAATGGTTTTGCCCTTGCGTGTTTCTTCAGTAGGCATCACTGTAGGTGAATGCTTGCTGGAGGTTCCGCAAAAAACTTCTGATTGACCCGCCCCGACATACTCGGTACCGGTCACGTTCTTGCAGGTTCCGGGCTCATCGCCAGTCACCTTGCCACTGCGGCCGACCTTATTTCCGGTAACCGCATTACCACGACCGGTAGCACTGATACCGGTACGCATCGGTGTCTTGGCCGGATCTGAGTCGCAAAATTCACGGAACACATCCGCACCCATGTATTCGGTACCCGTTACTGGACGACAGGTACTGGCTTCATTACCGGTTACGTCTTTGTCACGGCTTACCATGGTGCCGGTTACTGACTGACCGCGCGCGGTTTCGGAAACACCTACCTTCCACGGCTGATCCGTTGCAGCCGCAACTTCTGGCTGCTTGCGCACCTTGCCGGTAGGACGACATTTATCACCCTTGCAGGTCTTACCCTTGGCGCTACGTTGTTGACGTAAAGCCTGGGATAACTCGCGACTGGTCAAAGTTGGGTTTGCTGCACGCGCAGTTTGAGCCTCACTCATGCCGCCGGCACTGATACCCGCCTTACCGCGTGTGGATTGAGCCTTGCGACGCGCCAATGCTGCAGCCTTGCTTGGATTGGCTACAATTTTTGGTCTGGCACTTCGCTTAGCTCGCGTTTTTGATGCTGCACGACTGGGTGCTACTGCAGTATCCTGACGTGAGTCTTCACTGTCCTTACCATCACAACCACAGCCACAATCACCTTTAGCTTCTGCTTTAGGCTTGTCTGCAACCACGGTCTTTGTATTACTCGCAACCATCGACTGATCACGCGTACGATCTTTACTCATGGCAGCTGTTTTACCCTGGTTGGACATCGCCTTACGACGCGCCAACGATGCTGCACGACTTGAATTAGTCACAGGATTAGCAACTACTCTTGGACGGTAGGACGTGGCTGTAGAAGACGCCGGTTGAGCAGTTGGAGTCGCTGCTGGAGCAGCCTCCGCTTGAGAAACCTTCGCCGCCATAGCGCGCTCCGGCGCACTGCGCGTCCTGTCAGTATTATTCGACAGCGCAGATTTTCCGCCACTAGACATGGCTTTTCGCCTCGCCAGCGCAGCAGCTCTGCTACTGTTTTCATTAGCTTGCATCATTGTCTTATTCCACCCAATCTACCCATCAAGGTTATTCATTGGATGGCCCTTGCGGACCACCCATATTCGAACGGTTTATTAACGTCCTTCGTAGACTACGAAGCAAACACCCTGGCTTTGAGTGTAGTTGTCATAACCGATCAAGCGAACGTGGTGATCAGGATAAGAACGACGGCAAGCGTCCAGCTCATCAACCACAGCATTCAGATCAGTGGTACCGAACATCGGCAGCTTCCACATGGTCCAATAGTGCTGGTTAGAACTGCTTGGATGCTCGTGCTCAATCGCTGGAGTCAGTCCCTGGGCGATCAAATAAGCGATCTGGTCATAGATTTCGTCCTGAGTCAGCTTTGGCAGGAAACCGAAAGTTTCCAGAGTACTTGCTGTCTGGTAATCACCTGTAGTACTAGTTGGCATAATAATTTCCTCGTTAAATTCGTAAACAGTCTGTAATTTGAAAGAGTCTTAGTTGACGTCAAGCTTGTCAACAGTATCGAATTCGAACTTGATCTCCTTCCAAGTTTCCATCGCGATTGCCAGCTCAGGGCTAGTCTTCGCAGCTTCGGTCAGAATGTCACGAGCTTCTTTCTCGATTTCGCGACCTTCGTTACGTGCCTTAACGGAAGCTTCCAGAGCAACACGGTTAGCAGCAGCACCTGCAGCGTTACCCCAAGGATGACCCTGAGTACCACCACCAAACTGCAGCATGGAATCATCACCGAAGATGGTGACCAGCGCAGGCATGTGCCAGATATGGATACCACCTGAAGCTACTGCGAATACGCCCGGCATTGAACCCCAATCCTGGTCGAAGAAAACACCACGTGAACGATCTTCAGGAACGAAAGACTCACGCAGCTGGTCAACAAAGCCCAGAGTAGACTGACGGTCACCTTCCAGCTTACCGACAACCGTACCGGTATGTAGGTGGTCACCACCTGACAGACGCAGACACTTGGCCAGTACGCGGAAGTGAATACCATGCTTAGGATGACGATCGATTACCGCGTGC
>JASJBW010000106.1 GCA_030066315.1 Gammaproteobacteria bacterium
AAGCCGGTTATTCAACAGAATTAAAATCGATTAGAAACTTCATCCAATTTGATGATCGATTTACTGCACCCACGCATGGGTTCGAGGATGCTATGCATTATTACCGTTCATGCAGTTCTCGTCAGTTTTTAAAACACATCGATAAACCCACATTGATTATTCATGCCAAGGATGATCCTTTCATGACTACTGAAGTTATTCCCGAAACGGTAGAGTTATCGCCCTCTACAACCCTTGAACTTGCCGAGTATGGGGGGCATGTGGGTTTTATCTCTGGAACTTTATTCAAACCGAAGTATTGGCTTGAACCGAGGGTTATGACTTTTCTTATAGAACATTTTATACCCAGGTAATAAATGAGCCGCTATCGACCTCCCCAGCCTAAAAAGGCTCCCTATATTACAGCTGCTGGCATGCAATCTTTGCAAGATGAGCAGAAGGACCTATGGAAACGCCGTCGTCACGTCGTGGAAGCCCTTTCTGCTGCAGCAGCAGAAGGTGATCGTTCAGAAAATGCTGAATATATTTATCGTAAAAAAGAATTGCGCGATTTAGATCGACGCATTCGATATTTACAAAAAAGGCTGCCCAATTTAACCATCGTTGATTCAAAACCGAGCGATCTGGAGCGGGTATTTTTTGGAGCCACCGTACATCTTGAAGATGAACTTGAAACTCTTAGAATTTACAGAATAGTAGGTCCCGATGAATTTGACGACCAGCCAAACTACATCAGCGTGGATTCACCATTGGCCAGAAGCTTGTTAAACAAGGCGTTAGGGGATGAGGTCATCGTGAATGCACCTGAAGGTGAAAAAGCTTATTTGATCGTGAATATAGAGTATTTATGATTTTTAACAAAATGACCCACCAGGCATTTTATTGACACAATTTAAAATTCATACTCTTCAACAATAAAAGCTGTAGACTTTGAATGATCGATAAAATTACCTTCATCTTCCAATAAAGCCGCTCCAAGCTTTTGACCTTCGGGAGAACTCATTCCGTCCATCAGCGCTTGCTCAGATTCGAACCATACTTCTGCAACACCATCATACTCAGGCATCATACCTCTCGAGTTTCTCAATCCTTCATTCAACGATGTATCCAGGGTATGTAATTGCACATATCGCTTTGCCCCCATTGCATCCGCATTACTCATGAAAAAAGGACCATGCTTATTTTTCCAATAATCCTTGAATGCTTCACGAGACATATTTGGGTGCCTGGTTATGCACATGACAAACTTAATCATTTCTTTTCTCCTGTATACTCTATCTCTAATGTGAAATGTATCTGTGTTATTCAAAACTTTCCATTATTGTTTTTCCATTCTGTACGTGGCGGAATCGCTTCTATCGTATCCCAATGCTCAATAATTTTTCCATCCATCAAGCGATAGAGGTCAAAGAAAGAGGATCGGATTTTATCAACATAACCCTCGCAAACGGATAGGACAAAATTACCCTCAGCTAATATCCGATGACATTTAAGGTAATCGATTGAATCAAGATGACCCTTAGAAGAGCCAGTCAACCGAGAGCATAAATCAACGAGTTCATCGCTGAGGTATGGATTATGCTCGGTATAGAGTGACTGATTGATATACTCATGGATATTGTCAAGATGACCATGGATCAGAATATCGTCAACAAATGATTGAATCACCATACGATTACTTTGCGTCATATCATAATCTGTGACTTCCATGGATCCATCAACCATGGTATGACCCGAGCTGTTGGGACCCTGTCTTGGTTGTATATTATCCCAGTGCTCAACCGCATAACCATCTTCAAAACGAAAGATTTCAAAACCTATATTCCGTGTGGCAAAGTCATATTCAGTGTGCGCAAAGATAAAATCATTATCTTCAAAAATTCGTACAATATTGACCTTGGGAGCGGTTTCAGACAAGCGCTTAAATAATGTGGCCAGCCCCTCACTACCCTCATGGGTTTGCGGATTATGCTGAATATATTTTGCTTCATTCACAACAGATACGGATTCTGGATCACCCGTTTCGATGCCTTTCAATAATTTACATATCTGTTCTTTTTTGTTTGAAGACATTTAATTAATAGTCCAGTGGTTGCGGCGCTATCATGGCAAAAAGCCGGAAGTAAATAAACCTATGGCAATACAAATGGATGTGTCACGCAATAGAGAAACTGCTCGAATCTTGCCGATAAATATCTAGCCAAAATTGATTTATATCATCCCCTGTTTTAAGCACTCAGCCGACTACAAGGTTATAGACATGAAGGATCGTTTCCCGGAAGGAGACTTTGATATTATTGATGGCTTACCCAGTCAATGGCATTAAAGCTCCCTTTTTAGGCTCAATTATTTCATCAAGCCTCTGAGCTCGTTCGCAAAACCGATACCCGCTTCACTGTAGATATTGAAGGCGAAATCGACATCAAGCGATTGCAAGGCTTCCACTTCATCAGTGTACTTGGACGTCGCCGCTATCCTGCCCTGATATCCCATCTCCTGCAGCCGTTGTGCCGCAGCCAGATTAGCATCATGGGTTGGCAGGGTCAGCAGCACCCACTCCAGATCATCGATCAATCCAGGCGTCCGTGTCCAGAAATCAGGGTTGGTTGCGTCCCCACTAATTACGTTTCTGCCGGCTTCTTGATGCTCTAGTGTTTTTTGAGGATCAATTTCCACACCCACTAAATCCTTTCCAAGGTCTTTCTCGATTGCACTGAATGCCGCCGATCCCATTCGTCCCATACCAAATACCACGACCCTAATATGATCCAGGTACACATCCTCTTCACCCGATAAACGTCGTTTGCGCTCAAAATTCTTAAGCCTGGAGCGCCAGCCCTGATAAATCGTATCACGCACATTCACTATGGGCGCAGACATCATAAATGATAACGATAAAACAATAGCAAAAACCGCTAACCACTCCTTGGGTAACCAGCCAGTAGCGGCCGCTAATGCTCCCACAATCAGTCCAAATTCACTGTAGTTGGCCAGATTTAGCGAGGTTCTCCAGGAGGTACTGGCACGCAGATAAAACACACTGAATAAGCCAAAATACAATGCTACCTTTATTGGAAGGAATACTAAAAAAACCAGCGCTGCAAGTAATTCGCCCCAGCCCGGTAAGGCAGTCATACCGACACTGAGGAAAAACCCAACCAGGAACAAATCCTTGAAACTGAGGAGGGCCTTGGCCAGTTCACTCGATTTACGATGATTGGCGAGCAACATTCCCAGCACCAGTGCACCCACATCACCCTTCATACCGACCAGCTCGAAAATGTCAGCACCGCCAAGGGCTAGCGCGATGCCAAACAGCACCAGTAACTCACCATGGCCGGTTTTTTCCAATAATGAATATAACAGGGGTCTGAGCGGAATTAGTAAAAACAGGGCCAAAGCCCACATTGAAGGAATTTTACCTGTGGTCACGGCTAGAAATATCACCGCTGCTACATCTTGAACCACCAGTACACCTACCGCGATACGACCATGATTTGCGCTCACGGCGCCGAGTTGATCAAGAATCTTGATCGCGAAAACCGTACTGGAAAAAGATAATGCAAACCCAATTAACACGGAGGTCATAAAATCGAGTTTGAAAAACAGGGGCAGACCGGTAAATGACAGTGTAAACACTAATCCGGCGATCATTAATGTGGTTAATATCATGTGAATAGATGCCACACCCCACACCTCGGGGCGCGCCAGTTCACGTAACTTTAGTTTAAGACCGATTGAAAACAGGAGCAAAGTAATGCCAAGGTCCGCGGTAGTACTCAGGAATTCTCCACCTTCTGCACCTAAAGCGTTGAGTAGGAATCCGGCCATCAGAAACCCAATCAAGGGTGGTAATCCGATGAGTTTAACCAGCAGGCCACAGCAAAATGCAATCGCAATCCAGAGCGGATCGCTGGGATGAATCGAGAGCAGTAAGGATTCCACAGACAGGCCTAAGCGTTACATTAGCAGGTGATAGACCAAATTATAGACCATTTAATCGAACCATTAGGCTTTAAAGCCATTGTATTTACCCAGTTTTAAAATGAAGAAAATCATCTCATCCTTTTTTCTTTGGCTCAAGTTTCACTTTTGTATCACTGAGCCATTTTAGAGGGACTAGATCCTGACAGTTTCGAGGTGGTTGAACATCAACCGATCCTGCATGAGGTCCACCACTCCCCCATAACAAGATATTCGCGATAACTTAAATAACAACGAACTATTTGACACAAGTCCTATCATCGTTATAGCGATATCCTGTACCTTTGGTCTATCCAGTTTATTTGTGTCTCAAACCTAGAGGCACATCATTTGTTACTTAGATTTTAACGAGATCAACATGGACAGCAAAATAGAGACAGCCTTAAACCGTCTGGACACCATACTACCGTTACTTTCGGGTCTTCAAGCGCTCAGCAATGAAGATGCCAGTTTATACTGTAAGCTACTCAACAGCTATGTAGAACAGGGTAGAACCCTGTACCGAGATGAGGTGGCCAATGTCGTGGGTAACGCAGAACAATCATTGAACAATGTGGTAGATAGCAAATTGATTGTATTGGACTCAGAAGGTAACCCATCTGGAGCCTACCCTTTTACCTCCCAAGAACGTGAACACAAAGTACATATTAATGGAGTAACGGTGCACTGCATGTGCGCTCTGGATGCGCTTTCGGTCAGCCCGATGTTTAACAAGCCTACAGTCATCGACTCAGAATGCCGAGTGACCGGTGATAGTATTCATATCGAGCAGAACGGCTCTAGTTTCTCTGACGGCACACTGGATGCGTGGTTTGGTATCAACTGGGGAGCCGCAGCTGATGACATGGTTTGTGCAGAATCACTCTGCCTGGAAATGATGTTTCTTGCCAACGAAGAAATTGCGACCAAATGGCTCGCTGAGTCCCCAGCGACACGAGAGATTTTTGATCTGCCATCAGCAGTCGAGTTTGCTGCAGCGTTTTTTGTGCCGTTAGCAGAGAATTGTCGATCAGCAGCCTGAGTTGCGAAGTATTTTGCTTTTTTGATTAGTTACCAAGCGGTTCAGATAAAAAAGTGCCATTCTCCTTTAGGGTCGGATTGAGCTTGAGATTATTCATGGCAAATCCAGCCTCTGAGTCAGTGGTTGATTGATCATTGTCTCAACAACTGCGTTGGCAGGACTAAAAAAGAAATGCCGTAGTGGAAAAATAGTTTCTTCATGATCAACCCGTTGCTGTTAATTGTTCTAGGCTTATCATTATTGGCATAAAGGCTATAACAAAAAAACTCAAACATATTGGTAATAATTTAATTTTGTTATTTCAGGCCAATACCTATCAATTCAATTGATAACGAATCCTGAATTCGCAAAAACATTTAAAAAATCGCTTCCGGGCAGGCATTACATCCATCTAAAGATACTTACAAAAATAAGTTTTTTTAATTACCTTTTAAGTGCTCAATACCATAAAATTGTCATTCTAATCTGGCTAGAGGGATCGTCATGGAAGGTATCCTTTATAAAATTATCGTTTGCCTAGCGATATTCATGATCCCCTTTGGCTACTCACTTGGTAATGACTCTTGGCAACTGAACCGCTTATTCCATCCCCAGGAAAAAGATTTAATCAATGAAGCACAAGGTCAAGTCTTTATCTACGACGGCATATTCAATGATCAAGTTAACCTAGCGATGGATCAGGAATTTGCTCGTATTGAACATATGATGTTCATACGCACCAAACACATGCAACCTTCGGGAGAGGTGGTCGAGGAAAATGATTGCGATTAGATTTCAAACCATAACCTACTGAGTTTAAGCCTATGTTTACAAGGTTAAGTTATATGTTTTGGCCCTTGCGACTTACCTTGATATAAACGGTGAATACTACTTCGAGAAATTGAGCGTTGCTATTTTCAAGTAGTTGAAGCTAGTTACCCAATCCTAAAAGGTGCCTTTCAAATTGGATAAACAAGAACACTTTGCTTATCTCAGGGTGAGTTTTTCCGAGCATAACCTAACTGTTGAAAAAGTTCGGGAGATTGTTTGAGATAACGATTCTTTTGAGTTTCTTTAAACCATGCGGTCGAAATTTTTTTATTGTTATAAAGCCGCGCATCTTCCCAATCATCAATTCCTTCGATATCGAGTCTATTCCAGTCTTCATTGATAAAACTGATCGCTTTTACATTCTTGTTATAAGCAAGTGAAAAGAAATTTACGAACCATTGGTTCCAGGTTTCGATACCTTCTTGTTCAATACCACGAACTGGATTCGCTTCCGCAATCATCACTGGCTTTTTGTGGGTTCGTGCAAAATTCAGTACTAAATCCCCATCGGGTCCCAACTCTGTACCGTCATAAGGTTGAAAAAAAACTGAAATACCTACCCAATCAACATAATCGTTGCCAGGATACCATGTGGACAAAGAGTAACCTTTAAATCTTGGGGCAGCATATGAATGCCACACAAACGCAACATTAGTAACACCCTCAGAACGCATAATATCAACAATACGTCGGTAGGCTCTGACGTACTCCTTAGGTTCAAGCGCATTGTGAGGTCCATCAAATTCATAACCAATTCTCAAATAGATCGGACGATCTGTTGTTTTCGCCCATTGGCTGAATTTTCTAACTACATGATCGTATTTGCCGCTTCCAGTATCCTTCGCCACACCCCAGGTGCCCACCATCCACATTGCGCTATGCAGTACTGTATTCGGAAAGCGGTCGACCAGCATCTGATGATTTTGGGTAGCGCCGATATTGCTACGATGAGACTCAGTAATGCCTTCGAACTCGGTAATGCCCCAATAGGCCGACCAGCCTCCTGGAACAGGTTGATCAGGAAAACTATCCAGGTATTCAGTAATACCGTCGACGGTCTGCCCCATGATCAGTAGAGTTTTTCCATGCGGTGGTACAAATTTCGTTTTTTCATACTCATAAACGAAATTGGGATCTGTATCGAAATTGATTTTTGCCACCATTTCTTCAATCTGATTATTGGTCTCAATAGGTATGCGCCCACTGGCGCAGGCTAAGACTGAGGAAGCACTAAGCACTAAGAGAAAACCTTTAAACAAATCAAGATTCATGATGAGCTCCTTCAGCTCCTTTATATGGCGCTGCTCAATACCCACAAAGTTATAAAATCCTCTGCTCAATAATCTTTCCTAAGACACTGAGAGATAGATTAACGCTTATGCTGCAAAGCAGATTGCTCAGAGACTCCGTTTTTGTCAAGTCGTATTGGATTATTCGCTAGGAAGGTTGAAATTTAAAAGAACCCCCGGAGATTTGTCCGAGGGTCTAACCAGGATCGAGGTATCGCTAGTGTATGGCGATACGATGAGTTTCAGCAACGGCCTCAACATCACGCTTCGGAGCCCGAAGCTTCAGCACACCGTCTTCGAACCTTGCGTCGATTTCTTCTTCCTTGACATCTGAGCCGAGGCTGAAACGTCTCATCAGCTTACCGTAGTGCCGCTCCTTGCGCACGTACTTACCGGCTTCCTCTTCCGTTTCATCCTTTCTGGCTTCTGCTTCGAGAACCAAAACACCATCAACCAGACTCACCTTGATATCGTCTTTCTTGACTCCGGGCAACTCTGCCTCGATTTCATAATGATCTTTGCAGTCCTTAACATCAACCCTGGGAGCAAAAAACTCTTCCATAAAGTTTTCATCCCAAGTCATAGGAGCCCAGAAATCATCGAAAAAACGACGCCCTTTAAAGAGATCTGTGGGAATCATTTTCATCTTTCTCACCTCCTTATTTGGAAGCCTCTCTTTTGACTTCCTGATATTAATATGCGCCGATAGCCTCTAAAATCAACGATTTTTAGGGTTTTCCGTAGTTTGTCTTGACCTGAGTCAAACAACATTTTTTTGGCCACATAAGGGTATCTTTGGTCTATAAATACTAGATATTTTTACATACCTGCTTTGGGCACTTGCGGCAACTCAAGGTGCCTGGATTAAATGTCTGGTTTTGTGTGAGAAGATTTATATATTAAGGCGCATTTTAATTTGCTTTTACTGAATTATATAAACTAAAAATTCTGGACGGCTAACCCGTCCAGAATTGTGGTTCAATTTTAGTAACGATAGGTTAAGCCTACTTGCAAAGTTGTGGGCTCATAATCCAGGTTATCGTAACGACCATTATTGCCTTCTCCCTTAAGATCAATATCTGATGTCGATCCATAACGAAGCTCAGCCCCCACGGACCAGTCCTGGTTAATCTCATAATCAACACCGGCAAAAACCTGGTAGCCTATATCACCGTCTCCGGATAATGATGTCTCGGTGCCATTTTGCTCTAAATCGATATCAATCTCTTGCATCCAACTTAATCCGGCACCTACGTAAGGTGACCATTTATCCGACTCCACCTTGGGATAATAGAAGCCGTTTAAATAAAACATATTGGAGGCATAGTCACCATCTTCAAATTTCGATGAATCAGCCAATACTACACTGCTGTCATTAGTTCGATAATCCCAGGCTATCTCTACTGATACACGTTCATTGTAACGGTAACCGAAACCGATCCCTGCATTAAATCCTGAATCCACGCTGATATCTGAGCTTCCATCGATACTACCGAGATTACGTGTATCTGCGGAAAGATCCGATATCTGACTTATGCCAACAAAGGGCCTAACAAACCAACCACTTTTATCATCTGCAAGAACATTAATTGGCAAAGTTAAAACAACCAAAGTCATCATAGTTTTCATTTTCATCATGAGTCTCCTGTTAGTAAAAATATATATAAATCACATTTTCAGAATAGACAGGCAGGCGTGAAACACTCGTCAATAGACTATGAAAATTCCGTGAAAAATAAATGATTGAAATATCAACTGTCTAACTTCTGACATTTACAAAATAAGACTTATTGAAAGGATAAATGGACATCAGATTGAATGCTGTATCAAAAATATTAGAACTCTTAATGGCGATTTAATATTTTATTACCCACCACATTCATAAGGGGACGTTAGGATTTGAACAAATGATTTGCCGCTTTCGACACATAGCAGTCATAAAAAAAGCCACCCCGAAAGGCGGCATGATGTGTTGCTATGGAATTCTTTTGTTACTTTCTGGCTCTTCGGCGAGCTAGTCCTAGCCCAATTAATCCAGCGCCAAATAGAGCGATCCTAGAAGGTTCTGGAACGCTATGAAGATTCATGGAAAGTAAACTACCAGATTTTTTGCCATTGGCATCTTTGTTTTAGGTTCTTTTCTCCTTATTGGCATTGATGGGTTGCAGGATATTAAAGATGAACACTAGGCTGGCAAGATAAGCGCCTGGAAAGCATTTGTTATGTATCTTGTTCATGATGAGTTTCCCAGAAGAATTGGGCCTCCGTGTCGTTAAAGGTCAGCTATTAGCAATCATCATCTTCATCAATGCTTCCATCCTCCTGGACATACTGGGTGCGTACAAACATCATGCTATCGATACGGTCGAACTGGGTGTTTAACGCCAATTCGACGGTTTCATTGTCCATCTGGTCATAAATCATCACACGGCCATTGGCTTCTGCTTTAAGTTGGGAACTGCTGGGATTGAGCAGAGTAGTCTGCTGGAAATCTCCGCTATGGGCGGACTGAGCTATTAAAAAAGCAGTTAAAAAAATAGTGGTGTTGAGTAAGGTATTCAGTGATTTCATGGTATTTCTCCGGTTCGTTTCATGGGTTGTTGCTTCGTTGTCAGTAGTTATAATGACCAGGAGAAGTTTCCGCCTGATGGTAAGCTTATGAATACCTAATGTTTATCTAACGGAAATATTTTTATAATAAAAACAATCACTTAAAGATTTTTCAAGTCTATGGATGAAGGAGGAAATAGTCAGTTCAAGTTAAATTCTGATCCCATTGGAATCGGAAAATGGACGTTTTATCCAGACTTATTGAAGCTGGAAAGAGAAGATAGAAAAGAAAAGCTTGAGCCTAGAGCAGCCCAATTACTGCTTTATTTCACACGTAATCCTGATAAAGCCTGCACCAGGCAATCTCTAATTGAAAATGCCTGGCCTAATAGAGTGGTTGGTGATGAAGTCTTAACTACCGCTGTTAACAAACTGCGCAAAGCGCTTGGCGACGACTCTCATAATCCCCTCTATATCGAAACAATTCCAAAAGTTGGTTATCGGTTTGTTGCCGAAGTTAAAAAGCTAGAAAAACAAAGCCAGAACGAGGCTGAAGCTAAGCTAGCAGCAGACAAGGAAAAAGATGAACCCTTAGTTTCACTTAAGGCCACCATTTCAATCGCCGTGGTTATACTAGTTTCTATAGCTCTGGTATTTTTATTAAATGATCGAGAATCAGTTTCAAAACCGCCATTCCAAAATCAGTTAAATGACCAGGAAGAGAACCCGTCAGAATCTGTAACTCAGGTTTCTGGAATAAACCCTTCCATTGCTGTTTTACCTTTTGTGAATATCAGTGAAGATGTCGATCAGGAATATTTTGTAGATGGGATTACCGAAGACATTATTACCGATTTGTCCCGCATCAGTAGTTTACGAGTTTTAGCCAGAAACACGACGTTCAGATATAAAGGGCAATCACTAGATCTTAATGATATAGCAAATGAACTTAATGTAAGCCATATACTAGAAGGTAGCGTCCGAAAGGTTGGCAATAACCTTCGTATAAGTGCTCGATTGTTCGACGCTAGTACCGCACAAAGTCTGTGGGCCGAACGCTATGACAGAAAACTTGAGGGTGTCTTCAAGGTTCAGGATGATGTCACCCACAATATCGTTACCTCATTACGCATACAGCTCAGCCAACAAGACTTAGAAGTTCTAGAGTCTCCGACGACCACAAATTTTGAAGCATACGACCTGTTTCTCAAGGGCCAAAGACTTCAAAATGAACGCACCAGAGAGTCAAACTTTCAGGCTCAGCAGAATTTTCGCAATGCCATAAAATTAGATTCTTCATTTGCTCGTGCTTATGGAGCACTGTCAGTTGCACTATTGAGAGCGGCGACAGGTGGTTACACCCAAAACCCTCAAGAGGTAAAAGACCAGGCACTTGAATATGCTCGAAAATCGACTTTACTGGATAACAAATCTCAAAACGCTTTCTGGGCGTTAAGTTTTGTTCATCTCTATCGCCAGGAATACATGGAAGCGGCCAGAGAAGTGCAGAAAGCTTTAATTGTTGCCCCCAGTTACGCCGATGGAATAGCGCTTAAGGCGTTAATACAAAACCATTTGGGTAACGCAGAAGAATCAATTCAATTGATTAATAGAGCGATCTTGCTTAACCCTTACTACTCTTGGGATTACCTCTATAACTTGGGATGGGCTGAGTATACGCTTGGTAATTACGAGAAAGCTGTCGAGTTATTGCAGCGTGCATTGGAACGCAATGAAAATGCCAGGCCAGCAAGACTAATGCT
>JASJBW010000107.1 GCA_030066315.1 Gammaproteobacteria bacterium
CCAATATTTTAGGTAAAATGCCGCGTGACCTTTTTGATGAATTTGAAGGTAACGTAAAGTGGGATGACAAATACAATTATGATGTGAAATACCATCAGGGATTTTCTTCCGATGTACATACCGTCACGGGACCCTCCCATTTAGCCCTGGCTTTTAATCCTTCTCATCTGGAAATTGTGAATCCTGTGGTTGAAGGTTCCGTTCGCGCGCGCCAGCGTCTTTACAATAAACAATCGATCAGCACGACCGATGTCGTTCCCGTCTTGATACATGGCGATTCCGCCTTTGCAGGACAGGGTGTGGTGATGGAAAATTTTAATATGTGCCAGACCCGTGGTTACCATACGGGTGGCACTATCCATGTGATCGTTAATAACCAGATTGGTTTTACCACCAGCCATCCTAAAGATATGCGTTCAACCCTGTACTGTACTGAAGTGGCACGTATGGTCCAGGCCCCCATTTTTCATGTCAATGGAGATGATCCGGAAGCTTGTGTTTTTATAGCTGAGCTTGCAGTTAAATACCGCAAAAAATACAAGCGCGATGTCGTCATCGACATGATTTGTTATCGTCGCTACGGACACAATGAAGCGGATGAACCTGCCGCTACACAACCCAAGATGTATGCTGCTATCCGTAATCATCCTCGCTTGGTTGAAAGGCATGCTCAACGCTTGATTGATGAAGGTGTCGTGGATCGATCCACCGTTGATACGATGATCAGTGATTATCGGCGCGCACTCGAGCAAGGCGGCACTGTTGCTCTCAACACCATCTCTGGATTGGAACAGGAAAATCGACGCAGCTGGGAACGCTTTCCACATGCTGATATTAATAATATTCCTGAAACCGCCGTCGATATGGAGCATTTAAAAACCGTCGGAAAAATCCTGATGGAATTACCCGAGGGTTTTGAATTACATCACCGGGTCAAGAAGATCATGGATGCGCGACAAAAAATGCTGGATGAAGAAATCTTCTGTGACTGGGGTTTCGCAGAAACCATGGCGTATGGGACGTTACTGGATGAAGGTTATTCGGTCCGTCTTTCAGGGCAGGATTCTGAACGCGGTACTTTTTTTCATCGACACGCGGTTCTGCATGATCAAACGGCCAACGGCGGTATCTATGTGCCGTTGAAACAATTACAAACCAGTAAGTCTCGTATTGAGGTGATTAACTCGTTTCTGTCTGAAGAAGCGGTACTCGGATTCGAGTATGGTTATGCATCAACAGATCCTGCCACGTTGGTTCTTTGGGAAGCTCAGTTTGGTGATTTCGCAAATGGTGCCCAGGTGGTGATTGACCAGTTTATTTCTTCGGGCGAGGTTAAATGGGGCCGATTAAGTCACCTCGTCATGTTATTACCGCATGGTTACGAAGGGCAGGGGCCTGAACATAGTTCTGCCCGACTGGAACGATATCTTCAGCTTTGTGCGCAAAATAATATGCGTGTAGTGATGCCTACAATGCCTGCTCAGATATTTCATTTGTTACGGAGTCAGGTCAAAGCAGAATATCGTAAGCCATTGATCATTATGTCACCCAAATCCTTGTTACGTCATGAATCAGCTGTGTCACCTTTAAAAGATTTGGCGAATGGAAAATTCAGGACTGTATTGAGTGAAGTGGATGATGTGGATCATGCGGCTGTGAAACGTATCATATTTTGTAGTGGCAAGGTTTATTTCAAGCTTTATGAGTCGCGCCAGAAAAAATATGATAATTCGACTGTGATTATTCGTCTGGAGCAGTTATACCCTTATCCAGCTGCTGAGATAGCTGAAGAATTAAATAAATATCCGAATGTGGAAAAAGTGATCTGGTGCCAGGATGAACCGCGTAACCAGGGTACCTGGTGGTATATCAAAACCCTGCTTATTGATTCTTGCGAGGGTATTCCGGTGGACTACGCGGGTAGACCATCTTCAGCTTCACCGGCGGTTGGATACATAGGGCTGCATTTGGAACAGGAACATAACCTGGTCGTGGAAGCCTTTGAGAGTTAAAAAGATAAGCGTTTAAACAGCCTCTTTGAAAAACAAAATAATACAAGAACCTGGAGAACATAAGTTATGTTGGTAGATATTAAGGTCCCCGTGTTGCCGGAATCAGTCACCGAAGGAACGTTAGGTGCATGGCATAAAAAAGTAGGTGATACGGTTACCAGGGACGAGAATATCGTTGATCTTGAGACGGATAAAGTGGTTCTCGAAATTGTCGCCACGGCTTCGGGTGTTTTAAGTTCCATTGAGTTCGAAGAGGGTGCCACCGTTACCAATGATCAGGTCTTGGGTCAAATTGATGATTCAGCCAGCACCTCCCAGGCATCGAATAACACGTTGGAGCAGAAATCACCTGATGACGCAAAGATTGGGCCCGCTGCCAGAAAGTTGATCAAACAACATGATTTGAAGGTGGATGATATTGAAGGCACCGGCCAGAAAGGTGCCATTACCAAACAGGATGTTGAAAATTTTATCAAGACCTCTGTCCCGACCGAAACCGTACCGGCACCTGTTGAAGGTCAAACTTCACAGTCGACCACGGTTGCAACTCAGACGGTTGAACTTGCCGAGGGACGTAATGACCGACGTGTGCCGATGAGCCGATTACGCGCACGCATCGCTGAACGTCTCAAAGAAGCTCAAAATACGGCAGCCCTGTTAACAACCTTCAATGAAGTTAATTTACAGCCCATGATGGATGTCAGAAGTAAATACAAGGATGATTTTGAAAAAGTTCATGGCACCAAACTGGGTATGATGTCATTTTTTACTAAAGCTTCGGTCGAAGCGCTCAAAAAGTTTCCAGCCGTCAATTCCTCTATTGATGGTGAAGATATCGTTTATCATGATTATTTCGATATTGGTATTGCAGTGAGTTCTGAGCGCGGCCTGGTGGTACCCATCCTGCGTGATGTCGATCAAATGAGCTATGCGGATATCGAAAAAGAGATCCGTAATATGGCCGAACGTGCCCGCAGTGGAAAACTGGGCATTGATGAATTAACCGGTGGTACGTTCAGTATTACCAATGGCGGTGTTTTTGGCTCGATGTTATCAACACCCATATTGAATCCACCGCAAAGTGCCATCCTGGGTATGCATTCGATCCAGCAAAGACCGGTGGTCATTGAGGGTGAGATAGTCATTCGACCCATGATGTATCTTGCACTGACCTATGATCACCGAATTATTGATGGGCGCGAAGCCGTTCAATTCCTGGTGACCATCAAGAATGTCCTGGAAGAACCTGCACGGATGTTATTACAGGTCTAGAGTCTATGATGGGTTTCAAAACAAACTCGAAACTCATATGATGTCGCTATAGATTCAGAATGAAAACAATCGCTTGTTCGGATGGAACCCTTCCTCAGCTTTTTAACTGAATTAATTCAGACATTAACATTCGACGTTTCCAGATTGGCGGAAACTGAAATTCAAATTCGAATAGCACTGCAGGTTTTCTTGTTAGCGTTATCTGCTTTTTTCTCCAGTTCTGAAACCTCGTTATTTTCCTTATCCCAACTTGACCTGCAAAAATTACGGCGTGACCGCCACCCCCGTGCAAACACTTTATATCAATTACTGGAGCAGCCACGCAGACTGATTATTTCCATTCTCTGCGGTAACGAGCTGATCAATGTTGCCGCATCTGCCAACATGGCCGCTTTACTGATTACACTTTATGGGGTGGGCAATGCAGATTGGATCAATATCTTAATTATGGTTCCGTTATTGCTGCTGGTGGGCGAAGTGACACCAAAAACGATTGCAGTTTCTAATCCTGTCGGTTTTAGTACCAGGGTCGTGGCCGCGCCATTGATGATCTGGGTCAAACTGGTTACGCCTTTACGCATCGCCGTAAGATTTGTCGCAGATCGGGTTTCTACCTGGCTGGTAGGAGAGGAGAAAACCGCAGAAAACCTGTTACATATCGACGAATTCAAAACCCTGGTTACCGAAGCCGAAGAAGAGGGTGGGATATCAACGACTGAACGTACCCTCGTCTATAACCTGCTTGCCGCGGGCAGTACTGAAATTGTCGAAATCATGATCCCCAGAACCCGCACACAATTTCTGAATGCGGATTGGCCCCTGGATCAAATTATTGAACGCGTCCGACAGTACCGACATAACCGTTTACCCGTTTATCGCAATCATCAGGACAATATCATCGGAATGATTTACACAGAGGACCTGGTGCACTATGCCACGGGTGAAAAAGATATTGCAGAACTCACCCTGGAGGGATTGTTACACCCCACCATTGGGGCACCACCAACCAAAAAAGTGGATGAAATGTTTGAGTTTTTTCAAAGAAATTGTTCACAGGCAGCAGTGGTGATTAATGAGTTTGGGGGCGTCGATGGTTTTATCACCATGAAAACGGTGCTTGATTTTATTTTTGGCCACCTATTGGGACCTGTTGCCGGCCAGCATCATTACGAAGAACGGGATGATAATCGTTACCTGGTATCCGGAGCGATGAAACTTTCTGATTTTAACCAGCTGACGCACTTTGGCATTGAAGATCCACGGATGACCACTATCGCAGGCGTGTTATTCCGGTATCTTGATCGCTTGCCCCAGGTTGGCGACAGTGTGTTGATTGATAATATCAGCATGCGCGTGGTGGCACTGGAAGGCCATCGCATTACCCGGGTTGAAGTTGCTCGAGGTGTTGACCCAGATTTGATCATGGAGGAGGCAGACATTTAATTATGGATATCCTGCTGACCTTGATTGTGATGTTTATCCTATTGTTACTACAAGGTTTTTTCTCTGGTTCTGAAATTGCTCTGGTCAATGCGGATAAGTTGAAACTTCGGCATCGGGCCCGCCAGGGTCATAGTGGTTCCAAGCTTGTATTAAAACAATTCGAAAAACCGGAAAGGTTGTTAACTACAACACTTGTAGGCACCAACATCGCTACGGTTTCTCTGACCACTTTAGGAACCGTTATGATGATACGTCATATTGGTGAGGGCGGGGATTTTCTGGCGGTCATTTTATTGGTACCCATCATGTTGATCTTTGGCGAAGTAGTGCCCAAGAGTGTTTATCAACAAAAATCAGACCTGTTAGCCCCGATCATTATCTATCCTCTTCAGTTTTTCTCCTGGATTTTATTTCCAGTTATTTTGTTATTTTCAAGTTTGGCAAAGTTGGCAGCGAAAATGGTTGCTCAGAAACAGAAGGGATCGGATTTATTTGTTTCTCGGGAAAAAATCAGAACGTTGCTGGATTCGGCAGAGCAGGCACCCTCTTCAGATATTTTTGATCAACAACGAATCCGGCATGCTTTGAGATATAGCGATTTAAAAGCTATCGATGTCATGATTCCTTTGAGTGATGCAGTTATTATGAATAGTGAGCACACCCTGGATAAAGCTATTCAAATAGTAATCAGGACAGGGTATAGCCGATTACCGGTATATGATACGGAAGCCAGTCGTGTTATCGGAATCCTGGTGATTACTACCTGGGATTTACTTGACCCTGAAATAAAAAGTCATTCCTTGCATGATTATATTCGACCTGCAAAATTTGTGGCGCCATCACAACCCACGGAAAAACTGCTCGCTGAATTACAAAAGCGAGAAGACCATATGGCGATTGTGGTTGATGAATTCGGCTCTGCCATTGGATTACTGACTGCAGAAGATATTATGGAAGAGGTGGTTGGGGAGATAGAGGATATCGATTTCAGATTGCATCATAATTCACATACCCTGTTTGAATTAATTGGCGATAGGGAATACCTGGTAGATGCCCATATGCCAATTAATGATATCAATGAACTGCTTAATATCAATATTCCTATCCGTGAATTCCGTACGGTAGGGGGTATGCTGGTTCACCGCTTGGAAAAAATACCCACTATGGATGAATCTGTTATAGAGTCGGGTTATCAGTTTATTGTGCAGGAATGCGATGAACGTATGGTTAAGAAAATTAAAGTGGTGCCCGATTAATTAAAAAGACATGCTGAAATTAAAAGCCTGTAAATCAACAGCCAATTCTTGGTGCTAACGTCAACTATGCAAAGCAGCGGTAGCCACTTCCGAGCATTGGTTTGGCTAATCCGGATAATGAAGGTGCTGTTAATGGAGTAATCAATCCATTATGGAGATCTTGATCCAGTTCACTTGCATTGATCTCCTTCAACTTGTGTCCACGCTGGTCAATAAAAATATAAAGATCTCTTTCTTCGGATTTCCATTTTAGTTTGGCACGTTTTACCGTTTTACCATCGTCTTGTTTAATTTCCACCCAGGTACCTACCGTGAGCCCCTTTGCTGAAAGGTGTGAAGTGTCCGCAACGGGTGTGCTTCTCACCTTAATATCAGTCAGTTCTGAAGTCTTACGCGTAATATTGTTGGTAAATTGATTGATAGCGGAGGAAACCTTGATGCCGCTACTGTGAATCAACTCGATACGGGTTTGTTCATTATTCTGTTTAAAATCCTTAACCAATTGTTTCCGTACACGATGACGATGCTGACTGGGGAAGTTAACGGCAATAAGTCCTTTTTCAATTGCCTTTAATAATTGTGTAAATGATTGTTTCTGGTATTTTTTATTGGATGTATCTCGATTCTCGTTTAATGACCATGCGAGCATCTTGGCAATTTCAAGTGCCTGTTCAAACTCACTAGATTCCTCTCCGAGTTTACGTGCCAACTGTTTGAGTAGTAGCTGCCAATCGTCGTAAAAAAAAGCAAGCGTAGCCTCTTCAACCACCAAGGCACTCGTAATATCGTTAATCTGCTGTAATATCCTGTCTTTTAACGCGTCATCTTCAGCTTTACGTTTTTCACGACGTTCTTGAATTTTCCTGATGGAAGATTCCTTATAGGATTCATAGGTTTCCACCATTGGAATAAAATCACTCAAGACCGGTTTTTTCTTTTTAAGCAAACCACTGAATAACTTATGGACTTTTTTCAGGTGCGCTTCACGATGTCGGTATCGAATTTCAAAATCGACCATTGAATGTATAAAGTCGTTGACCGGGTGAGCGCTCGACCGGAAGAAAAAAGGATCCACCAATACCAACTCTATCAATGGGTAGGAGAGCCGCGATAGTTCTTTTTTTAAAGGACTGTTTACAAGAGGGTTATCCAACAATCTTCGATAAAAATAGGTGAATTTTTTGAGTTCAGAAAATTGATTACCGACCAGCAGATGCTCGATGTCAGTTTCCAATTGATCATAATGATGCGCATATTCAAGTGTACCTTTAGCGGTAGCCTTGCGCAGGTTTGTAAGGATTACCCCTGATTGTACGAGGGCATCCTTCTTTTTATCCCCCAAGTCACTGCGAACGTCCAGTTCATGATTCATAAAGCGGATGAGGGTATTATCAAAATCATCCTCTTGCGGTGCCTCAGGGTTGTCTACAGGTGACACTGAATCGTCAGCAGGATCAATGTATAAGGCCGTGTCTGTCAATTCAGGTAAAATATTCAGATTGTAGAGACCCTGATCGATCTGAACGTAAAAATCCAATAACTGAATGCCTAAAATACTGTCGAACAGCTCGAACAACTGACAGGTTTTGTTAGCCGTAAGATTAAGGGCTTCAATACTGGCCAGAAAGGCGTTGGCTAGGTTACCCGGTGTGATCGGATTATCACCCAGGTTGTCATCGGAACGATGAACCAGGGTTTTCAGACGTCGGCCCTGATTAAGCAGTATGCGATCAAAATGCTTTTCATATTTTTCCTGGATCTGCTCAATGCTCTTTTGTACTTTAGACGAGTTATGACCCGTAAGACCCAGAGAAAGCCAATCACTGGATCGATTACTGTGTAATCGTGTACGTCGAATTGATTTAAAATCTGAGAAAAGTTTTTCTACCTGAAATTGAAATGCATGGCGAACCGTTCGTTCTCGTTTGAGTAAAGTCTGCTGAAGGTTCTGATAAATCTCTGGTTTAGCGGATAACTCATCCGGGATTTCCAAATGCATCAGGTCAACCAACAGGTTTTCCAGATAATTTACGCAGAAATTGCTGATCTGTTGATACTGAGAGGATGAACTACCCTTCTCGAAAACAGGAAATTGTTCGATTGCCGTGACCATGAGTTTTATAACTATTTAATCCCTTCTGTATAGTTTAGAATTCTGCTAATTGCTTGATTTGACAATTATTTCTGATTGTCCAGCATTTGAATGAATGATTATAGGCAATTGTTGGCAATTCACGCGATAGAATCAAAAATCAACCTAACATGCTGAAATTATTTAGAAAAATATTATTACTGGGACTCTTGACCGGCGTGGTAACAGGACATGCCACGGATTCCGTATTGACCTTTAAGTTGGATGAGGCTGAAACTCAGGTCAAAAAAATCGAAAAAACCTTTCTGGATGAAGTCCCTACACAGGAAATTTCACTTCTGGACGAATTTCAGGAACAGCTTCAAACCTCCAAGAAAACTGCAAATGAGTGTGTTGAAACCACGGAAACAGCGATCGAAAAAAATGCCAATGACCTCGAATTACTAGGCCCTGAGGCAGACCTTGAAGAAACCGTCGTTATTGATAAGCGTAAGAGCCTGAATGATTCCATGTTGAAGGATGCACAACAGTTGGCCAGTTGTCGGTTACTGTTGCTGCGGGTTAACGATTTACAAGATACCATCAATGATCAACGTCAACGAATACTCGCAGGTAAACTGCTCGCACAAAGTAATCATGTGTTGACCAATATATCCGACAACCTGGTCAACAGTGTTGATCTCTATGAATTCCTGCTGACGTTCATACAGACGAAATCTCTTTATTCATTTATGGCAGGGCATCTGGTGATTGTCATGATGCTTGCGCTGTCCGCCCTGGGGTTTACCTGGCTTATTAAAAAATGGCTCAAGGGAAGCCTTAAAAGACATCAAAAGGATGAACAAACCGGTTATCTCAGTCAGTTCCAATTATCCTTCTTGACCTGTTTTAATCGTTACCTCGTGGTATTGATGTTGAGTGGTTTCTTAAGTGCTTTCTACATTTATCAATATTTCAAACTCGATCATATCGAGTTTCTCGGATTGATCATCATAGGCATCTTCATCTATTCGCTGTTTAACCTGTCCATACGAATTCTGTTAAATCCCTGTCCTCCCGGACAAAAGCTGTCAAACCTGCCAGAAGAGATATCCTTGATCCTCGCCAGGAGACTGAAGTTATTAAGTAAACTGTTACTCGTGGGCTACCTTTTATATACCGTATCCCAGCTGGTTGTATTTCCGGAATATCTCATCGGATTAGCACGTAATATTTACCTGTTTTTACTCATTTCCAACCTGGTCTGGGCGGTATGGTTATTCCGCTACTACGAATCGGTCAGCAATATTCATTTTATTCGCGCGATCATCATCATGGGATTTGTCGTCAGCCTGGTCGCGGATTGGTTAGGTTATATCAACCTGTCTAATTTTATTCTCGTCAGCATCCTGGGCAGTATGGTGTTGTGGAGCCTGACTATTTTTATCACCCGAATTTGGTCCGATTTACTGGATAGCCTTGACGAAGGTCGGCATCAATGGCAACGCTCTTTTCGGAAACGCATCGGGGTCAAGGATAAAGAATTTATTCCGGGTTCGTTCTGGTTCAGATTAACCTTCGCCCTGATGATCTGGTCATTGTTCCTGGTGGGGTTTCTAAAAATCTGGGGCATGCCGGATGCCAACCTGCTGGCTTTACGTGACTATGTAACCGATGGTTTCGAGGTCGGCACGATCAAGATCGTACCGATCAAGTTCATTACGGCATTCCTTACTTTTGCCGTCCTCCTCTCCATCATCGGTTGGATCAAGCGACGGATGGATAAGAGCTGGCTCAAGCATTCAAGAATGAATGCGGCCAGCAAGGAATCCATGATATCCATCTCGGGATACGTGGGCGTGGCAATTGCAACATTAATTGTTTTATCCATCGCCGGTGTTGAATTATCTAACATAGCCCTGGTCGCGGGCGCTTTATCTGTGGGTATTGGTTTTGGCCTGCAGAATATTGTCAATAACTTCATCTCGGGCATTATTCTGTTATTCGAGCGTCCGATAAAAACCGGGGATTGGATAGCAGTAGGGCCTACACAAGGTTATGTTAAAAAAATTAGTATCCGTTCAACTCAAATTCAGACCTTTGACCGTTCTGATGTCATCGTACCCAACTCTGAATTAATTTCGACCCAGGTCACCAACTGGATGTTCAAAGACAGGATTGCGCGGGTGATTGCCCCGATAGGGGTGGCTTACGGCACGGATCCACAGCAAGTAAAAGAAATCCTGCTGGACATTGCCCATTCACACGAAGCCGTCATTACCCAGAGTCCGATTATTCCCAAACCCTGGGTCTTTTTTTCAGCATTTGGAGACAGTTCATTGAATTTTGAACTGCGCTGCTACATCCGTAATGCAGATAAAAGACTTTCCGTTTTAAGTGATTTTAATTTTGCCATTGAAGCTGCGCTCCGCGATGCCAATATTGTGATCCCATTTCCGCAACGGGATGTTCACCTTATCAGAGATAACGATGATCTTATGGTGAATAGTGATGATATTAAGTCATAGAAAATCGTTATAATGCGCGCTTGATGTTTTACCCAACCACTGACTGTCTGTATGCCTGATCGTATTCGCGAAATTCCTTACAACTATACCTCTTTTTCAGATAAGGAAATTGTTTACCGTTTGATGGGAGAACAGTGGTGGGATGTTCTGAACCAGTTACGTGGTGAACGTAAAACCGGTCGTTCTGCCCGTATGCTGTTTGAAGTATTGGGAGATATCTGGGTCGTAAAACGTAATCCCTTTTTGCAGGATGATTTACTGGCCAATGCAAAACGCATGAAGCAGCTTACCCAGTCTCTGTGCCATCGTTTAATACAAATAGAAAAACGTGCTGATAATAACCCGCAAGCACTGGATCTGCTTGAAGCTGCCAGACAGACCGTCAGCGACTTTGAAGCGTGGTTGCACTGGCTTCTGCAACAAAGGCAAAAAATTGCGCGTAAACTCGGCAGGGTCACTCACAAAGATAATGTCGATTTCAGTGGCCTGGCCCGTGTTTCCCATACCACCGATGCCACTGACTGGCGCGTTGAATATCCGATGGTCGTGTTATCACCTGATACAGAAGCCGAGATCGCGGACCTGGTTCATGCCTGTATAGAGCTTGAATTAACCATAATTCCACGAGGCGGCGGTACCGGATATACCGGTGGTGCCATTCCATTATATGAAAATACTGCCGTAATTAACCTGGAAAAGCTGGAAACCCTGGGCGATATCCAACGGCAAACCTTACCGGGCTCAGATACGGTGGTGAATACCATCTTTGCTGAATCCGGAGTGGTAACAAGACGGGTAGCGGATAGAGCCGGACAG
>JASJBW010000108.1 GCA_030066315.1 Gammaproteobacteria bacterium
CAGGTTATTATTCCAGTTATTGATGCACTCATCACTACGAACCTCAACAGGAAAATCCAAGATGAATGACTTCGTCGGTCAACAACAAGACATCCCTGAAAATATTGATGCAATAAACCAGTCTGGTTTTGTATCTTGGTCTAGGGATAACTCTTTGTCTCCAGACTTCAAGTTACAATTTGATGCAGAACGCATCCCCGTATTAGGTATCCGGCAGGTGAAAGTTTGGGGATTACAGGTCGACGATGAGAGAGCACTGCCGGGTCATGAAAGAACCTCAGTCAAAGGTGAAGTACTCTGGGAAATCGTTCTCGAAGCAAAGGATGGTTCCCATTATAACGTGAACTCAGATTTTGTTGTCGCTGCCCCATAACGCTGAGACCGTCAAAAAAAGTACAAGGGCTCAGTAAGGTAGTGTGTCTATCTGGAAACCATCAATAATAATGGATTCTCAATGCAAATCATGGTTAACAGGTTATAAGACCGCCATTAATTGTTTCCATTGAGTCAATGCAACCAAACATGGGGCTTCTTATGAAGATCACTCCGCCAATAAAATCTATCCTCCTCTAAAAATATGTTCGCCATTTGATCATTTGAATCATTAAGATGGTGATGTCTTGGGTACACACTATACTCAATCTATCTACTCTTGATAATTAATAGTAAATGAAACATTTTTTAAGTTTTCTCCTTTTGTTTTTTTACCTATTCACATTTGTACATGCTGATGACGACAAGCCTTTAAGAGTCGTCTATTTCGATAATTATGCGCCTTATTCCTGGCTGGATGATGACGGCAATATGCGAGGCGTTTTTATCGATATTCTCGACACCGTGATTGGTGAAAAGATGGACCGCTCGATTGAACACATCGGACTTCCCTGGGCAAGAGCGCAACAATATATTCGAAACGGCGAATATGACGCGATGGTCGCGCCCATCACTCGAGATCGACGCGGTTATGCTGACATCAGTCAACAACCCGTGCTCAATAGCCGCATGGCATTTTTTACCTATTCATCCCACCCAAGAATGAATGAATTTAAAAATTATCGCGCTCTTGAGGATTTGAAGTCTTTCAATTTCATTACCCAAATCGGGGACGGTTGGGCTCAAGAACATCTACAAGACATGGAAGTACTATATGTCCGTGACCTTAACACCGTTCTGAAATTGTTAGGCCTTGGCCGCGCTGACCTGTTTGTTGAAGCTTCACTGGTTGCTCACTGGAATCTAAAACAATTGGATCTTTCGAAAAAAGTGACTGAAGTCGAAGACGTGACCATAGAAATCACGCCCTTTCATTTGATGGTCAGTAAAAAATCCAAGAAAAATATATTGGCGGACTTCGATAAACACATGCAGGCTTTTGTTCAAACGGACGCATTCGGCCATTTACTGGAACAATACAAGCAATAACAAAAGCCGAAAGATGAAAACTTACGACTTAGTCAACCAGGGAATCTTGTAAGATCATAATGACACGGGCAATATCCTGGTTGTCACTTACTGTGCGCCCGAGAATCAAGTCATTAAGTTCCGGATCAGGCATTTCCAAAATCGATCTGAAGGCCTGTTGATCCGATGTCGTGGCGCTGGGATAAAAGCGCTCAAGGTAGTGGTTTAACAATAAGTCCAATTCTTTCATGCCCCGTCGGCAGAGCCAGCGTAACCGGGACATTTCACTCATCTAAATCGTCCCGTTGCTAACTGCTTCGTTTAGCAATCAATTGTTTGATTTCACCAATTGCCTTGGCTGGGTTCAAACCCTTGGGGCAGGCATCTGTACAATTCATGATGGTATGGCAGCGATACAATTTAAACGGATCTTCAAGGGCATCGAGACGCTCTCCGGTGGCATCATCACGGCTATCTAAAATCCAGCGATGCGCGTTTAACAACGCTGCCGGTCCCAGATAACGGTCAGAATTCCACCAATAGCTGGGGCAGCTCGTTGAACAACACGCACATAAAATACACTCGTACAAACCATCGAGCAGCGAACGATCTTCCTTGGATTGTAATTGTTCGCGGTCAGGAGGCATCGGTGTATCATTTTTCATCCAGGGCTCCACCGAGGCGTGTTGGGCATAAAAGTTGGTCAGATCCGGCACCAGGTCCTTTACAACTTTCATATGAGGTAATGGATATACACGCACATCACCTTCAATTTCATCCAGCGGTTTTATGCAGGCCAAAGTATTACGACCATCGATATTCATTGCACAGGAACCGCAGATACCCTCACGGCAGGAGCGTCTGAAAGTCAGTGTTGGATCAATTTCATTTTTGATTTTAATGACAGCATCCAGCAACATGGGACCACAGTCATCCAGATCAAGGATAAAAGTATCGACACGAGGATTGTCTCCCGTCTCAGGATCATAACGATAGACAATGAATTTTTTCGGCCGCTTGGCGCCTTCCGGTGCCGGCCATGTCTTACCCTCTTTAATTACAGAGTTGGCAGGTAAACTAAACTCAGCCATGGGCGATCATTCCTCTCGTTACTGCCGAATCACTTCAGCATTTAAAAACCTTACAAAAATCAGTATACACGCGCCTTTGGCGGAAAGGGTTCTACCTCATCGGTTAGCGTGTTCATGTGAACAGGACGATAATCAATAGAGATTTTTCCTGTTTTATCTATCCAGGCCAGAGTATGCTTCATCCAGTTTTCATCATCGCGCTCGGTATAGTCTTCACGTGCGTGGCCACCACGGCTTTCCTTGCGATTATTGGCGCTGTGCATCGTGGTCAAAGCATTTTCACGTAGATTATCCAGTTCCAGGGTTTCGACCAGATCAGTGTTCCACTGCATGCTGCGGTCGGTGATTTGAATATCATTAAACGACGCATAAATAGCATCCATCTTTTCAACCCCGGCTTGCAACGTTTCTCCGGTTCTGAAAACTGCGGCATGCGTTTGCATGGCCTTTTGCATCTTGAGGCGCAGCTCAGCGGTAGGAATACTTCCTTTGGCATGACGTATTCGGTCAAATCGATCGAGTAGCGGTTCAACGTGAGATTCATTCAGTGGCTTGTGCTTTTCATTGCGATCGATCATTTCGGCACAACGCAATGCCGCGGCACGTCCAAAGACCACGATATCCAGCAGCGAGTTGGAGCCCAGACGATTGGCACCATGTACCGACACGCAGGCAGCTTCACCAATCGACATCAGGCCGGGTACCACAGTATCGGGATTACCATCTTTGAGGGTAACCACTTCACCATGATAATTGGTGGGTATGCCTCCCATGTTGTAATGCACGGTAGGTAGCACTGGGATCGGTTCTTCAGTCACGTCCACACCGGCAAAAATTTTGGCACTCTCTGCAATACCCGGCAGACGTTCGTTGATGACTTCAGGTCCCAGGTGTTCCAGATGGAGGTGGATATGATCGCTTTCCGGGCCGACACCCCGATTTTCATTGATTTCTACCGTCATTGCGCGGCTGACCACATCACGTGAAGCAAGATCTTTGGCGTTGGGTGCGTACCGCTCCATAAATCGCTCACCTTTGGAATTCGTCAGATAACCACCCTCACCCCGGACCCCTTCCGTGATGAGACAACCGGAGCCGTATATTCCAGTAGGATGAAATTGAACAAATTCCATGTCCTGCAGGGGTAATCCCGCACGCGTCACCATCGCATTGCCATCTCCCGTGCAGGTATGGGCAGAGGTTGCAGAAAAATAGGCACGACCATAACCACCCGTAGCAAGAACCACCATCTTGGCTCGAAAACGATGCAGCTCTCCCGTCGCCAAATCCCAGGCAAGAACGCCACGGCATACACCTTCATCCATAATCAGATCGGTGGCAAAGTACTCAATAAAAAACTCAGCCTTGTGTTTTAAAGATTGTTGATAAAGTGTGTGAAGAATGGCGTGACCAGTTCGGTCCGCGGCGGCACAGGTCCGCTGTGCGGTGCCTTCACCGAAGTTAGTGGTCATCCCTCCAAACGGACGCTGGTAAATCTTACCTTCGTCAGTTCGGGAAAAAGGTACGCCATAATGTTCGAGTTCAATGACCGCAGGAACAGCTTCACGACACATGTATTCGATAGCATCCTGGTCACCCAACCAATCAGAGCCCTTTACCGTATCGTACATGTGCCAACGCCAATCATCGGGTCCCATGTTACCCAGAGAAGCGCTCATGCCTCCCTGCGCGGCAACGGTGTGGCTTCGGGTGGGAAAAACCTTGGTAATACAGGCCGTCGACAAACCTTTTTCAGCCATACCAAACGTGGCGCGTAATCCGGCACCACCTGCGCCCACGATCACGACGTCATAAGTATGATCGACAAGTTTATAAGCTGTTGTCATGAATCAGGCTCCAAATGAAATCTTTAATACGGAGACCACGCCCAGCACCACGAACAGTACCGCCAGTAATCCAATACCGATGAGCATGGCAATCTTAAGTGGTTCATGTGCGACATAGTCTTCAATAATCACCTGTAACCCAAGATAGCCATGGTAAAAACCAACGCAAATAGCCAGGATCATCAAAACCGTATTAAGGGGAGCGCTTATCCAGGCACTCACCGTGGTAAAGTCCGCAACCGCGATTAATGCAACGGAAAAACTGAACCAAAGTGCCAGGGGTACCAGTGCAATGGCCGTCATGCGTTGGTTCCACCAATGTTGAGCCCCTTCTTTCGCTGAACCCAGGCCTTTGACTTTCGATAGTGGTGTTCGCAGATTCACGTTCAAACTCCTAAACTGTTAGTGCCACAAACCAGACCAGCACAGTTAAAACCACTGTCCCGATTAACACCAGTTTATTGGCACGACTGGCGGCCTCGAGCGTAAACCCATGACCGATGTCCCAGAATAAATGGCGGATGCCATTGCACAAATGGTAATTAAGCACGAGGGTAAATCCAAACAACACCAATTGACCGAACCAGTGGAGCATCAGATTTTGTACCGACTCCCAACCCGTAGGTCCATGAGCCAGAACAGCCAGGCCGATGACTGTCAACAATAAACCGACGCTCAGAAAGACGCCAGTGGCCCGATGCGAAATAGACATGATCGCTGTCAAAGGTAGACGGTATATCTGTAAATGCGGAGATGTAGGTTGATCGTTGTTGGCCATTATGACACCTGTCTAACTCAATTCGACTGTCGTGATCTGTTGAAACAATTTAAAAATCGATACAGCGGCCTTTACGTTCCCAGTCACCGTATCGTGTAGGTTCGAGGCCACTGGGACCGCCCGTTTCTTTAGGGAGAGGTTGATCCTCGTCAGAAATATCGTGCTCTTGTCGATCTTTGCTATTCAGCTCGCTTGAGTGATCAATCTCAACATTATCTTGTTGCACAAGCTCTACTCCTCTTATTGCGGATAGGTTGATTGTGTCTTATACGCCAAGCTTTATTTTCTTACTTAACGTTACCGTGCGCTACAATTTATCTGCATAAGCTTATAGCTTCACTATTTACTGCGGATTTTTGGCTGATAATGGCGTTGTTTAATCAGATCAATTTGAATCGACCCGCATGGCATTAAACGATGAGAGTGTTATTGGTCAGAAATAAAAATACTGCCGGTGCATGACTCTTCACTTAACCCTAAATGAGACCATAGCTTGTATAGGTTGGTTCAATATCAGCTTATGATTCATAATCCAACATCAATATGGGATAGATGCCGGGAAAAGTCCGTAGCCAGATGATTAACTATGGCCCGATAAACTTATACAAACATCATTTACCCTTCAATAAGCGGGCGCATGCTATGGCCACTCCAACGCTAGAATGGGAGGTATGGCCTACCCGCCATTCGTTACGTTACGTCCTCAGGATTCCTGTTGGAATCAAGAACCACCCAGTAACATCGGTATCAGCTGCTTGTAAGGCACATAGCCGTCCAGCTTTTGGCCCGATTCAGTAAAAAGTGCCGGTGTGCCCGTAATACCGACCTGGTTTCCAATGACATAACCCTGGTCAACTATGCTGGCCGCCTCACAATCAGAACCTGGTAAATCTCCTGATTTCACTTTTTTCGCAATATCCATGGTTTGATTTCTATCCTTACCGCACCAGACTTGTTTTAATGCGTCGTAACCCGGTCCGCGATTACCCCCCCGGGGAAAAGGAAAATATCGAACCTCGATTCCTGCTTTCTGTAACTCGGGCACTTCTTCATGTAATTTTTGGCAATAAGGGCAGGACGTATCGGTAAAGATACTCAATACAGTTTTAGTCTCATCTTTTGCTGGATAAACCACCAGGTCCTTTACCGGTATCTGTTTCAAGGTTTCTTTAGCCAAACCACGGCGCGATAGTTCTGTGAGATTAACCTGGGATTCCAAATCGATCATGTCACCAATGAACACGTATCGTCCATTACCGGTCAGGTAAGCGAACTTGGTTCCAAAACGGGTTTGGTAAACTCCTTCCACGGGGGTTTCAGTGGGTGCTTCAACAGCCACGCCACCGAGGCGTGATTTCAGTAGATCGGTAATCTTGTCCGGATTTGAGGCTGATTCAGCGGATACCATTCCAGAGACTGAAAGCAACAGCATAAGGGACGTCATAAGTTTTAATGGATTCATATTGGGTCTCAGTTGATTAATTCGAATTCAATCCTGCCCGGCCAGGATGATGAACGTTAGTCACAAGATCATTGATTAAGTTTCAATGGCCAGGTCTGTTCATCTGATTTTCTGCCAAATCAGAATACGATTGTTTGCGGGCATGGAAAAATCTTGGCTGCATTCTAAACCAGATCGAGTCGCGATGTCCTGCAGCCATTCAAAGTTTTTAATACCGCTGTCTGGATCCCTTCTTTTTAACCAGTAGTCGAATTCCTCGTTACTTGCTGAGGTATAGCTTCCTCCATAATTAAACGGCCCATAAACCAGGAAAATAGCGTCTGGAAGCATGCAGGATGTTAGGCCTAAAAAAAGCCGTTCAACCAGGTTTTCCGACAGGATATGCAGTGTGTTGGCACTAAAAATTAAATCATATTGCTCCGATGGCCAGGTACCGCCCACATCCAGTTCTATGGGATATTTAACATTGGTGAGGCCACTGTCTTCGATCCATGCCCGGATACCATCATGTGCACTTTTTAGATCACTGGTTTGCCATTCCAACCTGGGATACTGCTTTGAGAAATAAACAGCATGCTGACCTGTGCCACTACCGATTTCGAGCACCTTATGGCGGTTTTTTAAGAACCGGCTTAATACACCATTAATTGGCTCACGATTCTGGTCACAGGCTTCTGCAAAAGGTTTATTGGCCATCGGCATCTGCATTTAATTTCCTGAGATGATTGAGTTTTTCAGCAATTCGGACTTCCAGGCCACGCTCGACAGGATGATAGTATTGTTTCCTTGGCATTTGATCGGGAAAGTATTTTTCACCCGCCGCAAAGGCATTATCTTCATCATGTGCGTATCGATAACCTTTGCCATATTCGAGGTCTTTCATGAGTGAAGTGGGTGCATTACGTAAATGCATGGGTACTTCCAGGCTGTGACTGTTGCGTGCATCGTCCATGGCCAGAGAAAAAGCCGAATAAACAGCATTACTTTTGGCGGCACAGGCAAGATATACAATTGCCTGGGCAATCGCCAGATCACCTTCAGGGCTCCCTAGACGTTCATGGGTAAACCAGGCGTTAAGACAAATCTCCAGCGCACGCGGATCTGCATTACCAATATCTTCACTGGCCATCCTTACTACTCGACGTGCAATATAATGAGGATCACAACCACCATCCAGCATACGGCAAAACCAGTATAACGATGCATCCGGATCGGAACCCCGAACTGATTTATGCAGGGCAGAAATCTGCTCGTAAAAGATATCCCCCTTTTTATCGAAACGTCGATGGCCCTGGCTCACGACTTCAAGCACTTGTTGATGGATTATCTCTCCATCCTGTGCCAGATCGGCCAGAATCTCCAGGAAGGTCAATGCCCGGCGTGCATCACCATCAGCCGCTTTGACCAACAGACTGAGGGACTCATCCGACAAACTTAACTGCAAGTGCCCCAATCCCCGCTTTTCATCTTCAAGTGCCGTTCTGACTAAGGTTGACAACTCAGCATCATTCAAGGATTTGAGTAAATAGGTCCGGGCTCTTGAAAGCAAGGCATTATTTAATTCAAAAGAAGGATTTTCAGTGGTGGCACCGACAAACACGATCGTCCCGTCTTCAATATGCGGTAAAAAAGCATCCTGTTGGCTTTTATTGAAGCGATGAACTTCATCCACGAACAATACGGTCACGCCCGGGAATTGACGGGCCTGTTCGACTGCAGCGCGTATCTCCTTAACTCCAGAAAGTACTGCTGACAGTGATAAGAACTGTGCATCACATTGAGATGCAATTAAGCGTGCCAGAGTAGTTTTACCGGTCCCCGGAGGGCCCCAAAACAACATGGAATGCAAACGACCGGATTCTAAAATCTGTCGCAGGGGTTTATCCTTCGCTAATAAATGGGATTGCCCTACAACCTGGTCCAACTGCTGCGGGCGCATACGATCGGCCAGAGGTTGATAACCACCTGAAGTCGTAAACAGGTCAGCCATAAGTCAGATGAAATTATCCACCCATGCCAAACACGTCAACACCGGGTGGTGGATCAAACTCAAAGGTTTGGGGATCAAACACAACATTATTTCGCTGATTTTCAAATACGATCTGAGTGCTTTGACCAAAACTGTCTCTGAGCTCCATGGCTTTGATCACGCCTTCTTCCAGTCCCAGGTAAACCCGGCTGAATTCCATATCCTTTTGTCTGGGCACTAACTCGATCCAGAAGAGAAATTTACGTTGGCCAATTTCACTGACCTCAAACTCTTCTTCCACTGGCTGGTTTTTCATTAATACCATGATCGGTGCTGAGGCCAAACCCTGTTCCATGGGTTTAACGGTGACCTGGTCAAGATCCACGTCATAAACCCATAGTTCCTTGCCATCAGCCACAATCAACTGTTCATAGGGCTGTTGATATTGCCATTTGAATTTGGCCGGACGCTGGATCGAGACCTGTCCCATGGATTGCTGCACCACTTCCTTGTTATCGTCCAGAACAGTCTGTTTGAAATCAGCTTGCAAATTGTCCAGGGATTTCAATGCCTTATTCAAACGCTCTTCTACCGCTGAAGCAGCCAGGGCCTGTGAGGCCATCAAGATCCCGATTAGCGGTACAACAAAAGTGATTTTCATGCTATCTCTTACATTAATCCAGTTTAGGGGGCGCAGGTGCCAGCACTTCGCGACTACCATTTGATTGCACCGGCGAAACCACACCGGATGCTTCCATTTCCTCGATCATTCGCGCGGCCCGGTTATACCCTATTTTGAGACGGCGTTGAACATAAGATATCGAGGCCTTGCGACTTTCCGTGACCACGGCCACTGCTTCATCATAGAGGGCATCCTGGTCAGCACCCGTTGAATCCTTGGGTAACTCACCGGGTAACACGGCATTGGTCTGTTCCTGTAAGACGCCCTCAATGTAATTAGGTTTCCCCTGTTTTTTTATTTTACTGACGACAGCATGGACCTCATGATCCGCTACAAAGGCGCCATGAACACGCTCCGGCAGGCTGGTACCTGGAGGCAAGTACAGCATATCACCATGACCCAGCAGGTTTTCCGCTCCCATCTGATCAAGGATCGTGCGTGAATCAACCTTGGATGAAACCTGAAAGGCAATCCGTGTCGGTATATTCGATTTGATCAATCCGGTGATGACATCCACGGAGGGTCTTTGTGTGGCTAATAACAAATGTATGCCGGAAGCGCGTGCTTTTTGGGCCAATCGTGCAATTAATTCCTCAACCTTCTTGCCGACAACCATCATCATGTCAGCAAATTCATCCACCACGACAACAATGTAAGGCAAGGATTCTAGGGCTTCAGGTTCTGCATTCGGATCCATTAACAGGGCCTGTTCTCGATTAAACAAGGGATCCTTAATAGGCTCACCTAAATCTGCAGCTTCTTTAATCTTCTTGTTAAAGCCCGAAATATTCCTTACCCCCAATGCGGCCATCAGCTTATACCGTCGTTCCATCTCAGCCACACACCAACGTAACCCGTTAGCGGCATCTTTCATATCCGTCACCACGGGTGCCAGTAAATGGGGTATCCCCTCATATACATTTAATTCGAGCATCTTGGGATCAATCAGGATCATACGGACCTGTTCAGGAGTCGCCTTAAATAATAAGCTCAGCAGCATGGCGTTAATGGCGACCGATTTACCTGAACCGGTAGTACCCGCCACCAACAAATGCGGCATCTTGGCCAGGTCTGCCACAACGGCCTCGCCGCTGATATCCTTGCCCAGTGCGAGGGTTAAAGGGGAATGAGATTGATCATACGCCCTGGACTTGAGAATCTCACTGAGTACCACAATTTCCCGTTGTTCATTAGGAATTTCGAGCCCCATGACCGACTTGCCCGGAATTACTTCTACCACGCGGACCGCAATGACGGAAAGGGATCGAGCCAGATCCTTGGATAAATTGGAGATCTGACTGACCTTAACACCGGCAGCAGGGAGGATTTCAAAGCGGGTAATCACGGGGCCAGGATGAACTGACTCGACTTGTACCTCGATACCAAAATCCAGCAACTTGAGTTCAAGCTGTTGAGACATGGCTTCGAGTGCCGAGGCACTGAAACCGTGAGTTTGTGATTTCGGATTATCCAGCAGCGCCAGTTCTGGTAACTCCCCTGAACCTTTTGAACTGTTAAAGAGCGGAATCTGCTGCTCTTTAAATGCCCGTTCAGACTGCTCCACTTTTTTGACCACGGGCTCGATGCGCAGGGGTTTACGTTTTTCCTTTTTCAGTTTCTGTTCACTGAAAACCTGTTCACGCTCATGGCGTAATCGACTGCCTGCTCTTCGATCCCTAAACAGATAATATCGATCCATGATTTTATCCATGATCCATAGCGTGAACCGTCCGGTATGGTCTACCACTGCCAGCCAAGATAATCCCGTAAACAGCGTTACTCCAGCCAAAAACAAGGCCAGATGCAAGACCGTTGCACCGAGGAATCCGAGACTATTGGAAAAATTAACCCCCGCTATCTGACCCAGGATACCTCCTGCGTCAAGAGGAACTGCTCCATTATCTAACGCGAAATGTAAACTTGATAAAGCGCAGCCCGAGATCAAGGTGAGTGCAAACCCGCTCCAACGCACGGCAAGCATCTGATAACGATCCTCTGGTTTACTCAGACGTGTTTTGACCAGGAGCACCGCATTGTAAAACAACATAACCGGTAGCAGGTAAGCCATATACCCGAACAGATATAACAATAAGTCTGATAACCAGGCCCCGGCTGAGCCTCCAAAATTAAGGGCCTGCTCATTGACTCCGCT
>JASJBW010000103.1 GCA_030066315.1 Gammaproteobacteria bacterium
TTAGGTACGATTCCTGATTTTACCTACCAGGGTGAGGGCTACCGTCTCGATGGTGTGATACCCAATTCGCCCGCACAACAATCAGGGTTGCAAAAATATGACATCATTAAGAAGATCAACGATCAAACCATCAATGGTTTACGTGATGTTTCCAGAGTATTGAAATCATTGGCTCCTGGTCAGATGATCACCATACGTTTTCAGCGTGATCAAAAAGTTCTCGAAGCCCAGGCCAGACTCTCACAGCGCTAATATGGCCTTTTTGTAAAAGATACTGATAAAATCGCGCTTTTTTTACATTTGGAGAAAATCATGTCTTCTGAGTTACTGGATCAGGCGATCAAACTGATTGATGAAGCCAATAGTGAAGATCCCAATAAAGTCACTGATGAAAAGGGTAAAGAATGGCCCAAGGAGCTTCTTTATTCCCATCATATGACGGACATGTTGAATCGTTTCAAACCGGATGCCGATGAAGTCCATCAGATCGCTATGCGTGCTCAACATATCACGCGTTGGAAATCGGCACGCAGTGATTACCCCATGGACAAGAAGGGCTATCATTTATGGCGTACTAAATTGTATAAATTTCAAGCGGATGCCACCGCTGAAATTATGCAAAAAGTGGGTTATGACGAAGAATCCATAGAACGCGTAACCAAAGCCGTGGGTAAAAAAGGCATCAAATCGAATCCAGATACGCAATTATTAGAAGATATTGCCGATCTGGTCTTTATAGAGCACTACATGCTTGAGTTTGCGGGGAAACACCCGGAATACAGTGAAGAAAAATGGCTGGATATTATTCGCAAGACCTGGCGCAAGATGTCTGAAGAGGCGCAACAGTTTGCATTGGCGGGCAATATCGCTTTACCTGAACCGTTGGTACCGTTGATTCAAAAAGCTGTGGCTTGATGCCATAACGATCAGTCAGTGCGTCCTGGGTCAACGCTTCTTGGGCTTGTAGAGCTCATTGTGCCGTTCATCAAATACCTTCAAAGGCCCCATTCTGATCCATTGTTGTTTCAATTGTTGCCTGGGCTTTAAGTAAGCCCAGGCAGTAAAGATACGGGAGCTTACTTGCGCCTTAATTTTTATTGCCATCCTTTGATATCCATCTGCATGACTAATTCTTTCCAACTGATCCATTAATGCGAGTTGTGATTGAGTGACCTGATAAACTTCGCCCACTACCTGCTGACCTTGGCCAGGTTGATTCATTAACCAGGGCATGTATCGCTGACCAACCACGTACAAAGGGTAGGGGTACAAGGTTGAATAGTGGCCAGCCAGTTGTGTACCCAGATTAAAACGTGCATTAGCACAATTTTTTTTAAGGTGCCATAGATAAAAACTCTGTGATGCATGACAGATAGAGAACCACCTTTGAATAGGCTGTTTTATTAGGTTATGAAATAACAGCCCATTGGTTCTAGAAGCTAATTATTCCGGTTCAAAGTTGATATCCAGGTGATATTTTTCCAGGACCCCTCAATGCCATAAGAAAACCTTATTACATCAGCAAACAATTAATCAAACTTATTAGTCACTCTAAATGTATAGGAGTAGAGTAAGTTCTAAATAAAAACTAAAAGGGTTAATAATGAAAATCAAAAATCTACTGACTTTATCTATTGTTTCAATTGGGCTTCTATTCAATCATCAAGTCATCGCTGAGTTAGTGACTCAGGAAATTACCTATCAAGAAGGCGGTACCGAAATGAAAGGTTATCTCGCCTATGATGATCGAAATATGGAGCCACGCCCCGGCATATTGGTTGTGCATGAATGGTGGGGGCATGATGACTATGCGCGAATGCGTGCGCGTTTGTTGGCCACGATGGGTTATACCGCCCTAGCAGTAGATATGTATGGTGATGGAAAAACTGCAGATCACCCTGAGGATGCGGGCAAGTTCGCGAGTGCTGTGGGAGGTAACATGCCGCTGGCAAAAACTCGATTCGAGGTAGCACTCAATACTCTAAAATCACATAAGACAGTGCGTTCAGACGATATTGCAGCGATCGGCTATTGCTTCGGGGGCGGTATCGTGTTGAATATGGCACGACTGGGCCTGGATATCGATGGGGTCGTAAGTTTTCATGGTAGCCTGAAAACAAGTAATCCTGCTCAGAAAGGGGTCATAAAGGCTAAGGTTCGTGTGTTTAACGGTGCGGCGGACCCATTTGTAAAATCAGAAGATATTTCTGCGTTTAAGGAAGAAATGAATGCAGCAGAAGTGGATTATCAGTTCGTTAACTACCCTGATGTTAAGCATAGCTTTACCAGTATCAAGGCTGATGAAAACGGTAAGCGCTTCAATTTGCCACTTGCTTACGATAAGGCGGCTGATGAAGACTCTTGGGAACAGATGAGTTCGTTTTTCCGAGAAATATTTTAATGATATAGCAATCTAATTTAAGCAATTGATTGGGTTGTAAGTTTACATCTTAGCCAAAGACTCCTCGTATAGGATTAGTACCGAGTCTTAATTTCACCCATCTAGGAAAAATGGTCCTTAAAAATTAGATTCTACACATCGACTGAGTAACAGCAGTCGTCATTTTGGTAATCCAAGATGCAGTGTTTGTCATCTACCAGATGAGTTAACTTTTCCCGAGCTGGTGACACTGAGAGTCTGACTATTTTGGGTAAAAAGACGAATAAATAATAACACTTCTGTTTGACTATTTATTCTTGACTCACAATCCGCCACACTGTGACATTCTATAACGTGTTCTGTTCTAGAAACTCAATTACTAAAGAGGATTTTAACCATGAAAGTAGCCATATTAATTCACTCAGATCCGAAGTCAGGCACTGAGGAGGCACTGGGTCGTGTTTTTAATGGACTGGCAGTAGCCCATGACCTAAAAGAGAAGGATGAAGAAGTACGAGTCCAATTCATTGGAACGGGAACGCGCTGGCTTGCCGAACTGAGCAAGGCTGATCACCCTGTTCATGAACTTTTTGAAGGCGTCAGAGATAAAATTGACGGTGCTTCTAGTGCATGTTCCGACGCATTCGGTGCCGCAGAAGATGTAAAAAATGCAGGATTTGAATTGTTGACAGGCAATGCTCTGCCTGGCACCAGCGGTCTACCGAGTATTGCTGATCTGATGGCCGAGGGCTATCAAATATTGGTCTACTAATCGAACCATTGAACGCCTGCTTTTGATAAAGCAGGCGTTCAATTCATGAATCATATGGGACTGTAAAGTGCCATGAGCTGCTACTCAAGTCTGTTCAACGGAATATCGTTAGAGTGGACTTACGGTTAAATCATTATCCAAAGCAAAGCAGCAATGGTTCTGGTGTGCGTAATCGCCCGTTTGGCAATCCAAGATGATCAGGCGGTCACAGTCAGATTCTGGCTCAACTCAAGAAGAGCGGCAGCATGCACGGTACTAGCATGACGAGTTAATCAGGCTCGCCCGATTTGGATCGTTGTTGCGCTTGTAAAAGGCGTTCCACCTGCTGTAATTGTTGCTGGATCTCCAGTAACGAAGGCTCCTGGTTCGGTGGTTCTTGGCTTTGCCGCATTTTCTCATTTTCCGCATCCATGACGTTAACCACGATTCCGATCACCATATTCAGGAAGGCAAATGCGGTGAAGAAGATGAAACTCAGATAGAACGCCCAGCTTAGCGGGTAAACGGCCATGGTTTCGTACATGACATCGGTCCAGTCCTCGAAAGTCATTACCCGGAACAGGGTCAACATCGAGATCGCAATATCACCCCACAGGACCGGGTTGATCGACTCGAACAGGGTCGCGCCGATCGCGGCGTAGATGTAGAAGATAATGAACATCAACAGGATCACATAACCGAGCTGGGGCAATGCCTTCAACAGCGAGGCCAGCAGCATGCGCAATTCGGGGATGATCGAGATCATACGCAATACGCGGAATACTCTTACCAGCCTTGCCACCAAGACCAGGTCACTGTTGTCGATCGGGATCAGGCTAATGGTCACCACCAGCGTGTCGAAAACATTCCAGCCGTTACGGAAAAACGCCCGCTTGTTTGGCTCGGCGATGAAGCGGATGGTGATCTCGCTAACAAAGATGATCGTAATCAGTAGATCCAGCCAGATGATAAGGGAGCGGCTAGTGGGTTCGAGCTCGTAGGTCTTGACCCCCACCAGCAGTGCCGAGGCGATAATCACCGCGACGACGAACAGTTCAAATGCCTTGTTGCTGCGGATACGCTCGAAGTTTTGCTGAATCGCGGAGTTGTTCATAGGAGTGTTTACAAGATTAAAGATCGCAAAGGTTGGGATTATAACCTGCCAATGAGTGCCTGTGGTTTCGGAATGGGCAATCTATAAAAGCTGATAAAAAAGGCCCTAAAATCCGCACAGCGTCATCAGGTTATGACCTGTTCGCAGCACCTGAAGCGAGTGTTCAACAACGATGGTTCGGTCTGCCCGCAGTGTAGAGGTGAAGCAGGGAGATTTGATCTGATCGGGTTCAACGGTAGCTACCTAGAAGTTACCATTCCATTATGAAATACATGGGCTCTGGCTTGCCAGAATGACATAGGTCAGCGGATCGAATATTTTGTCTCGATTTCATACTTGTAATGCAGGAACCTTGTGTTTACTCTTCTTTTCTAACTAATCTGCTGCGCATTAGTATTTTTCACAAGAATCACAGGGAACATCAATGACAGAGTCTTTCTCCCGGCGCCTGATTAAGCGTCGACTCAACCGTCGCGACTTCCTCTGGTTAGCTACCGCCAGCGCCAGTACTTTCCTGTTGCCTGGCTGCGCGGTGGACCCGGTAACCGGTGAAAAGACCCTCATCCTGATGTCTGAAGGTCAGGAGATCGATATCGACAAGCAGCAGTCTCCGCATCAGTTCTCCAAGGACTATGGCACTGTTCAGGACAGCGCGCTTAACGTCTACCTGGAGAGCGTCGGTAAAGACATAGCGGCCAGTTCCCATCGTCCGCAAATGCCGTATTCTTTTCGCGCGGTGAATGCCAACTACATCAATGCTTACGCCTTTCCTGGAGGCTCCATCGCCACAACCCGCGGTATCCTGCTGGAGTTGGAGGACGAATCGGAGCTTTCCGCGCTGCTGGGCCACGAAATTGGCCACGTGAATGCCCGTCACGCGGCCGAGCGTCAGACCCGCGGGTTACTCACCCAGTTGGCAGTGGCCGGCACTCAGATTGCCGTTGCTTCGTCTGACTATGCCAACCTTGCGGGCATTGTCGGTCAGTTGGGCTCCATCGGAGGCAGCGCTCTGCTGTCCAGCTACAGCCGAGATAACGAACGTGAGGCCGACAGCCTGGGCATGGAATACACTGCCCGCAGCGGTCGTAATCCCCACGGCATGGTAGGGCTGATGGAAGTGTTGGTGGCGGAGTCCAAACATAAACCCAGCGCCATCGAAACCATGTTCTCCACCCATCCCATGAGTTCCGAGCGTCTGGCCGATGCCCGCCAAGCCGCCGACCGCGAATACGGTGGCCTTTCCAAGGTCAGCCGTGGCAAGGACCGCTACATGGATAATACTGCCGCTCTACGCAAACTGCGTAAGACCGTGGAACTGGAACAGCAAGCAGAATCCCAGCTTGCGAAGAAGAATGTCGGCAAGGCCGAGCAGAGCCTAACCCAGGCTCTGGAGCTCACCCCCAAAGACTACCCGGGACTGGTGCTCATGTCTAAGGTTCAACTGGCTCAGAACCAACCCACCAAGGCCAAATCCTGGGCGGATAAGGCCAAGGCAGTATATCCTGAGGAGGCTCAGGGTCACCACCTGTCGGGCATCAGCCGCCTGGCCCTTAAAGACTACGACGGAGCCCTGAATGCCTTTCAACGCTACGACCGATTATTGGCGGGAAACCCTAGCACCGCTTTTCTCATGGGCATCTCCATGGAAGGTATGGGGCAGAAAGATCAGGCGGCGGGTCAATATATCCGCTACCTGCGTCAGGTGAACAAGGGCGAGCATGCTCAGCACGCCTATAACCGCTTGCTGAACTGGGGCTACGTTAAGCCTCAAAAAAAGGAATAGCTAAAGATGATTTTGCTTGGTTTATTAAATTTTAATTTTTCATCTCTGCGGTGCATACACTGATCGTCAATAACTGAATCGGATCGGAATCTTTTATCTGACGAGGTCAATTGGCATTTTTACGATTCCCGGCTGTGACCACGGTTAATGCCATTTCCCCAAAGCGAGTTTCTACTACGAAATCGCTTAGTCATGCGACCGTTGTTAAGGATTTGTTTTAAGCTGATGGGTTCATCTAAGCCATAATCAATACATACATGCAGACTGGATACTGATTAAAGATAGTGACGTCACTATGGTTGTTGAAGGTGGTTAGGATTATTCCAAAAGCGTGTACAAGAGAGTTATAATAATATTGCTTGTTAAAATGTTCAGAGGAGTGGATCATGACTAACAAAACATGTGAAGTACATCAGAATCACAAGCATGAGCATGGTGAGCACTGCGGTCATACCAAGATAATACATGGGGACCACGCCGACTACCTGCATGATGGGCACTTACACCATAAGCATCTCGATCACTATGATGAGCATCGTCTGGAGGTCAATGAAATAAATCCAGATCATTGCCAGCCGGTGATACATGAAGATGCTCACATCCACGGTCCCGGTTGCGGACACGAGGCGGTGCCACACGGAGATCACACCGATTACATCGTCAATGGCCGCCTCCATCACCCTCATGGTGACCACTGTGACGATCATGGTCCGGTAGAAACTGAAGCCAATCCAAAGCATTAAGGACCGTAAGTACCTTACTGCTGCTGAATGATCGCTTTGGGTCGCAAACGGCATTCTAAGCCTATCTTTCTCAAGGTCTCCTGCCTGGAATCCGACGTTGTTAAAGATATTCCTTAAATTCTGCTCATTAACAACCATTGCATGCTTTAAGATAGGGCTTTTTAATCAATGAATTGAATTTAATTTTTCGGATGTCTGCTTATTACGCCACTATTCTTTTTTACTTGAGCTTATCTCTGATGATTCCAGCAGTTTCATTGGCTGATCCTACCCAGAGTGGTTCTAACCGAAATGACTCCATCCATGGTACGCCTCAGGCAGACGTATTAATTGGAGATGAAGGTAACGATTTAATCTATGGGGGCGATGGTGACGATGTACTGCAGGGCGGTAGTGGAGAAGACATTCTAATTGGTGGTAAGGGAGTAGATAGACTTTACGGTGGTTTTGGTGCAGATCAATTCATCCTTGATTTAGATGCTACAGAAATGGATGAAATTATTGATTTTTCACCTGATGAAGGAGATACCCTTGTTTTGCAATGGAGCAAAAAAACGACTAAAAATCTTACCGAGAATAACGTCAAGCTCGATTATAAGGGCAACATAAAAGTCGATGTAGGAAGTGGTCACTGGAAAAAAATTGTTGATATTAAGCGTAGTAATTTAACCTTCAGAATTGAACAAAAAGGCGCTAAGGCTTATCTAAAATTTTCAAATTCCTTTTAGACATAGGGCCAGGTAGTAACTAGCTGTAGACTGCCAATGACCTTAAACAATTCTGAATGGAATGAACTTGACCCAACCATTCAATCAGAAGTAGCATCAAATCGTATTAAACTTTCTGCACTCTTTTACCGCTAATCAATAATTCTGTCACGGATAGGATAAGAAATGACGATAGAAAAAAAGACGTATAGAAGTGGTCCTTATCAAGATTTTTTCACCCAAGGCACACTGGTTGGAAATGTTCTTTACATCTCAGGGCAAATTGGAATCGATCAGAATGGTAATACTCCAGCGAGCATAATAGATCAAACGAAGGCAGCTTACTCAAATTTGCTAGACGTCCTTTCCCAGTTTGGTGGAAACATGGACAACGTTGTCGATGAGACCTTCTTCGTTACCGATATGGATGAATTCATGAGTAATGCGGAAGCGGTATATGGCGCAAGAGAAAAGGCTTATGGCAGCCGTCCCGAGGTATGCCAAACAATCGTCGAAGTGACCGGGTTGGCGTTTCCTGAGTTGAAGATCGAAATAAAATGTATTGCACACCTCTAGACATATCCAGTTAGAAACTCCATAAGACTAAGGATACATCATGTTAAATGAGCAACTCATCTACTCGGAAGAGAGACTTCAGTGACATCACAGATAAAAAAAATTGCAGTCTTTGGTGCCACGGGTCAGACCGGCCGCTTGATCTGTCGACAATTACTCGAGAATCAAAACTACGAGGTTATTGCTTGCGCTCGAACTACCCAGAAACTAGAAAAACTAAAGGCTTATCTTGACGAATCAGGTGACCGGCTAACAATACGAACCGCTGATCTTAATCGGAGTGACGACCTCGATAAGATTATCAAAGAAGTCGATCTGGTCGTTGGGTCAACCAGTCAGTGGCAGGATAGCCTGACGCTCGCTTCCAGCGCCGTGAAGGCTTCGACCCATTATTGCGGAACCTACTTGTCCAATCCCGAGAAGTGGAAACAGCTGCGTGAGCTTAACTCCACTTGCCTCAGTCAAGGGACCATGATCGTCGATGACTGCGGCACCCATCCCGGGCTTCCCGCGGCCATGATACGAAGGGTTATGCTACATACACCAATCCACTCCGCCTGGGTAGGGGGTAAGTTTGATCTGGAGTGGGACCGTCTTGAGCTATCCATCGAGACCGCAACAGATTTTATGGCCGAAATCCAGTCGACCGATCCTTCACTATTCGTCAAAGGCCAATGGAAACGAGGATATTCATACGCACGGCAATTTAAATTTCAGGATTCACAAAAGTCCAACAACTGCATACCCATGCTGATGGAGGAAATACGTGAACTGGCTCAATCAGGGGCCGTGCCATCGACGGGTTTCTTTATTGCCGGATTCAGTCCTTTTGTTGACTACGTGATCATTCCCGTCAGCATGTTGCTAACCAAAATGAATCCTAGAGCTAGCGGAAAACTATTGATTTGGGGGTTGCAACGTTTTGCTTCCCGCCCCAAGTGCGCCAAATTACAACTTGAAGCGGAGGTCGAAGGCAGTGGCAAAACGGTACGCATGATGGTCTCGCATGACGATCCGTACTTCATTACCGCAGCACCAGTCGTAGAGACCATCAGGCAGGTGCTCTCAGCACCAAAACCGGGTGTTTGGACACAGGGGATGTTCGTGGAACCTGAAATATTCTTCGATAAGCTAAAACAGAAGGGTATTGATGTAGACATACAGATGTAATCCTTCTCTAGCAAGAGATTGAGCAGTAAATCTAAAAAAATAAAGGTGAGGCCAAATAATTAAAAGCGGTTCTCCTTAATTTCAATAGTTTTCTCCGGCCACCAATCGGTCATCAACAGATGCTCTCTTCAAGAGGTGGTTTCATACCTTTCTTTAGCCACAAAAATGCGGATGGGCCATGATGAAAAGCATTATTGGTATCGACTCAAGCATCCGTTTTTCGGCAAATTTTTATCAATTTATGCCCCAAATTTTGCTGTTTGGAGGGTTTTACCGGATCACAGAGTTTGCAAGGTTTTTCGTGTGATGTCAGAAGTTCTATTGTTAGTATTGGTAAATTTTATGATGTTATAAATTTATTAATAATGTTGTCTCGCATACACTTATACACTTGCTATCAGGCAAATCTATCAAGCCGTGCCCCAAACTATGGGCGGTTGTGAAAAATATGCTCGTAATATCGAGCCTGTCTGTTAACCATCAGGTATCAGCTACTCATAGTTATTACCCCTGAAAACAGTCAAAACATACTTGGGAGGAATTGAACTAATGACTCATGTTTTGCCACCACTATTTGGTATCGCGGGCTTGATTGCGGCTTTCGTCATTTATCGCAAAATACTGCAGTATTCCGAAGGAAACGAAAAAGTCGCAAAAATAGGCCATGCCATTCATACGGGTGCAATGGTGTTTATGAGACGAGAATTCAAGCTCTTAATCCCTTTTGCTCTCGTGTTGTTTGTCGCATTGTTCTTCACCTTGGGATTTAAAACCGCTATTGCCTTTGCCGCGGGTGCTGCCTGTTCGGCACTTGCAGGTTTTATCGGAATGTTTACAGCTACTAAAGCCAATGTGCGTACAACAACAGCCGCTCATGATGATGGCGCACCTGCTGCTTTAACCATAGCTTTTTACGGTGGTTCGGTCATGGGACTCACCGTGGCTTCATTAGGGTTACTGGGTCTGGGGACCTTGTATCTGTTTTTTGGGGGTAATCCCGAAACAGCACATGCCATCCATGGTTTTGCCATGGGAGGGTCTGTGGTTGCTTTATTTTCTCGCGTTGGAGGAGGTATTTACACCAAGACTGCAGATGTCGGTGCTGATTTGGTAGGCAAGGTCGAGGCTGGTATACCCGAAGATGATCCACGCAACCCGGGTGTTATCGCTGATAATGTCGGCGACAACGTGGGTGACGTTGCCGGTATGGGTTCAGACATATTCGAGTCATACGTCGGCTCAATGATTGCCACCATTGCCATCGCTTCAACCATGGCCGCTGATATGATCGCTCAACTCGGTACACGGGAAGCGTTAATGTTTCTTCCATTGGCGTTAGCTTCGACAGGTTTGACCTGTTCCATTATTGGTATTTTTCTGGTCCGAAAAGCTTCAGGAAAATCTCCTGAAAAAGCATTGCGTTCAGGCACCATTGGCGCCACCATACTATTCATCATTGGTGCTTTTATTGTCATTGGTTTGGTGGATATTTCAATGAATGTTGCCTTTGCCGTGTTGGCGGGTGCACTCGGCGGATCACTGATTGGCCTGGTTACTGAATACTACACGGCCTCCAAACCGGTCCATCGTATTGCAGCATCCGGCGAAACCGGTTCGGCAACGGTGATGATCACAGGTCTGGCAGTAGGTATGGAATCGGTAGTCATTCCGTTGTTGATAATTTGTGGCATCATTTTCGTATCGACCAGCCTGGTTGGGCTATACGGTGTGGGTATTGCTGCTGTAGGTATGCTGGCCACGGTGGGTATTACCATGGCAATCGATGCCTATGGTCCTGTTGCTGATAATGCCGGTGGTATAGCAGAAATGGGGGGGCTGGGTGCCGATACTCGCAAAATTACGGATTCGCTCGATGAGCTTGGAAATACCACGGCTGCCATTGGCAAGGGCTTTGCCATCGGTGCTGCTGCACTTGCAGCATTAGCCATCATTTCTGCTTTCATGGAAACCGTATCTGCTAATGTTCAGGATTTTGCGCTTGATCTTGGAAACCCAGACGTTCTCATCGGAATGTTTGTGGGCGGCATGCTGCCCTTCTTGATTGCTGCAATTACCATGACTGCGGTGGGTGATGCAGCTTTTGAAATGATTAAAGAGATTCGTCGCCAATTCCATGAAATTCCTGGGCTACTTGAAGGTACCGCTGAACCTGACACCGAATCCTGCGTGGATATAGCCACCACCGCGGCGCTCAAGAAGATGATTCTGCCAGGTGTTATCGCGGTTGGTGCTCCTGTGCTGGTCGGCTTTGTACTGGGTCCAGAATCTCTCGGCGGTATGCTGGGCGGTGCACTGCTGGCTTGTGTGTTACTTGCCCTTATGATGGCCAATGCGGGGGGCGCTTGGGATAATGCCAAGAAATATATTGAAAAAGGCAATCATGGTGGAAAGGGATCGGATGCACATAAAGCGGCAGTTGTGGGTGATACCGTAGGTGATCCCTTCAAGGATACTTCCGGTCCATCAATGAATATTTTGATCAACGTTATGGCCATCGTGAGTCTGGTGATTGCCCCGTTGTTGGGCTAACCCTAAATCAGAAAATCTAAGGAGGAAAATAATGAAGGTATTCCTACTCATTACCGGCAGCGGTCCTTTGGTTATTGCTACTTCGCACGAATCTCTGCAAGATGAAGCGCTAATCAAAAAGCTGGAGTCTAAAGGTATTTTCAAGTTTATCGGACATGAAATGCCATTGGATTTGGTCAAAGAGCGCTATCATGGTCATTTTGAAATAGCTGCACAGGATTTGCACGAAATGGATGACTTGCGTGTGCTGGACTACAATGGTGAACGGGCTTTTCAATTATTCAAATTTTCGGAGCTCGGCCCCGAGATCATGCACGAACCAGAAGGTTATACGGAAAGGTTTACTTACCCCCGCAAGCAATAAAAAAAGCCGTGATATGCCGGCTTTTTCACTTCCAAACTATCTGGGTTTGGGTAAACAGCTCAATCAAAAAACTGCGATATTTTCTTAAGACGAGATCATTTTCCCTAGATCAGCAACAGTTTTTTGTTGACCTTCTTCTAACTAGGTAAACCCAAAAACATTGGTTACGGAGTAAAGGTGAGCC
>JASJBW010000104.1 GCA_030066315.1 Gammaproteobacteria bacterium
CATTTCTGATGTTTGCTCCGACTGTGTAATCAATTCCAGTCGACGTGCATTGATCAACCCGCCATCTTTACCAGTTAAACCGACTGCCCGACCTCCGTGAGTATTGATGAGCGAAACAATTTCTTTGTTGACCAACCCACCTAATACCATTTGCACAATATCCATGGTTTCACTGTCAGTGACACGCATGCCCTGGATAAAGGTACTCTCTTTACCAATACGCTCCAGCAGTCTACCAATCTGGGGACCACCTCCATGAACAATGACAGGATTCACTCCCACCTGTTTTAGCAAAACGATGTCCTGGGCAAAACTACTCTTTAATCCCTCGTCCACCATGGCATTACCGCCGTATTTAATCACCACGGTCTTACTATCCAATGCCTGAATGTAAGGTAATGCCTCGATTAAAATCTCAGCGGTATTTTTAAAATGTTCAGTCATGTGTCTTGATTAGAAGTGAAATTATTCTACTAATAAAAATCGCTTGGCAATTATATCAATTAGCTGTTCCGCGATCAGTGATTTTGGTTGATGCGGTAACTCTTGCATGCCTCCGGGCCATATAACTGAGAGCGCATTATCATCAACATCGAATCCGGATTTCTCATCATTTACCCAGTTGGCTGCAATCAAGTCCAGCTTTTTGTTCTCTAGTTTATTTCTAGCATTTAACTCGAGATCCGTCGTTTCTGCAGCAAAACCCACACAAAAGGGACGCGGATATAAATGGGCTACAGTTGATAAAATATCCGGATTTTTTACCAATGGAAGTGTCAATGTTTCGTCGGTTTTCTTGATCTTTTGATCAGCTATTTGATGAGGACGATAATCAGCAACCGCAGCACTGGCAATAAAAATGTCTTGTTCAGTTATTACTGACATTACCTGATTCAACATCTCTTCAGCACTTTGGCACTTTAAAAGATTTACCTGAGACGGTGGCTGCAGGCAAACAGGTCCACTCACTAAAGTAACGGTGGCACCAGAATCTCTCGCGGCCCGAGCCAACTCATAGCCCATTTTTCCAGAACTGCGATTTGAAATAAAACGCACAGGATCAATCGCTTCTCTGGTCGGTCCAGCCGTGATCATAACGTGTTTACCGGTAAGTTGACCGGGTTTAAAAAAGTCAACCGTATGTCGTGATAACACCTCAGGTTCCAGCATACGCCCTGGCCCGATTTCTCCGCAGGCCTGCTCACCTTCATCTGGCCCCCAAATAAGCACGCCACGTTGATTGAGTAGCTGTAAGTTTTGCTGGGTAGCCTGATCCTGATACATCTGTTGATTCATCGCTGGTGCCACAGCAATGGTATTTTGGCTGGCCAATGCCACTGTCAGTAAAAGATTATCTGCGTAGCCCTGGCTTAACTTGGCCAGAAAATCGGCTGAGGCAGGGGCAATGAGCAGGAGATCAGACCATCTGGCTAATTCGATATGATCCATGGCGTTATTTGCACCTGCATCGAATAAATCCACATACACCTGATGCCCACTCAATGCCTGAAAGGTTAAGGGTTGAATAAATTCACAGGCGCCAGGAGTCATCACAACTTTTATATGAGCACCCTGCCTAATCAGTAAGCGGCAGAGTTCTGCTGACTTGTAAGCCGCGATACCTCCAGTAATTCCAAGCAGAATATTTTTATTGAGCAATTCAGACATATGTTCTATGTTATCAGACAAATCGACAAGGGAACCAGCACAGGGATGAAAACATGGCGATCAGCGATTGGCCCCAAGATGAAAGACCTCGAGAAAAACTTTTAAGCAAAGGCGCGCAAAGCCTTTCAGATGCCGAATTGTTAGCTATTTTTCTTCGTACCGGAATACCGGGGAAATCTGCCGTTGACCTGGCACGTGATTTACTCCATGACTTTGGCTCTTTACGTGGGTTATTAACCAGTCAGCAACAAGCATTTTGTGACCGCAAGGGACTAGGCACTGCCAAATTTGCCTTGTTACAGGCGGTACTTGAAATGGCGCGTCGACATCTCAATGAAAACCTGAAACGTGAAGTGGTCTTAAACAGCCCACAACAAACCCAAGCCTATCTTCATGCGTTATTGCGTGATTACACGCAGGAAATTTTTGGTTGCCTGATGCTGGATTCGAAACATCGTGTCATCGTGTTCCGGGAACTTTTTTCTGGCAGCATCAGCAGCGCCAGTGTATATCCCAGGGAAGTGGTAAAACAGGCCCTGGCCGATAATGCCGCAGCTGTGATTTTTGCGCACAATCATCCATCGGGCATCGCAGAACCCAGTCCATCCGATATCGAGATCACATCACACCTGCAACAAGCGCTAGCACTGGTTGAAATTCGAGTCCTCGACCATTTGATTATCGGTGATGACGTGTTTTGTTTTTCTGAATTAGGATTATTAAGCAATGGATAAAAACCCATGAGCAAGTAAACTTGATCCCTAAAAGTAATATCTGAAGGTCATTATGAAAAGATTATTCATCCATCGAACTTGTATTTTGTGTATTACCTTGTGTTTACCCTTAACTGCTTTTTCAGAATCAAGGCAATGGGTTCAGTTACCCGAAATGATGCAGCAACACATGATGGCCAATATGCGTGATCATTTGCGTGCCCTTGATGAAATCTTACATCACCTGGCGAGTGGAGAAGGTGATAAGGCAGCTGAAGTTGCCGAACAACGGTTGGGGATGAGTTCGCTTGAATCGCATGGTGCCAGTCACATGGCTCCGCTCATGCCGGAGGGCATGCGTCAAACCGGAACCCGCATGCACAGGGCTGCAAGTCAGTTTGCACGCATTGCTGAGGAAGGTGACCTGGCTGCAGCCTATGCGCATCTCGGTGAAATTACTTCAAGCTGTGTCAGCTGCCATTCTGCCTATCGAATTCGCTAGGAACTGCAGGACAACATCGAACAGCCGGCTCTATGTCGAGCCCATTCCGGCCTTCTTTCAGCATATCTTTCTTTCTCAGGTTGTTCATCATAGGGGTTACGAAATACCTCGAGCAACTCATGCAACAACGCATTATCACCTTGTTCAACTTGATCGATAGCCAGTTGAGCCAGATAATTACGTAAAACGTATTTTGGATTGACGTTATTCATATGCTGCACACGGTACTGCTCATCTATTCCGTTTGTTCTAAGGGCAGACTGATACTGGTGCAACCAATCACGAAGCTGATTGAGATATGCGACATCAATTTGATCGGGTTGATACCAGGATTTATCAAAAACTTGGCGCAACCGCCCCTCATTATCAATCTCTTTTTGATCCATACTCAGTTGTGACAGTCCCCGATAGAATAAAGTCATATCGGTTTCTACTGTTTGTAATAATTGATTTAAAGCAGAAGAAAGTTTCTCCGTTTGGGAGTTCGACTGTTTAAACCCGAGCTTTTTTGCATACATGGTTTGGGCGCTTTGCTGATAATAATCAGCATAAAACTGTAAGGCTTGTTCTAATGGTTTAACATCTTCGATCAAAGGGTATATGGCTTCTGCCAGCTGCAAAAGGTTCCATTGCGCAATCTGTGGCTGAGTTCCAAAACGATAGCGCTTGCCTTGAGCATCCGTTGTATTTGGCGTCCAGTCCGGATCAAAATTTTCTAACCACCCATAGGGTCCGTAATCAATAGTCAGTCCCAGTATGGACATGTTATCTGTGTTCATTACGCCATGGACAAATCCTACTCGCATCCACTCAACCACCATATCCGCAGTCAATTGGCAAACCCGCTTGAACCATTCCGCATAGACTTCTTTAGAGGGTGATCCCAAATCAGGGAATTCCGTTTCGATGGTAAAATTCACGAGTTGCTTGAGCGTATCGACATCACCTTGGGCCGTCAGTATCTGAAAATTGCCAAAACGGATAAAATTGGGGGCAACACGACAGACGATGGCTCCAGGCTCGTGCTGTGGATTTCCATCATAAAACATGTCCCTCACCACTGATTCACCTGTCAATACCAGGCTTAATGCTCTGGTAGTGGGTACCCCCAGATGGTACATTGCTTCACTACAGAGGAATTCTCGCAGGGATGAACGTAATACCGCGAGCCCATCCGCTGAGCGTGAATAAGGTGTAGGTCCAGCCCCCTTTAACTGCAAAGACCAGTATTGCTCTTTTTCATTTTTGATATCACCGAGCAAGATGGCACGACCATCACCTAACTGTCCTGCCCAATGCCCAAACTGATGACCGCCATAACACATAGCGTGTGGCTGCATACCCTCCAGCAATAAGTTACCGGCAAAGATCTGCAGGAACTCGTTGGATTGGCTATCCGCCTCATTCAGGCCTAATTCAGCCAGCATTTCTCGTGACCAGCAGACCAGTGAAGGAGCACGGACCGGGGTAGGATGCACCCAGGAATAACAGGCATTACTGACCTGGCGTCTTCGGTTTTCCAGATTAGGATCGGCGGGCAGACATTTGACAAAACGATTGTCAAAGCACAGTTCTTCGAATGGTTTTAAATTAACAGCTTTCATACTGAGACTATAGCTTTTGCAAGCACAACAGTCTCAATGATAGGGGTGGGGTTAATTCAACAAAGGTTGATCAAATACTGACCAGTGGTTGTTCTTTAGAAACCGTCCCCAAAGAGAGTTCAAGCCCCTGTTGATAATATTGGCAAGCTTTCTCCCGCTCATTGAGTTCTTCCCTGCTCAAAAGATGGGCCAGTTCAATACAGCTATCAGCACTGGGTCGAATACCAATACTGGCTTCGAGATAATTTTGTGCCTTTCCCCACAGTTTAAGGCGGATACAGATACGACCAAGGGCCAGGAGTAATACATCACTGCTACCATAATCCTGTAGCCATTTTTCAGCCGTATTCAATTGCTGAGAGGTATCTTCCAAACGCAATTGGCCATAATAATCAACCAGCCGTGGATTCCACTGTTGATTGATCGACTTGACCACTATCTGTGCAATTTTATTACTGGTCATCTCAAATTGATTCGCCAGGCCGATGTAATGCAAGATGAGGTCCGCATCTGTCTGGTACGCTTTAGGCAACTTATTCCAGGCTTTATCTAGGGACTCGGCATCCTGTTTACCAGCATCATCCAGGCAACCGGTAAAGGCACTGAGTTCATACTGTTTGAGCTTGTCTTCTCGTAATAGTTTTTTCTTGCGCACTTCGGGGAGCAGATCACAGAGCGCGGACCAATCATTCATCTGGAAATGAACCCGAGACAATAATTTGAGCACATAATCATGTTTAGGGGCCACAGTACGTAGATGCGTTAACGTGGCCAAGGCTCTTTCAGTCTGATTGGAGGCCAGCTGTAATTCAGCCTGAGTTACGCCAATAGCAATTTGAGCCTCTGGCTTGGCATCATGGGCATCTTTAAGATAATTGTCACGATTGTCATACTTGCCCAACTGTTGAGCCGCCCTAGCTGCGGCTAGATAATTCAGTAAAGGATTTTCTGCGTAATCGATTAGCTTTACCAGATTATGCTCGGATTGTTCAAAACGACCCTCCGCTAAATCAATAAGGCCCTGGTTCAATAATTTACGACTTTTATCGATGCGCCGATGCTCGGCCTGCCTTTTTAAAGTTCTTGGTAATCTCCAAATGGCAAGTATTAACTTCAATACAATCTGAACGGTTACTGCCAGTATTGCAACGGCCACAATACCGAAGGCCAGGCTGGTTTCCAGGGAAAAATCGCCATATTTTATCAATACAAAACCCGGGTCGTTTTGAACGAATAGCACGGCCAACAGAACCGCAATAACCAGGATCAAGAGACTGATGAAAAACTTAACCATTATCGGCCTCCTGTTGAGACTCCTGGGTCTCTTTCTCTCGTTTCTGTTGTATCTGTTTTAATAATCTCAAGGAACCACTGATATCAGGAAGTTCCGGTTTAATGCTGGACTTTTTCAGGTTAAGTAACGCTTCATAAAAATCAGCATTGGCTGCATCTTTAAGATCATAATACTGTTCGAACAGGCTGACATTTTCCTGCATCAGGCGTTGGTATTGGTGGGCATCTCGGTCCAGCAGGCTCCAGCGGGTCAGCTTGAGGTTATCCTCCAGCTTTTCAGTGACATTAATGATGGCCGTTTGCTCAACATCCATTTCTTCAGGTTGGCTGGATTTTATCGTGACCAGAGATTTCATAAAATCGATGAGGCGCTCATCGTAGCTTCGATGATCTACAGTTTCAGCAGCTGGTGGCACAATTTCTGGTTTTGATTCTTGATCACGTGATTGATAACCCGGTCTTAGATGAGTGATCTGACGACTTAATCGCGAAACCGTTAAAGTCATTCCTACCAGGTCAGGTCTCAGCCGGGTCTTTAACTGGGCAACCTCATCATTAATTTGAACCCTTACCGGTAAAAGCCCGGGATCCCCCAACATACCAATCAGTTCACTAGAGGCATTCAACGTTTTTGCGGCACCTTCAAAGTCATGTTCGAGCACCAGTTTGTGCTGGGCAATCGAGAGCAGATATTCGACCTCTGCTAATTTCCAACCATTTTCATCTCGCCCATAGAGTTCATAAAGCTTTTCCGTAGAGGATAGTAAGGATTGCTGTTGTTGCTCCAGAGCAAGGAAGCGTTCATCACTCTGACCCATTGATTGTTGCAATGGAGTGATACGTTGATTTAATTGTGATGGCGTAACACGTTGCTCAATCAGCGTTTTTAGTTCATCCAGGGACGCCTGGTAATTTTGTTCATATTGAACCAAGCGTTGCCAACCTATATAGGCTGCTGCAGCTAGACCACCCAATACCACCAAAAAAACCATGAGCTTGAGCAACCACTTCCCTTTGCTTTTGGTTTTTTCTTTCTGGACACTAGAACCTGTGCCTTTAGCCGCAACCTTATCCGTCTCAGTGCTATTATCCGTCTGCTCGGGGTCTGGTTTATCGAGTTGTTTCATGGGTGATAGTTGTTTCCTTTAAATGCGATGCCAAGTTTGTATGGCCTGCAGGATACCTTCGTCGCTGGCACGTTTGGCTATAATTATGTGAGCATTATGTCGTAGATTTCGGGCAGTTTCACGCATTCTTTCACTGATTAATAACCAGGGAATCTGCTTTATGACCTGAGCTTGCGAGTCAGTCACCAACTTGAAACAGTTTTGTAATCCTTCGGCACTGGTAAAAACCACCAGATCAAAATTTAAAGTACCCAGCAGATCTTCTAACTGGGTCGGAGAATATTCGGGCAATACACGTTGATAAACCTCGCAATAGGTTACCTTAGCACCCCGTTGCTGCAGAGTATCACCTAAAAGATTGCGACCCGCCTGACCACGAAAAATAATAATGCTTTTACCTGATACTGCTTTTAGTGCCTCCGTTTCCAGTAACCCTTCACTGTTGTAATTGCTAGACGGAATAATCTGTGAATGAATACCTAGGCTGTTCAGGGCCATCAGACTCCCTTTACCAATAACTCCTAATTGAATATTTTCAGGAAGATGTTTTGGTAACAGATATTTAAAAGTTTGATCGACCGCATTACGACTGACAAACAATGCCATATCATAATCCCTGATATGGTCATCTAACTGTTGCAGAAATGCCGAAGATGGAGCAGGCTGGATCTTAATCGTGGGTAGGTTAACTACGGTATGCCCGATGCCTTCCAGTAGCTCGGTCAGGTTTTTATTTTGATGTGCTGGACGGGTAACCAGGATTTTCAATGATTGCATGGACGATCTTAATCATGCAAGGCTGCCAGTATTTCCCCCGCGCCCTGATTGAGAAGATCCTGGCCTAAACGGGTTCCCAGTTCAACTGCCTGATTGGAGGGCCCGCGAATTTCTGCCCGAATAACCCGACTTCCATCCGGTTCACCCACCAGCCCGCGAATATACAATTCCTCTCCTTCCAACACCGCGAACCCTGCGATCGGCACCTGACAACCCCCTTTTAAAGTCTCATTCATGGCGCGTTCGGCGAGGACTCGCTTGGTTGTATCATCATCAGCCAATGGCGCTAGTAATTGTTTTACAGACTCATCATCACTGCGAGTTTCGATACCAATCGCTCCCTGCCCTATGGCGGGTAGACTCTCTTCAGGCTCCAGGAAACTGCGTATTCGATCAGCAAAACCTAATCGTTTGAGACCCGCTGCTGCCAGAATGATAGCGTCATATTGGCCCTCATCGAGTTTTTTAAGTCGCGTATTCACATTACCCCGTAGCCAATCCAGCTTGAGGTTAGGATACTTTTCATTGATTTGCGTTTGTCTCCGTAAACTCGAGGTGCCTACCACAGCATCCGCGGGTAGATCGGACAGCTTCTGATATTGATTGGAGACAAAGGCATCTCGAGGGTCTTCCCGTTGCATAATAAGATTTAACTCCAGACCTTGTGGAAACTCTACGGGAACATCCTTCATGGAATGCACCGCAATATCCGCATCACCGGCCAGCATGCCAGCTTCGAGTTCCTTAACGAATAAACCTTTACCGCCCACTTTGGCCAAGGGCGCATCCAATATTTTATCGCCTTTGGTTTTCATCGTAACCAGCTGGATATCGAGATCGGGATAAATGGTTTTAAGACGGCGACTGACTTCTTCAGCTTGCCATAAAGCGAGTGGGCTGCTACGAGTAGCAATCCTTAATGTATCTAACGGTGTATTCATGATCGCGCATTATAGTGCAGCACCATGGATTCGTGAACAAACATGTTGGCGAACGAAATAACCTATCGGATTACATGTTTTTTAATATTTTACGGACTCCAGGCAAATGCCGCCGGCTCACTTCAAGCTGGGCATCAATATCGTTAAAAAACACTTGGTGACCATCGGAATTATTTTTCATTCCCGCCACCTTATCCAGCCGAACCAGGGCGTTACGATGGATACGGTAGAAACTGTCTGAAAACTCCTGTTCCAATGACTTGAGGGGTTCTTCAATAAGGACTTCTCCTTCACTGTGACGCACGGTCACATATTTTTGTTCAGCATGGAAATAATAGATATCCTGCAAAGGTATCAGGACCAGGTTGCCCCGCACTCGGGCACATATATGTTTTCTAACATCCTGTGAGGAAATCTCATCAATTTTGCTATGTAAATGTGCCTTATTGGTTCTTGAGCAGGACTCCAAGGCCTTCATCAGACGTTCAACCTTGACGGGTTTCAACAGATAATCGACGGCATTAGATTCAAAAGCTTCCAGTGCATGATCTGAAAAAGCCGTCGTGAAGATCAAGGCCGGAGGCTGTTCACGATAAGTAATATGCTTGGCGGCTTCAAGACCATCCATACCAGGCATGCGAATATCCATCAATACGATATCCGGATGGTGCTGTTCATTTGCTTCAACAGCTTCATTCCCATTACGCGCTTCGGCAATTACTCGGTAACCATCCAACCCACCTAGTAAGCGGCGTAGTCTGTCTCTGGCTGGTTTTTCATCATCCACAATTAGTACATTCATGTTATTTTTTCTGCTGGTTGGCGGATTCCGAGTGCTAGATCAACTCTTTTATGTTTATGGGTGGCTGATCAAAGCCTAAGGTCAGTGAGCAGCACCACTATGGGTTGATCTGGGACTCGTCAGTGGAATCCTTATATCTACCTTATATAGATCATTTTCAGCAAGATGTAAGATTTTTGCCCGCCCTTGAAAGGCTAAATCCAACCGTTCATGGATATTTTTTATCGCCATCTGGTTGCCCTTACGATGGCTTGGCATATTATTCTTATTGAATGGGTTGATGATTTGTATATTCAAGTCATCTTGCTGCCGAATGGCAATGATCACTGCTCCACCCTCCGGCAAAGGTTCGATGCCATGATAAATGGCATTTTCTACCAGGGGCTGTAGGGTCAGTGCTGGCAGGCTTATATTTTCAAGATCAGCGTCCAGTTTCCATTCTACCTTTAGGCGGTCATCCAGGCGCATTTGTTCTAGCTCGATATAGTCGCGAGTCAATTCTATTTCTCGTCCTAAAGAGATGCTGGATTCTGCATTAAGGCTGGCGCGAAAAAGGTCTGCAAGGCTTTCAATGGCGTGTTCGGCCTGATCAGGTTCATCATGCGTCAGGCTTGCGATGGTATTCAGACTGTTAAATAAAAAATGGGGGCGTATTCTGGCTTGCAAAGCCTGTAACCGAGCCTGTGACTGTGTTTGTAGCATTTGTCGACTGTTGAAATGTACATAAAAATATCTCAAGGCCAGTCCATAAAGGATCAGGCTTATGACCTGGTGTTTTACGATGAGACTGAGCAGTGAATCGTATTGAAACAAATCAAATCTCAGTAGTTCATTCAATTGGAAAGCCACAATCGCCATCACTGCGGTAACCATTAAAACGACCAGTAAACTGATCAGGGTGGCACTGAACGTGTGGTACATCCAAGCGGTACGTCGAAGTAAACAAAGTAATGCCGCGCTGGATAAACCAATCCATTGGATATACAGAGACATCAAGGCCACGTAGATAAATAAATTTCCGTTACCAGGGGCACTGACCAAGGCCAGCACAATGGCGATCAATTCCAGCACCAAGATCATTAAGAGGTTGGTCTCAGAATGACAGAAATCCGGTAAATAACAGGCCCTATCTGAACTTGCACCGTCTTTCGAATGATTATTTGGCATAAACGTCTTGTTTCCTGTTACCGACAATGCAAGCATACAACATTCTGACAATCTCGCAGGATTGTCACTAAACGATCGAATCTGACACTGGAACTTACATAGATGAGCAAGCAACCGGATGCCCGTATGTGGGGTGGACGTTTTCAGGAACAAACTGATGAATTTGTAGAAGCCTTCACCGCATCGGTGGAGTTTGACCAGCGCCTGGCTCTGGTGGATATCTCAGGCTCTATCGCTCACGCACGCATGCTGCATAAAATTGGTGTTCTCAATGATCAGGAACTCAACGCTATTCAACAGGGTTTAGCAACCATTCAACAGGAAATTGAACAACATCAATTTGTTTGGTCGATAAAACTGGAAGATGTGCACATGAATATAGAAGCACGATTGACCCAGCTGATCGGCGATGCCGGTAAAAAATTACATACCGGGCGTTCGCGTAATGACCAGATTGCGACTGATATTCGCTTATATCTGCGCCAGGAGATCAGCCATTGCCAACAGCTTATTCGCCAGTTCCAGCAAGGATTATTGGATCTTGCCGAACAGCATGCGCAAACCATCATGCCTGGTTTTACGCATTTACAAGTCGCACAACCCATCACCCTTGGTCATCATCTGCTGGCATGGTTCGAAATGCTGGAACGCGATCATGGTCGACTTGCCGGCTGCGTCAAACGGTTGAATGTCATGCCGTTAGGTTCTGCTGCATTGGCTGGAACCTCCTATCCACTTGATCGTGAATACACTGCCCAATTACTGGAATTCAGTTCGGCTTCACGAAATTCCCTGGATGCCGTCAGTGATCGGGACTTTGCCATTGAATTTTGCGCGGATGCCGCGATCTGTATGACACACCTCTCTCGCATGGCCGAGGAAATGATCATCTGGTCATCGGCCCAGTTTGATTTTATTACTTTGTCAGACCGTTATTGCACCGGGTCCTCAATTATGCCCCAGAAGAAAAATCCTGATGTTCCGGAACTGGTACGCGGTAAAACCGGTCGCGTCAATGGGCATTTAATCAGCCTTTTAACCCTGATGAAAAGCCAGCCACTGGCTTATAACAAGGACAACCAAGAAGACAAGGAACCCTTGTTTGACACCATTGATACCCTTCAAGGCTCATTACGTGCTTTTGCAGATATGGTGCCCAATATCCAAGTCAACCAGGAAGCGATGTACCAGGCGGCTAAACAGGGCTATGCCACTGCAACTGACCTGGCCGATTATCTCGTAAACAAGGGCTTACCCTTTCGCGATGCACACGAAGTGGTGGGCAACGCGGTGGCTTACGCGATTGATCAGCGTAAGGATTTATCCGAATGCAGCCTGGAGGAATTACAACAATTTGATGACTGCATAGGACCTGATGTCTTTGACCTGTTGACTTTGGAAGGTTCCGTTAATGCGCGTGATATCCTGGGCGGTACTGCACCAGACCAAGTTAAGTTTCAGATTGCCCAATGCCGTCAACTGCTTAAATAGACGCATTACTGTGAAGCCCTGCCGCGAATGCCAGCACTCAGTTTCTGAACAAGCCTTTGCCTGTCCCCACTGCGGCGCTCCCTATCCCGCTCGTAAAAAATGGGATGGCTGGGGATTTGAATATAAGACGAAAACCTCTCTGTTCGGTCTTGCCCTGGTACATATCTC
>JASJBW010000105.1 GCA_030066315.1 Gammaproteobacteria bacterium
GCTTTCAACCAATCCTGGTATACCGTCTCCAATCCTTCACGACCGATATCATCAATGTCGGTGAAGCCCAGAACATGGGAAACCACTTCACCCGCAGGATAAAATCGGTGATACTCCCGCTGTAAATAGATACCCTGAGAATCTGTTACCGCCTGCCGAGCCAAATCAGGCTCCACGCGGCGCTTGAGATAAACAAACTCCTTATTTGCGCGCTGCTTAAGCTTTTCAATAACCTCTGTCGATTTCAGCCCCAAAGACTTTGATACCTTTTTTAAGCCCGGCAGGTCGAGTAATGCCTGTTTGGGATGAGCCCAGACTGAATCCACCGGAGTACTGATAGCCAGTGGCGCACCAAATCGGTCATAGATAGCACCACGATAGGCCGGGGTTTCAATCGTACGGAGTTGCCGCTGACTCCCTTCATCTAGCAAGAATTCCTGATTGTATACTTGCAAATAAGCCGCACGCGCAATCAATGACAGCATCAACAGCAAAATCATCAGCAATACAAAGTAATGCCTGCTAGGAATAAAAGATGATGGCTGCTCGGTTTTACTCATGGTCGGCCAAAGTCACGATCTGAACACTGTCGGGTAATACCATGCCCAATTTTTTACGCGCCATGGACTCCACATTGGCTTGCGTAATGAGCGTGCTATTTTGTAATTGCAGACGCCCCCATTGAATCACCTGCTCATCCTGCTGCTTTTGAACCTGGCGCAGCTCTGTAAATAGAATCCGGCTCTCGTGCTTAACATACACCACGGTCAACGCGCTGCCGGTTACCAGAACAATCAGCAGCAACACCCAATGCAAACCCATCATCAGGAAACCCGCTCGGCTATTCTTAGTACCGCGCTTCGCGATCGCGGATTATTTAACAACTCCCGGGCGTCCGCCTTGATAGCCTTACCAATAGCTTTTAGCCGCACGCTGAATTCCATATCCTTATCCCTTATGGGCAAACCACGGGGCGCAGGGGGCGGAGAAGTGTGCTGTTTAATAAAACGCTTAACCAACCGATCTTCCAGTGAATGAAAACTGATCACCAGTAATCGTCCGCCTACTTTTAAAATATCCAAGAGTTGCTTCAGCACATCCGATATATGCTCCAACTCTTGATTGATTTTCATACGGATGGCCTGAAAACTTCGGGTGGCAGGATGCTTTTTTTGCTTACCAACAGGGACGCATTCAGCAATCAATGAGGCCAGGGTTGCCGTATCGGCAATGGCCTGTTGCTGACGGAATTCAACGATTCTCCTGGCGATACGGCGGGAAAAACGTTCTTCACCCAGACGCCACAAAACATCCGCTATCTCTTTCTCTGAAGCTTCCATAATCCATTCCGCTGCCGTCGGTCCTTGGGTATTATTCATACGCATATCCAACGGACCATTCTGTTGGAAACTAAAACCTCTGGCAGCATCGTCTAGCTGAGGCGAGGACACCCCCAGATCGAGCAGTACTCCATCAACCAGGTCAAGCAAACCATGGGCTTCGACATGCTCGCGCATGTGACGGTAATCGTCGTGAATAATAATGACACGATGATCATTAGAAAAACGGACTCGGGCATGTGACACCGCTTGCGGATCCTTATCCATAACCAACAACTTACCTGACTCGTTTAACATCCCGAGAATGGCTGCAGCATGGCCACCCCGGCCATAGGTTCCGTCAATATAAATCCCATTTGGCCGTACTTGCATGCCTGCAAGCACCTCATTTAATAATACCGGTTGGTGCAGCATCTCTTGCGTTTCCTTTACTGAATTCACAATGACAACTCCGCCAATGCCGGTGGAATCTCGTCATCATCATCCTCTTCCATGCAATGCTGCTCCCATAATTGCTCATCCCAGAGTTCAAATTTATTGCCTTGACCGATGAGCACTACTTTCTTTTCCAGTTTGGCATAGGTGCGCAAAGGCGCTGTGAGCAGTATGCGACCGCTATCATTGACCTCAATGTCCGTCGCGTAACCGATCAACTTACGCTGAATACGCTTGGCCACCTTATTAAAATTGGGCAGGGCGTTGATTTTTTCTTCGACAATCTCCCACTCATTCAGGGGATAGATTAATAAGCAGGGTTGATCCGTATCAATGGTGACGACCAGCTGACCATCGCAGAGCGCAGCCAGGGATTCACGATAGCGCGCAGGCAACACCATCCTGCCTTTCGCGTCTAACGATAAATTTGAAGCCCCTCTGAATTTTCGCACTTGGTTTGCCTATTATTTGTACACTTTTTGACACTTTCCCCCACCAATGTACACAGTATGGCTTTTAATCCCCACAAGTCAAGCAAAAATGGCCTTTCTGGAATAGAATTTCTTCAATAACAACAATGACTTAGCAATGCTTTCTAATAACTTTAAGCAATGCCTTTATAAAACAATAATTAAATTAATAAACTTAAAGTAAAATATTAAGAGTTACTAATTTTGTGAGATATTTACAAAAGGAAAAGGAATAAGTCAGCCTGTAAGCCGGGTTCTGTCGAGGATAATCATTCATCTGGAGTTCCAGTTACCCGAAACCCTCAAGCGACCAACCCGAAAGCGACACGGGCCGTGTCAGTGCTTTCCTATTTGGTCTTGCTCCGAGTGGGGTTTACCCTGCCATTACTGTTACCAGTAACGCGGTGCGCTCTTACCGCACCATTTCACCCTTACCGGTCTATTGAATCTATCAATAAACTGGCGGTATCTTTTCTGCGGCACTTTCCGTAGGCTCACGCCTCCCAGGTGTTACCTGGCACCCTGCCCTGTGGAGCCCGGACTTTCCTCCAGCCCACAGGGGCTAGCGATTATCCAGCTGACTTGGCAATATGATACCCGATTTACTCACTAAAAGCAGGGTCAGTTAGCGACTTGACTGGACACGAGTAGATCTGAAAAAGCAACGGCAGGCACTGGTTTGCCGAAGAGATAACCCTGCGCATAATCGCATTTTAGACTTTTTAGATATTGCAACTGCGCTTCGGTTTCCACACCTTCTGCGACAACCTTGAGATTCAGTCCATGTGCCATGGCTATGGTGGCATTGATTAATTCACGATCAGCCTGGTCATCACTGATATCCCGAATAAAACTCTTATCGATCTTGAGCACATCAAATGGGTAACGACGTAAGTAACTGAGTGATGAATACCCCGTACCAAAATCATCCATCGCAATATTGACACCCAGCTTATTTAAACCCGTTAAGGTCTCGTCTACATAACTATGGCCGCTTAACAGAACACCTTCAGTAATTTCGAGTTCTACCGTATCGCTATTGATATTAACCCGTCGCATCAACTCACCCACGAACTCGGCCAGATTTGGGTCCCGGAACTGCCGTGGAGATAGGTTGATGGCAATATTGAAGTCTTCACTATACGTTTTTTGCCATTTTGCCGCCTGTTCAATGGCTGCACTGAGTACATAATTACCGATACTGACGATCAACCCTGTTTGCTCTGCTATAGGTATAAACTCTACCGGTGAAACTTGGCCCAGGGCGGGATTATTCCAACGTAAAAGCGCTTCTGCACCGACGATTTGACCAGTCTCAATATCGATCTGTGGCTGATAACATAAACTAAACTCGCCCCGGTCCAGTGCACCATGCATCTGTTCTTCCAGGGCTAAACGATGGGCCGCATTACGATTCATTTCATCAGTAAAAAAGGAAAAGGTATTACGCCCTAACTGCTTGGAGTGATACATGGCTGAATCTGCATTGCGCAACAAATCGGAAGCATTGTCTCCATCGCCTGGATAAATAGCGATACCTAAACTCAGGGTGATCATCAACTCTCGATCATCAATACGAAAAGCATCGCGAAAACGATTGAGTAAATGTTCAGCCACCGGCCTGGCATCGGCAGAATCATTCAACCCCCCGAGCAATACGATGAATTCATCGCCTCCAAATCGTCCAACCGTATCACCCGCTCGAATCACACCGGCCAAACGCTCGGATGCCTCTACCAGTAATTTATCTCCGGTTTCATGCCCCATGGAGTCATTGACCTTCTTAAAATCATCCATATCCAGGAATAGTACCGCCACATGCTGACCATCCCGCTTGGCCTCCTCCATCAATTGTGACAAGCGATCCAGCACCAAAAAGCGATTGGGGAGATTGGTCAGGGTATCATAATGGGCCTGATGAATGATGTGCTCTTCTTGCTGCTTCCTGATGGTAATATCTTCCTTGACCGCGAGGTAATGTCGCGTTTGCCCCTCTTCGTCCAGAACGGGCGCAAAATGGCCATACTCCCAGAATAGCTCCCCATTCTTTTTTCGGTTCTGCAACTCACCTTGCCAGCTCTTCCCCTGACTGATGGCTTCCCATAGTTCGTGATATTGGCTCGGCTGTGTCCTGTCAGACTTCAACAAACGCGGATTCAAGCCCTTGACCTCTTCGGCAGCATAGCCGGTAATTTTTTCAAAAGCCGCATTGACGTATTCTATTCTGGCATGGGTATCGGTAATCATGACGGATACGGGACTTTGCTCTACAGCCTGAGACAAGGTACGTATCTGTTCATCGGCTTTCACCTGGCGCGTGATGTCCCGAACTGTACCCAACACCTGGGTTTGACCCGCAAACTCGATAACCTTGCCAATGACTTCAGCAATAAAAACCGAACCGTCTTTACGTTGCAGCATTACTTCGACCTGCATCCCTTCTTCTTGGCCTTTGGTTCGATCGAAGGAAGAGTGATCCTGTTCAGGAGCCTTCATATCGAAGACGGTTTTTTGTAACAACTCTTCTTCGCGATAGCCCATCATGTCGCAGAAGGCCTTGTTAACAAACGTGTAATTGCCATCCATGTCTGCCACACTAATACCCTCAGAGGACTGATCCGTGATCGCTTTAAACTTACTTTCACTTTGTTCAGCCTGTTCCTTCAGCATGATCAGGTTCTGCTCAGCCGCTTTACGCTCCGTGATATCCTGAATCACACCCCGCAAACTGACAACCTCCCCGGCCTCGTTAAATTTATGAACAGCCCGACAATCGACCCATCGCTCAACCCCATCTGGACGCACAATTCGATACTCAAGATTGTGCTCAGAAGTAGATGTTAAGGCGGATTCAAGAGATTCAAGCACGCATTTTCGGTCATCGACATGTATGAGCCCTTCAAGGCTAGCAAGCCCGACATCGGAACTATATTCAATGCCAAACATCGAGAAAATTTCTTCTGACCAAATGGCTCTTTTAGATTCAGCATCAAGCTCCCAGTTACCAATATTGGCCATGGATTGTGCTTCTTTTAATAGCACCTGGTTTTCTACCAGTGCTGTCAAGGCCTGCTTACGATCCGAAATATCGACAATCGTAATGGCCACATGCCTGGCTTCATCAAGAGTTGAAGGAATTCGATAGGAGAGAATGGCCTGTATAGATTTGCCATCAAAGGTTACATAATTAGCCTCTGATCGGAAAAAAGTTTCTTGATTCCATTGTGCCTTTAAAGAAGCGATAAATACATTAATCGCTCCCGGCCCAAATGACTTTTGTATATTGCTCAGAAAATCGGCCTCATTTGGAGCATTAAAGAGCCGTAACGTGGCTCTATTGACATGCTTGACCTTAACCTGCCCAATCATGTCCTGCACGAACTCTGGATGCGATGCCAGGTACTCTTCAATATCTGTCACACCATCGTCACGTAATGCCTCCAAGGCCATGTATACCCCAGTCACATCCTCATCCCAAATCGATACTTCAGAGCTGTCGAAGAGGTTTCTAAATCGGAGTTCACTTTTCTCCAGTGACTCCAGGGTTTGTTTGAATGCAGTAATATCCGTATCAGTACCGACCATCCTGAGCGCTTTTCCCTGGTCGTCCCTGATAATGGAGCCGTGCGCCAGGAACCAACGCACTTCCCCATTTTTATGTAGCATGCGTTGTTCTACGTAAAACTCTTTATCCCGACTCCCTATGACTTCTTCAATCTGCTGACGGAAGTGCTGCCTGTCATCAGGATGAACCAGTTGGGTCCAATCTTCCATCTGATTATTAATCTCTGCATCCTGATAACCCAGCATTTCCTTGAGAAAAGGCGCAAGGTATAAGTCATCCGTTTCGAGATTCCAATCCCAGACACCGGTTTGTCCTGCCTTGGTCGTTAATCGGAATCGTTGCTCACTCAGTTGAACCTGTTTCTGCCCCTTGATCAATCGGGAAATAATGTTCGAGACCACAATACCACCCAGTAAAATCACCCCGACGAGCAATAAACGATGGAATAAAAAATGATCATTTAAATGGGGATATATGAAGGAATCGAAACTATTCCCATCGGGATTTATCCAGCGATAATCCACATAGGCTATGGACCACCAGGCAATCACCGCAATGATTAAGGCCATAACTAAAATATTAATTACCACCTTATCTTCGATAATTTGAGTAAGCCCAATAATTCGGCGCAGGGTTTGTAAACGCATCAAGAGATTGGCCAAAAATGCGGATATCAGTAATGCGAGAATGACCGCAGCCACCGTTGGAATATTTGATTTTGGAGGAACCTCTTCACCAATCCATTTATGGATGCTTTTAAAATATAACGATGACTTTTCCTGTTTCTGTAAGTTTAAGTGATGATCAATACGCTTTAATAACTCATCACTGGATCCCTTCGGTGCGGCAAAATGAATCTTGATGGGATTAAAAATGATGCCATTCTTGATCACACCATAATGCGCACTGAATTCTTGGCCGAATAAACGGTTTACGATTCCGGCATTGACCGTCTTATCAGCCACCATTTTGAGCACTTCATGGTAACTATCGGTTTCGATGATGCCAGCATTCACGTCAAATTGTTCAATCAGCTGGGAAAAAACCTGGTAGTGGATATCTTTGGCCAGTACAGCAATTTTTTTCCCCGATAAATCAGCGATATCCCGAATAGAAGAATCCTTTGAAATATAGACTTGACCCCAATTAGTCAGAATATTTTCTCGATTAAAGTCATATCGTGTAGCTCTATCTTCGGAATAAGCCACAACCGGCATCAGGTCAATTTCCTGAGTATCCAATTGCTCCAGGAGTTCTGAAAAACTCGCGTGTTGATAGGTGATATTCCAGTCTTCTTTTTGGGCGATATCCTTGAGTAAATCCGCAAACAATCCTTCAACTTGACCCTGCTCAGATAATTGAATCATTGGGGGATTATCGTAGATACCGATAGTCACCGATTGGGCAGCCTGGGTCGGTGGAAAAACCCATAAACCGATCAGGATCAAACACCACTGCAACAGGCTATGTCTAAGGGGGGATTGAAAGGGAAAAACTGACTTCATCCTTGGCCTTTAGGAGCGCTAATAATAATTATAGTTAAGCGATTGTCTGGGTTTGACCCAAGCAATCACTTGTTCCTACTGATACTAGTAGAAAAACCGCAAACCTCAATAAATTAAAGGGAAAGTCTGGCAGCCTAGATCAATCATTCGGAGGGCTTCTGGTCGTCATCAGCGAGCTCTAATGCCAATTGATACAGTTCATTCTTTTTCTGCCCCGTCAAATCAGCCGCGACCTTTACGGCCTGCTTCAAAGACATCTCCTGCTGAAGACGGCGCATTAACTGCTCAATAGATGTCGAAAATACAGTTTTTTGCTCCGCCCTTTCACTATGCCACAATACAACAAACTCGCCTTTTAACAATCCAGGATCTTGCTCAAATAACGCTATACAATCGGATGCCTTACCCCTGATAAAACGCTCATGCCTTTTAGTCAATTCCTTTGCCAGCACTATGGATTGCTGCGGGAACAACTGGTTGATATCCTCGAGTAAACGCTGAATCCGATGAGTGGACTCAAAGATGATATGCGTACCCACCTGCTCCATGGCAGATTTTAACTGACGTTGGCGCTCTCTATTCTTGGATGACAAAAAACCATGGAAGGTAAAATGGTCTGTGGGTAAACCCGCTGTACTCAAAGCCGTCAGCACACTACTGGCACCGGGTATCGGTATCACTTCAAACCCAGCTTCAATAACACCCCTTGTCAAAGCGTATCCTGGATCAGATATTAATGGAGTCCCTGCATCTGATACCAAGGCAATAGACGCTCCAGATTGTAGATGTTTGAGGATCATAGCGATACGTTCTTGCTCATTATGCTCATGAACGGACAACATCGGTTTATGAATCTGCAGATGATTCAGCAACTGCTTACTCCGTCGGGTATCCTCAGCCGCCACAAGGTCGACCGCACGCAGCGTGGCTATCGCGCGTAACGTAATATCGTCTAGATTACCTATCGGTGTTGCGACCACATAAAGAGCTGCTGACATTTAATCCATGATCCATGTAAAATTGACACCCTTTACATGTTACCAGAGTCCACATGCGTCACGATTGCTTCCTTTGTAAAATCTATAAAACTGGCATACTGATCGTACTGATTTACTTAACGGGCTGTCAGACCACCACCTTGGTTAAACCTGAAATCACGGGTGAAACCCTGGCAGAAGATATCCTGATAGCACGCCAATATGAAGAAACCCAGGAATGGAGCTTCGCCGCCGAGATGTACAGCTATTTAGCCGACAACTCCGTGCAACCCGATCGTTCAGCTTATTACCAGAAAGCGGCTCTGATGCTCTACAAAGCAGAACGTTTTGATGAAATAGAATCTTTTTACTCAAACCTGGAGACTGATGACCTGGCCGCAGAGGATTTAATTCATCGTGATGTCATCTTGGCAGGCCTCGCTTTTAACGACGGCAAAGTCTATCAAAGCCTGGCAACCTTGCCTGATTTGGAAGCGGTTACCCACAACGAATACAAAGCGCTGGCCCTAACGATACGCTCAAGCGGGATACTGGCCATAGGCAAACCTCTCGCCAGTGCTGAATTACGCATACAGATAACAGAATATCTGGACAATGATTTTGCAATTACAGAAAACGAAAACCTGATATGGGATGCGCTCAATCGGATCAGTGAATCCAGAATCATTAGCAGCTTATCAGAACCTCAATCTAATGAATTACGCGGTTGGCTTGAACTGAATTTAATTGCACGCCGCTCCAATATGCTGCCCGACAAGATAGAACCCTGGATAAGCCAATGGTACGAACTCTATCCTGATCATGCGGCATCGATAAATTTTGCTGAAAACCTCCTGGCAGAGAGCCGCCTGATTTATATCGAACCCACCCGCGTTGCATTGCTACTCCCTTTTTCAGATAAATACCGAAAAGTCGCCGAGGCGATACAAAATGGTTTCTTGTATGCTTATTACAATGACACTGATAACAGGCCTGCACTGGAAATCGTCAATATCAGTGAAAACCGTGATGATTTTTACCTGCAATATAATCAGGCCATACAAAATGGCGCCGACTTCATCGTGGGCCCCCTCAATAAAAAACTGGTCAATGAACTCATACTCAACGAAGAGTTAAGAGTACCGACCATGACCTTGAATTACGCTGATGAAGACAGTTACGGTATCAACAACCTTTACCAGTTTGGACTGAGACCAGAAGATGAAGCAGAACAGATAGCCGACTATGCACTGATCAATGGACATTACCATGCGGTCACCCTAACACCGGATACCCCTCTTGGAGCAAGATTACACAAAGCTTTCAGCCAACGCTTTGAAGCTCTCGGGGGACAGGTTGTTGATTCAGCACGCTATCCGTCAGCTAAGAATGATTACTCTGTATCCATCAAGCAATTAATGAATCTCAATGGCAGCCAACGTCGACATTCCATTTTGCAACAGGTGACCGGTCAGTCATCTGAATTCATTCCCAGAAGGCGCCAGGATGTTGATATGATTTTTATTGCGGGTAACCCGCGCCAGGCCCGTTTAATCAAACCCCAGTTAAAATTTCATCACGCCAAGGACCTGCCGGTTTATGCCACATCCAGTATTTCTTCAAGCATCAGCAATCCAGATGCAGATCGAGACCTGGATCAAATTCAATTCGTGGACACTCCCTGGGCACTGGACAATGTGAACAACGAGGATTATCAAAATATCATGAAGCTCTGGCCACAACAGAATCAACGCTACGCCAAGTTTTTTGCATTAGGCCTGGATGCCTATCGCCTGATTCCATCATTAAGGCGCTTGATGGTCAACTCCGAAGAAAATATCGCTCTTAACACTGGCACCATTACTGTCGATAAAGAAGGTCGTGTACATCGTCAGTTGATACTCGCAACCTATGAGAAGGGGCGCGCTCAAATCCTCAAACAAAGCGTAGAATCCACCGAGCAGTAACTTGAGAAGCAAAGGTCTCTATTTCGAAAATATCGCCTTGCGCTGGTTGAAAGCCAAGGGATTAAAGCTGGTCGCGAAAAATTATCACAGCCGGTCGGGAGAAATTGACCTGATCATGCTGGAAAATAAAACCCTCTGTTTTATTGAAGTTAAATTCAGAAACAATCGGGCATTTGGAGGTGCTGCGTACAGTATTTCAAAGTCCAAACAGGGAAAAATAATCCAGACTGCGTTAAGTTTTCTCAGCCAGCAAAATAAATACCGGCAATTACCCAAACGCTTCGATGCCCTATTGATTGAACCCGGCCCTGGCGCCAAGGATGATATTGAATGGATTCAGGGAGCCTTCGAATCTGATACCACTATTTAACCGGTATTATTATTTTACAATGGTTAGCCCAGGTTTTTTAGATGGCTCAGGCTCCTTTTTGGCATCTTCTTTTTCCACAGACTCATTCCCAGCCTCAGCCTGAGCATCATCAGCAAACATCATTCCTTGTCCATCTTCCATGCTGTAAATCGCCATAACCGACTGCACCGGTATAAACAATTGTTGTGAAATACCATTAAAACGCGCTGAAAATGTAATATATTCATTACTCATTTCGAGTCCCTGAACCGCCCTTGCAGCAATATTGAGTACAACCTGTCCCTCTTTATCGATGCCTGCAGGAATCTCAACGCCCGGAAATTGGCTATTGACCAGAATATAGGGGGTCGCATCGTTATCTACTAACCATTCATACAATGCGCGAATCAGATAAGGTTTATTCGAGGTCATAGGTAAAAAAAAAGCCGCTATCTGATTAATGATAACGGCCTTTCATGATTTAAACCAGACATGAAATTTGCAGTATTAATCCACCATATCCTTTTCCTGTTCTGACAGGCTTTTTTGAAATGAAGGACGTGCAAAAACTCGTTTCATATAATTTGTAATCGGTTTGGCTGAAGCGGGTAATTCAATACCGTAATAAGGTAAGCGCCATAATATCGGGGCTATACTGCAATCAAGCAAACTGAATTCCTCTGATAGAAAGTATGGCATCGCCGCAAATACGTCCGTCGAATTAATCAGACTTTCAGTGAGCGCTTTCTTGGCTTGAGAGCGTTTCTTTTCCGTACCACTCTCAATATCTGGTAACAGGCTGTACCAATCACTCTCAATACGAAACAAGCCCAGGCGGCTCTTAGCTCGAGAAACGGGGTCTACCGGCATCAATGGTGGATGTGGAAACCGCTCATCGAGATATTCGATCAATACGCGCGCATCATAAAGAACCAGGTCACGATCGACCATGGTCGGTACAGTTGCATAGGGATTTAAATCAAGTAGATCCTCCGGCAAATTGTCCATATCGACGTCATAGATTTCTACGGTGATATCCTTTTCCGCAAGAACGATTCGACTGCGATGGCACTGTGGATCTGTCGGTGACGAAAAACACGTCATCACCGAACGTCGGTTTGCAACAGCTGACATAAAGTAATTACCTTATTTTAAAAGGACGTTTAATGAACGTCTTTCCAGTATTCCTTCTTCAACAAATAAGTCAAAATCAGGAAGAAAAACAAAAAGATGAGTACACCGGTGCCCACATTTTTGCGTGTTTGTTTGTAGGGTTCCGCCAGGTAGTCGAGAAAAGCCACCAGGTCTTTCATGGCCTGATCAAACTCTTCACTGGTCATGCTGCCTGCTGAAACCTGTTCAAAACCAACGATGACTTCATGTTGACCACCATGCCCATCATCCTGCATTTCTTTCTTGGCCTTTTTCAAACCCTCAAGTTCTGCAAGTACATGTGGCATACCCACCGCGGGAAATACTCCGTTATTGACACCCATCGGACGCGATTCATCGATATAGAAACCACGTAGATAATTGTATAACCAGTGCGTGCCGCGTGAACGCGCAACCAGCG
>JASJBW010000009.1 GCA_030066315.1 Gammaproteobacteria bacterium
AGACTGCTGTCAAGAAAAGTTCATAATGATCAGTTTGAACAGCGGATTGCACCTTTTTAGTCCATGATGGCCCTGCTTGGCGGCAGGCTGGTGTCCTGTCCAAGCAGGGTATAATGAATGTCTTTAATATAAGCATGGCCACTCTGTGATCATTAATATTTAATCCGTATTACTGTCTCATAAATGTTCAGCACCATTATCAATATCATTGCGCCGGTTTTCCTCGTGATTGGTGCGGGTTGGATGCTGGTTCGATTTGGCCTGTTCTCTGATAGTTTGATCGATGGGCTCATGAAGTTTGCTATCCAGTTTGCGGTCCCCTGTTTATTGTTCAAGGCGACTTCATCCCTCGATCTTGCTACTGCATTTGACTGGAGATTGCTGTCATCATTTTATTTTAGTGCCACAGTCAGTTTCCTCGTCGCCAGTTTCGTGAGCTGGAAAATTTTTAGGCATGAACCGGGTACCGCAGTAGCCATCGGTTTTGGTGCTTTGTTTTCAAACTCAGTCTTGTTGGGTATACCCATTTCAGAACGAACCTGGGGTTCAGATCAGATTGAACCGGTATTTGCCATTATTTCGCTACATGCACCTTTCTGTTATCTGTTGGGTATCTCTAGCATGGAATTATTAAGATCAGCAGGAAAGCCGGGTAGAAATTTGCCAGGGGTGGTTTTAAAAGCCATGTTTAGCAATAGCCTGATGTTGGGCATTGGATTGGGTTTTATGGTGAATATCAGTGGAATCAATATACCCATAATGTTGATATCCGCTGTAGATATGATCAGTAATGCGGCCTTGCCTGCGGCTTTATTTGGACTGGGTGGGGTATTAACCCGCTATAGACTTATAGATACATTGTCAGAAGTGAGCGTCATCGCCCTGATCTCGTTGTTCGTTCATCCTGCACTAACCTATGTTGTCTGTCAGTTATTGGATGTTGCAGAATCTACAGGTCGAATGGCGGTGTTAGTGGCAGCGATGGCGCCGGGTCTTAATAGTTATCTTTTCGCCAATTTGTACCAAAGGGGGCAAGAGACAGCTGCGAGCTTAGTATTGCTGGGGACCTTGGTATCAATCTTTAGTGTCAGTATCTGGATTTGGCTGTTACGCTGAAGTCGGGTACATTTTGTTGATGTTTGCCAATTTTGATTATCTTGCTATTGATCGTGAAGCGCACTTACGTGTCGATACTGAAAAAATAGGTTTATATCTTAAAGACCCTAATAGCCGCATTGTGCTTTGGCATGATAAAAAGTTGATTCATGCTCAAGACGATGTTTTTTTTAAGTACGCAGAAATCGCTCAATGGATAAATTCGTCATCGCCGATCATTTATCTGGGACATCATCAAAATTTACGTTTTTTCAGTGTTAACTTAGAGTCCTTACCCGATCAATTAAAAAACCATGCGCGGTCGGGTTTGAGAACTGTAGGCCAAAGTATTACGGGGTTTCGTCTGGGATTGGTGTTTCATGCCCAGGGATTATTGAACTGGCATCGACGTCATATCTATTGTTCTTATTGTGGTTACCCGCTGGCTATTATTCACGCAGGTCATGCAAAGACTTGTCAGAATTCGTCTTGTGGCAAAGTACATTACCCAAAGTTGGATCCTGCGGTCATATTTTCCATTGAACATAAGCTTGAACGAGAACGCAAGCTGTTGCTTGGGCGTCAACCACACTGGCAACCTCGGCGTTACTCCGTCATTGCAGGATTTGTTGAACCTGGGGAGTCCCTGGAAGATGCCGTCAGGCGCGAGGCCTTTGAGGAAACGGGTCTGGTGATCGAACAGGTTGACTATGTAGATTCGCAGCCATGGCCATTTCCTGATGCTCTTATGGTTGGATTTCATGCCCAGACCCGTCAAGATGACATACAGTTACGCGACCAAGAGTTGGAACAGGCCAGTTGGTATAGTGCCAATCAACTGGAACAGGAAATCCTTGGGGGTCACTTGGAAATGCCCCTATCTTTATCCATTTCCTGGCATTTAATCGATCGGTGGTTTAGCAGTATCAAGGGCTATTCTCTAGCCGATATCAGTTCTGGGCAATAAGGAACCAACCTCATTGGGCTCGCTGCAGCAGAACCATGCATTTTTCACCGTCTACCATCGATCCAAAGCGGTTTTCGGGTTCGCTGATAAGGTTTTTAGCAACTACCATTTTTCCGGTTTGTATAGCCAGGTCCGCATAGAACAGGGTACGATTGAGATTAGCCAGAATGAATTTGGGACTGATCGCCTGACATTGTTCTATCCAGTACAGGGCACGTCCATAACGTTTTTCCTGGTCCAGACGATGAATTAACAAACGTCCCAGGCACAAGAGGGTACGTGATGCACCCCATTGGCGGAGATGTGTAAACAATGCTTCGTATTCCTTGCTTTCGGTAGTTGTTGAATCGTATCGATTTAAGATTGCCAGAATGGCTTCACTATTGCGATGGGTCGTGACTTGCTGGTAAAGCTGACGCATAAACCGGTCTTTTTCCTGAGAAGCTTTGCGAGACTCTATCTGTCGGTCCATTTCATGACGACCACGAAAAGACATAGAACGTGAAGAGCCGTGGCGTTGCTGTAATTTCATTTCCGCAATTTCTTCTGCGAGTTCCTCGCTAACCTCCTGTTTACGTTCCTGTAATCGCCAATGGCCATAGAGATAGCCCGCGATCCCGCCTGATACATGAGCGACCAGGTTAATGCCTCCCAGGGTATCGCTACTCAGCAGTTCAAGGATATCGAGACCAATGTAGATCACTGCCAATATCCACGCTGGAACATAAAAGGTTTTCCATAACAGGATGAGCCACCAAAGCACCCTGATGCGCGCATGGGGCATCAAGAATGCAGAAAGGCCAATCATGCCGGTCACAATTCCGGATAAACCCAAGGTGGGCAGAGGCTCGTTAATGCTGAGTGAAAACAGGGAGTAGCTGATACCGGTGACTACTGAGATCAACAACATAAAACCTATAAATCTGAGGCTATTGCCTATGAGGATTTCTAGGGCGGGTGCAAATGCCAGAAAAAAAACAAGGTTACCTAATAAATGCAGCCAGTCGGCATGCGCAAGCGCTGAAAGCACCATGGTTAATGGATTCCAACTCTGCGGGTCGTACATCATGCTTGCGGTAATGGAGCTACTGAGCTGCAGTATAAAAACTACAATACATAAGCCGACCGTGGCATAACTGACATAGGGCGGTCGCGCCAGGCTCAGGGCCGTGCTGTAGGGAAAAATAATCAACTGGTTGACCGATGTTTTAGGATTAATGCTAATTTATATGCCATGACTTCAGACTCATCAATAAAGAATCATGGCAGGATCAGGTCGGTGACTCGAATCAGTGATGAGTTTCACAACCAGAGCATCATATTGGTAGAATATTCAGAAAATCAAAGCTGATCGTTGATTCTGTCTGCAACTCCGAATGTAATGAAATTACCAGCTAAAGTAGCTAAACCCCTGTTCCTGTAGAAGCATAATATCCTCTACCCCAATCGGTACTACCTTGGCATAATCCACCAGGTTTTCTTCCTCCCAGTTGAGCGCATCCATGGTATTTTTACAGGCATGGAAAGCTACACCATAGGCCGACAGAGAAGCCGCCCGTTGCTGCAAATTTTTGGGTATAGGCCGCCCCGGTGATTTTGCCAGCAGGTGAATCCCGGGTCCAAAACAGGCCACCACGATTTCAACATCATCTCCATATTTGCGAATCAGTTCTCCAACCGAGAACAGGATATGGTTAAGATAGGAAGGATCAGCCTTGTTACATTGGTAGACTATTTTATGAGCTGAACTGTCTTCAAAATGGGTATCAGTATGATGGGCATGAGCGCTGTTGAAAAACAATAGGTATTGGAATATCAGTATCAGTAACCATGGTCGGAGTGGTAAGTGCTGTTTTTTGGGCATGGCAGGAGTCCTGGAATGAAGCCTATGATTGTTCAATTAACGGTCTATCCCAATCAAGAGTATCCATAATATCAAACATTCGGATTAATGACTTGCCAGGTAGTTATCCATTTTATAAAAGGTAGTTCATTATCAGAGCAAGGTTGAAGTGCGCGCAGATTTTACATTTGTTAACCTTGTGCCTGTCTTTTTGGTGGTCTGGATATGTCATTATCAGGCCAAAATATAGTTAGAGGACCAATGTCGTGCGTATCGGTTTACTGGAAGATGATGCAAGTCAAATAGAACTGATTAGTCTTTGGACCCAGGAGGCAGGTGACCAGCTGGAGTCTTACACTACCGGTAAAAGCTTTCGAGAAGCTTTAGATCACGAAAATTTTGATCTGCTGGTGCTTGATTGGCACCTGCCCGATACTACCGGTATCGAGGAACTGGACTGGTTACGTGGTGAACGCTCATCCAATACTCCCGTCATATTTATCACCAGTCGAGACAGCGAGGAGAGCGTAGTCGAGGCCCTGGATCATGGCGCAGATGATTACATGGTTAAACCGGTCAATAAAAGTATTACACTCGCACGGATAAAAGCCTTACAACGCCGTAATCAATCGGGAGAATCTCTTGTTGCTGAAGCGGAACAAGAGACTGAATATCCGGAAATAGAGCTTTTCGAGCCGTATCAAATCAATAATCAGGAGCATTCCATTTCACTTGAGGGCAATACCATCAAGTTGACCCATAAGGAATTTGAGCTGGCTGCGCATCTGTTTCGCAACGCCGGTGTTTTGGTCTCACGTCAGTCCCTGCTGGAGCGTATCTGGGGCACAACCGCAGAATTAAATACCCGAACCGTGGATACCCATATCAGTCGAATTCGTTCTAAACTGGGAATTAATCCAGGGGTAGGCTGGCAGCTGGCGAGTATTTATCAGCGCGGTTATCGGTTGTTCAGAATCACATCAGAATGAACAATATTGCTCGCCTGCTGAGCCTGTTAGTGTTAATAGGGGGGGTGTTTCTTAGCGGTATTTCCCATGCCGAGGATGAATATTGGGAATATACCTTTCGTCCCGGGGATACGATCTGGAATATTGCCAAGGAGCATACCAATTCAGTGAATAACTGGACTGAAATTCGTGAATTAAACCGTATTTACGAAGGGCCGGACCGTCGTATTTTGCCCGGTACGCGTATCAAAATTCCCGTATCCATGCTGAAGCAGCAACCCACCCCGGCCACTGTAATTGCTGTGAGTGGAGCGGTACTTCTCATTCGCAACAATGGTGAACAGGAAGGGGTTAAGGTCGGTACCCAGCTATTCAGTGGTGATCGGTTACAAACGCAAAAGCAGCAAAGCGTACGTCTGCAATTTGCGGATCAATCAGAATTACAGATTTTTTCCCAAAGTGAAGTGGTACTGGATAAAATTAGCCATCATCAAGATACGGGTATGGTAGATACCCGGGTGAGACTAAATAAAGGTCGGGTTAAAACCTGGGTAGAAAAGTTGAAACAGGATAGCAACTACGAGATTAAAACGCCCGCGGCTATCACCGCGGTCAGGGGTACCCAGTTCCGCATGTCCTCCGATGAAAATCAAATTAGTCGTACCGAGGTCACCGAGGGGCTGGTGAGCGTGGCTGCAGGCAATGACATCAGACAGCTGAAAGATGGTTTTGGTATTGTCGCCGAAATCGGTAAACCCTTACCAGAACCGGTTAAGCTATTAGAAGCACCTACCATCATTCAGTTGAAGGTCAGTAGGACTAAAACCGTTAAGTTGTCCTGGGCAGCTTTAACCGGTGCTCAAACCTATCGTTACCAGGTCGCCCGTGATAAAAGATTCCGCCAGTTGTTGCTGGATCGCGCCACTACTGAAAATAGTGCTGAATTGACCGGATTAGAGCCAGGCAGGCATTTTGTGAGACTTCGGGGTATCGATGAATTGAAACTGGAAGGTCAGGATGCAGTTGGCCAATTTGAAATAGTGAAGGCACCTGAAGGAAATGATTGGGAAGTCATCATGACGATAGGTGCTGGTTTACTATTGATGTGATACGCCGATTGTGAATTTATTAGCCAGGACAGCCAAAACCCGGACTGGTTTATTTGAACACCTGATTTTAGTGGTTTTGCTGTCAGGTATTGCGGGCTTGTTTGTTTATCACGATGTGCTCTGGCGCTGGGATAATCTGCTTTACGATGCACAGTTATCCTTTTGGAATCGCGCAGTATCCGAGGACATCATTATCATCGCTATTGATGATGAGAGTCTTAACCAGTTAGGGCACTGGCCATGGCCACGGTCGATACATGCTAGCCTGATCAACCAGCTAGAAAAGGAATCTCCCCGAATCATTGGTCTGGATATTATTTTTAATGAAGCCGATGCTGATCATCCTCAATCCGATCAGTTACTCGTAGAGGCTATACGAAACAGTGGCAAGGTCGTGTTACCCGTATTCATGTCACGTCAGAGCGCTAATTCTTACCCGATAGAGGAACTGCCTTTACCCGAGTTGACCGAACATGCTGCCGCGCTCGGACATGTACATGTTGATATAGGGGATGATGGTATCGCACGCCGGGTTTATTTGCGGGAAGGTATCGGTAAACCCCAGTGGTTGCATTACAGTTTGGCCATCCTGAATGCGACCAATCAGTCGATAGCGTTAATAGAGAAACAACCCAGCAGTAAGCGGAATGATGCCGAATCAAATTATTCACCTTTACAGTGGTACCGCGAGTTTCCTTTCCTGATCCCCTATGCCGGACCTCCCGGACATTTTCCCCAGATTGGCTATTCCCAGGTGTTATCGGGTGAATATCAAAAGAACCTTTTTCAGGACAAGATTGTTTTAATTGGTACCACAGCCGAAGGCCTGGGGGATGCCTTACCAACCCCTCATGCCGGAGAGGGGGGTAGTATGCCCGGTGTTGAAATCGTCGCCAATATTATCGATGCCATCATGAATAACCTGAGGATTCATACACTGGAACGTCCCTGGTTAATTGTATTGGCCGTTATATTGGTGGCATTGCCCATCCTCGTTTATCCCTATTTAAATCCAGGTAGCACACTCATCGTTCTTTTTGGGATTGTGGCGGTGACTATGGTCATAGTTGGGATGCTCTTATGGTTATTTGGATTATGGATGCCTATCTCGACCGTGGTGTTATTTCAGTTTATCAGTTATCCATTATGGAGTTGGAGGCGGCTTGAGGTTGCGATGCGGCATATCAATCTTGAGCTCAACCAGTTGTCCGAAAAACAAAAAAAACTGAGTTGGCAGAGGGAAAGAAACCTCGCCGATGAAATTGATTTTTTATCACTGTTCATGCCGATTCAAGGCTGGGTGCTGATCGATGAGCAGGGTTTAGTGGTAGAGCAACAGGGAAAAATACCTATTGGGCATGAGGGATCTTTGCGAGACTATCAATGGCGCAGTGATGCCAATAATTTTTGGGCGTATTTACATCTATCGGGAGAATATTATCGCTTAGGAGTAAAAATGGATCCAGAGTGGAGCGCTGGTTATGAGGATATGCAACTACTCAATGGCTTGATCCAGTCTGCGCAATTATTTTTGCCAGGATCGGGTGGGTATACCGAAGATATCGTGGAAGCAAAAGTGGTTCAGGTACAGGCGGTAGGGCGAGAATACGAGGCCTTGAGACGGATTATCGATGACAGCCTGTCAGGTATGGCCGATGGTGTTCTGATTTGTAATGGTCGAGGACAGGTTTTGTTTTCAAATCATCGTGCGGGTTGGTATTTACAAGGCGATGATAACGCTCATCTGAATGGCGAACCTGTCGTACCTTTGCTGTCTAAAGTCAAGCTTAAAGAGGATGATAGCTGGTCGTCTTTATTACAGCGGGTACTAGTAGCACATGAGCGCGTACTTACCCATGCACAGCATGAAAGTGGCAGAGATTTAATGATCGAGATCAGCCCACTTGAAATCATGAAGGAATCTTTGGATGGCTTTATCATTAATTTTTCGGATATAAGCCTTTTGAAAGCCAGTGAGCGAAAACGCAATGAGGTCCTTGACTTTCTTTCTCATGATTTACGCGCGCCACTATCTTCAATATTGGCCATGATAGAAATTGCTAAAAATAAAAAGGACATGGATGCATTGCATAACATGCTTAAGGATATGGAAAACAGTACGCATAAAACGCTTCATCTGGCTGAACAGTTTTTGCAATTATCACGCGCCAATACCCATGAAAAAATTAACTTCCAGGATGTTGATTATATCAGTGTAGTAATGAATGCGATTGACCAGTTATGGGGTTTATCAAATCGTTTAAAAGTTAAAATTATGCAGGATTTTGCCGTTGCTGAATTATGGATTAATGCTGAGCCTGACTTACTTGAGAGAGCAGTGGTCAATTTATTATCAAATGCAATCAAGCACAGCGATTCCGGAAACGAGGTCACGGTCAATGTGTATTTGCAGGATGACGAAGTTCACTGCTGTGTGATAGATCATGGTTGTGGGATTTCCGAACATGAGCTACCCCATTTGTTTGAAATGTTCCGGCGTGTTCAGGGGGCGGGTGTTGAGCGAAAACAAGGGGTAGGCCTGGGCCTCGCATTTGTGGATGCTGTGGCTAAACGTCATTCCGGACAAGTGAAAGTAGAGAGTGAACTGGGCAAGGGTTCGCGTTTTTGCCTGCAATTCCCCAAAAAAGATCCAGCCGAACCTATGGATTGAATTCATAACCTTGCTCATCAAAGATAGGGCTTACAAGTGAAGGTTTTTCAAAAGCCACCTGAAATGTAACCAATTGTTAATTCCCACCTGACGGCATTGTGTTGTAGTAACGGGCTTCCTATAGTGCACTCGAGGAAAGATTTTCTTTCGCAGTATCGGAGGATCCAATGGACATGATCAAAGCATGTTTCGAGGAATATAAGATTGAATTTACCCGCAAGCTGGAAACTGTGGGGTTTACTGAACAGCAGGCCCGAGTTTTTTTACCTGAAACTATTTCGGGTATCTCTGGATTAACGGAAAATTCATATATAGCCGAAAAAATGGTAGACCTGTTATCGACTGATTCAACAGCCTTATTGGCAGCATTAAATGTAGCTGCTATATCAAAAAAAGCGGGAATCAAACCTGAGCTGACCCTGTCCGGTTTGAAAGCTATCACACCGCTGTTGAATCGAGTGCTCAGTGATAAAAGCGATCATATGGTGGGAGCGGCCGCGACCCTGGCCTGGGGTTCTGATCATCTATCGGGATCAAAAAAATATTTTTGTTAATTGAACATTTAATTTGAGGAGCGCGTTCGCTATCTAAAAGGATACAAACTATAGAAGGTATTGGGTCCAAGTATGCTGAAAAACTGAAGGCTCCAGGTATTAGTAGCACCGATAAATCTTTAGAAACTACAGCGAGTCAGTCGGGTTGAAAAAATGGAAGAAGTGCATGAAGCAAGGTATTGATGTAAACCTTCACCCAGTGCCAAAGTGGTTTCCAAGTGGGTAGACGAGATAAAATCATGAGACCCATGCTTACCTATGAATGCCATTACAAGGACACGATTAACCGGTATTAACGAGAAATTAACTAAGCCAGCCATCACAATATGGCGGGTTTTTTTATGCGTAACATAGATATTAATTAGAGCAATAGTCCAGGATTATTTATTTATTAAAACATCAGGTCTGTCTACGTTCTCACAGATTGATGTTTGGTTTAGGTTTAGGATCGCGGTTATAATTGATTAAGAATTAATAAAACGCCTCGATGAAGAAAATAATATTCATTTTGCTATTTTTAATGCCCTTATCCCAATCGGCTTTAGCTTATCTTTGGACTTCGGCAATACCCGTTGAAATTCACATCATTCCAGATGGCCTACTCGTAATAGGTGATTTTGAAAATACGGGTGTGTTATGCGCAACAGGGCCTAAAGCCATTTTTTTACCCAAAACCGATGCCATGTTTAAAGAAAAGTTAACGCTTGGCCTTGCCGCAAAGGCAACTGGAAGCAAGATTCGTGTGTTAATTGATGAGCCGGTTGAAAGTAATTGTTTCCAGGTTCCTTTAACGGGAGCTATTCCAGTTGCATCCCCTTATTTCTGGCAGCTCAAGGATTAATTATTAATCCATTGCATTCATTGACATTGTTTATTCTGGGTTACACCGCCTTATTTGTTAACAATGTTTCACATTTGGCGTATTCCATTTTTGAAGACAATCTATAAGCTTGATCTTCAACAAGACACATAAATTTAAATGCTCAAGTTAGAGGAAGCTTGGGTAGGTAACAGATGATTTTAACATGATAAAACATAGGAAAATTAATATGAAAACTCCACAGCTAATGTGCATGTCCGTGGTCTTATCCGGATTGATCAGTCTTCCTGTTCAAGCCCATATCAACCATGGATATATTTTTAGTATCGATGGCTCCGTTGTCAAAAATTCATTTGGAGAATGTCTTCGTACAAACTACTGGACATCTGAGAATGCTTTACCCGAGTGTGAAGGTGGCATGAAAAAAATGGATATGGATACCGATGGAGATGGTATTGCGGATAGCAAAGATCAATGCCCTGATACCGTACCGGGTGCCAGTGTAGATGCCATGGGATGTGCCAAGGATTCGGATAACGATGGCATTCCTGATGGTATCGATCGTTGTGCCAATACTCAAGCGGGAGTGCGAGTTGATGCGAATGGTTGTGCGCTGGATGAAGATAAGGATGGTGTAGCTGATAGTCGTGATCAATGCCCAGGCACCAATGAAGGCGCTCTTGTTGATTCCAAAGGTTGTGAAGTACAAAAGGATAGTGATGGTGATGGCATTGTAGACGCCAATGACCAGTGTGCAGGCACAGCACCGGGTACCGTGGTGGATAAAACGGGTTGTAAATTGAAAGAGGATATTCGCATTGAAAATGTCCAGTTCGAAACCGGCACAGCGGTTTTAAATACGGCCAGCCAGGATATTCTTGATAATGTTGCTCGTACACTGATTGAAAATGAGCACCTCAATTTTGAAGTTGCAGGCCATACTGATAATACGGGTGCCTATCAGACTAATGTTGATTTATCCAATGCGCGTGCACAAAGTGTTCGTCAATACCTGGTGGATAAGGGCGTAGCTGCTGACCGCTTGACTGCTCAGGGTTACGGTCCTGATCGGCCGATTGCCAGTAACGACACACGTGAGGGTCGCAGTATGAACCGACGTGTCGAGCTCAGACTGCAATAATCAACCCAAGGCTGAGTAGAAATTGGGCAGGTAGTGGTCAACACTACCTGCCTTTTTTATTGACTACTGAAAATATGAATAAAGTTCCAGTAGTGATCCTTTACCGGTTATTCATTTTTCGGTTGGTTTTATCTTAAAGTTTCTTTTTTTTCTGCGGTTTTTCTGGTTTTTCTTCAATGTTCATCTATATCAACTAAGATACGGTTAAATATAATGAAATAACCAGGAGTTATTCTTCTAAATTTAATATTTAGGTACAGGTAAAATGAATAATTCAAAATTTGCTGAAGACGCCGATAAAAGTGCTGATAAATTAAGGAATTTCGACTTATCAGTGGATGAAATCAGATTGATGAAGTCGATCAATGAGATGACTCAATCCGTAAAAAATATTGAGCGCTCTGATCCCAATTCTCCAAGAGCCAAATTCATTCGTCTTGAGATTGAAAAATTAGAAAATCAGTTAGAAGATCTTCGAGACAATACGCTGATCCGGTAATTATTTGATTATCCAGCTTCAGGATAAAAGATCGCTCCGGCAGGAGCAGATTTCAATGCTATTTTTTTGGCATTTATCAATCGATTCAAGTCCCCTCTGCATAATTAGTAATGCTGAATAATTGCTATTGAGTTCCGATTTTCGAGAATATCTGTTTTCTACGCTGAATTTTTTTTCGGAAAAAAAGTATGAATTGAGTCTAACTTTCCGGACTTTCAAGCAGTCATGGTCATGATATGACTTGATTAGCGAAAAATTTTGGAGAATACTAAAAAGCCTTTTCTGAACCTCGGTTGAAACAGGATTGTTGCATAATGAGGATTTCACTACTGGCCATTGTGTTGTGCGCCCTCATCGTTACTTCAGCGGATGCGCATGAAAAGCACCTGGTTTTTGGAGCCGGTGCAATTCATATATTGGACAGTAACAGCGGAAATGTTATTGCTTTAAGTCTTGAAAATCATCAACTGGATGAATTCTGGTCGATACGTCCCTCCCTGCTGTTGATGATAGAAGTTGATGGTTCTGCCTATGCGGGTGCGGGAGTACGCAAGGATTTTAAGCTGGGTGGACAAGACTCCTGGGGCGTTAGTCTCCTAGCCGGGTATTATAATCAGGGCAATAGCGAGGTCGATCTGGGCAGTGAAGTTCAGTTCTACTCCAGTATTAATTATGATTATTACTTGCCGGGCAAAACCCAGTTACGTTTGCAACTCGCACATCTATCCAATTCCAGTATTAGCAGCGTGAATCCGGGCACTGAAATTTTATCAGTGAATTGGGTGGTACCTTATTGAAGATGGATAAATTTGGTGGGCCCGCCTGGACTCGAACCAGGGACCAATGGATTATGAGTCCACTGCTCTAACCAACTGAGCTACAGGCCCTTTGAGGGTAGGGCATTGTAACGGAAACCTAGTCCGCGTCAATAAAACTTCTGAGCTGTTCGGAACGACTGGGGTGCCGTAATTTTCGTAATGCCTTGGCTTCAATCTGGCGAATCCGCTCACGGGTTACATCGAACTGCTTGCCGACTTCTTCGAGAGTATGATCGGTGTTCATGTCAATACCAAAACGCATACGCAGCACCTTGGCTTCGCGAGGCGTCAGGCTGGATAAAATATCCCGTGTGGATTCAGATAATCCCGCGCTAGTCGCGGTATCTGCGGGCAACATAACATTGGTATCTTCGATAAAATCACCCAGGTGGGAATCTTCATCATCACCGATAGGTGTTTCCATAGAAATTGGTTCCTTGGATATTTTAAGCACCTTACGAACCTTGTCTTCAGGCATTTCCATACGTTCTGCCAGTTCCTCCGGTAAAGGTTCACGTCCCAGCTCCTGCAACATCTGTCGTGAAATACGATTGAGTTTGTTAATGGTTTCAATCATATGGACTGGAATACGAATGGTCCGTGCCTGATCTGCTATAGATCGGGTGATGGCCTGCCTGATCCACCAGGTTGCATAGGTGGAAAATTTATAACCACGGCGGTATTCGAATTTATCGACGGCTTTCATCAAGCCAATGTTACCTTCCTGGATGAGATCCAGGAACTGAAGGCCTCGATTGGTGTATTTCTTGGCGATTGAAATAACCAGGCGCAGGTTGGCTTCGATCATTTCTTTCTTGGCGCGTCGGGCCTTAGCTTCGCCAATAGACATCTTACGATTGATTTCTTTGATGTCATGGATTTTAAGTTTGGCCAATTTTTCGATAGTAACCAGTCGTTTCTGATGGCGGATGACCTCTTCCTTAAAGGCTTCGAGTAAATCGGTGTAATCTTTGCCAGTGGAAATATGTTCATCTATCCAGTCGAGGTTGGTTTCATTTTGTTTGAACGAACTGATGAAGTCTTTGCGTGGCATCTTGGCCTGGTTGACGCAGATATTAAGAATAGCGCGTTCATTACTGCGAATGCGGTTAATGATATCTTTTAAGTTAAGCCCCAGGTGATCAACAAACGAGGGTAGCAGTTTGATTTCCATCAGTAGCTTAACCGTTTCATCCATGTGTTTTTCCGCGGCATCGTTTTGGCCGCTGTCCATTGCCTTGGTAGCTTTTGCGAAGCTTTTTTCGATCGCACTAAAGCGTTGTTCGGCTTCCTCAGGATCCAGGCCTACATCCAGTTCGTCCTCATCTTCATCACTGTCATCATCATCGCTGGTCTGGGCGGATGCGGGTAATGGGATCGCATTAGGATCCTCATTGGGATCCACGTAACCTACGAGGATATCCGTTAATTTGGTTTTTTCGTCACGGACGTCCTGATATTTTTCCAAGATCAGGGCCATGGTGTCGGGGTATCGTGCCAGTGCTGACATGGCTTGATTGAGGCCATCTTCAATGCGGCGCGCAATCTTGATTTCACCTTCGCGCGTTAACAGTTCAACGGTGCCCATTTCACGCATATACATGCGTACAGGATCAGTTGTACGCCCAAATTCGCTGTCTAATGAGGCCAGAGCTGCCGCAGCTTCCTCGACAGCATCTTCATCGGGTTCGTTTTCAGCATCGTTCAGAATGTCATCACTATCTTCTGCAGGCGCACTTTCATGGACTTTGATGCCCATATCATTGATCATGCGAATGATATCTTCTATTTGTTCGGGCTCGACAATGCCATCTGGCAGGTGATCATTGACCTCAGCATAGGTAAGATATCCCTGCTCTTTACCGCGGGCGATGAGTTCTTTCAAACTGGATTGTTGGTTTTTATCCATAGAGCCTCAGAAGACGTTAAGATGTGAAAAGTGAACTCACTAGTATATAAGGTTTTACTGATTTTTTCCAAGTTGATGCATTATTTTTTATGTTGTAATTGTCGGTATTCCTGTTTTTCAAATTCATCCAATTGGCCGCCTGATAGAAGCTTCTGGTTCAATTTCTGAAATCGCTGCTCGACATATTTTTGGCGTAAACGCCTGATGGCATCCTGGAACATGGGTTCAATTTCTGTGTTTTCATCCAGCATGGCTGGTGTCATAGCCGCAATTTTATAGAGGTGTTCCTCATGCTCATGCCCCGCAAAACGCGCCAGCAGGTTTTGTGGGCTGATATCCGGAGACTCATGAATCTGGTCAAACAATTGCAATAACAGGTCCACGCCGGGTATATCCGTTTCAAGTAACTCGTCCAGATTGCCGGCCTGGGTGGCCAGGGAAGGCTGTTGCAGTAACAAATTGATGGCCAGTCGAGTCGGTGTCCAGTGCTGTTCGGGGATTACATTCTTGTTGATAATACGGGCTGGTTCCCCGCTGATTATTTGTAATAAGCGGTCATCCAGTTCCAGTGATAGGCGTTTCTCAACATCCCTTAGGATTTGATCCTTCAGGCTTTGTAATGGGATTTTTGTGTAGTATGGCCTTAGTTTGTCCAAGAATTGAGAACGGCCTTCAGGGCTATGGATCTCTCCTTGTGAAAGTAGCTCGTCAAACAAAAATTCAGTGAGAGTCGAGGCTTTTTGTGCCAGGCGGAAAAATTCAGCTTTACCAAATTGTTGTATATAAGTATCAGGATCATGTCCATCTGGCAGGAAAAGGAATCGAGCCAATCGCCCTTCCTTAAGTGATGCCAGGCTATTTTCGAGAGCTCGCCAGGCTGCTTTTCTGCCCGCGAGATCTCCGTCAAAACAGAATACCAGTGTTTTAACGGTGCGAAATAATTTTTCGATTTGTAGTGCGCTGATAGCAGTACCCAGCGTAGCAACCGCTGTGGTCACACCATGCTCAGCCAAAGCTACAACATCCATATAACCTTCAGTGATGAAGATCTGATCGATTTGTGTGTTGACCTGCTTGAGTTCATAAAGGCCATAGATTTCTTCGCCTTTATGGAACACCGCAGATTCTGGTGAATTCAGGTACTTGGGATTGTCCTCAGGATCGATAACCCTGCCACCGAATGCAATCGTACGACCCCGCCGATCACGAATGGGGAAGATCAGGCGGTGACGAAAACGATCGTAGGTTTTGCCCTGCTCATTTTTAATCAGCATACCTGATTCCAGCAGTAACTTTTCATCACCTGATACATGGTGCCAGCCTTTAGGGGCAAAGCCGATGGCATAGTTTTTGGCAGTGTGACCACTGATGCCCCGTTGTTTCAAGTAATCAATGGCCTCTGAATGGTTTTTAAGTTCAGCTTGGTAATAAGCTGTGCAATTCTGCAGAGTAGTGAAGAGGTTATCCGTATAAGCGTTTTGTTTCGTAGGGGCCTGGCCTTGCTCATAAGGAACCTCGAGGCCGACCTGTTGAGCTAACGTCTCGATCGCCTCTACAAACTCCATGTGATCGTAGTCCATCAAAAAGCTGATCGCGTTACCATGTTGTTGGCATCCAAAACAATGGTAGAACTGCTTGTTTTGACTGACCGAAAATGAAGGCGATTTTTCGTTGTGAAAGGGACAGCAGGCCCAGTATTCGCGCCCCTTTTTCTTTAAAGGTACCCGAGCATCTATAAGTTCGACGATATCCACCCGGTTAAGCAGGTCATCAATGAATTGGCGTGGTATGCGTCCAGACATTAAGAATGACCTGCCGGGTAGAGTAAGCTGTAATTAGGCGGCTTCGCGACGTAATGTCTCCAGCAATGAGCTGATTTCTGCGGCCTTGGGTTTGACCAACCAGAATTTGCGCAGGTAATGCAGGAAATCATCCAGAATGTGTTGTCCCCATTCGCTACCAGTTTCTTTGACATGTTCTTCGATCGTACATTTTAAATGGGTACGATACACTTCCATATTTTCTGCCGAGATGCGATGAATATCGATCAACTCATGGTTAATGCGGTCGACAAAATCCTTATCGATATCGAGTACATAAGCAAATCCACCGGTCATACCCGCGCCAAAATTAACACCTGTTTTACCCAGAACGGTAATAATACCACCCGTCATGTATTCACAGCCATGATCTCCAATGCCTTCAACCACGGCACGTGCTCCCGAATTTCTGACGCCAAAACGTTCTCCGGCTAAACCGGCGGCGAACAATTCACCACCCGTAGCGCCATACAAACAAGTATTACCGATGATGGTGCTGTCATGACTCTTGAAGATACTTCCCGGAGGCGGCGTTATGACCACTTTTCCGCCGGCCATGCCCTTGCAGACGTAATCATTGGCATCGCCGAGTAAACGCATGTGTAAACCGTTAGCATTCCATACACCAAAGCTTTGTCCGGCTGTGCCCGTCAGGTTCAAGATCAGTGGATTATCACCCAGTCCTTCATCACCATGAGCTTTGGCGATTTCACCTGAAAGGCGCGCGCCAATCGAGCGATGAATATTCTTCAGCTGATAATTAAATTCTCCTCCGGTTTTATTTTTTATGGCCGGTAAACAGTCGGTGACCATCTGCTCTGCAAGTTCACCCTTGTCAAAAGGTGCATTACTGGGCTCGATGCAAAATTGGGGGAGGTCTTTGGATAAACCGCCGTCAGATAATAATGGCTCCAGATTTAATTTATTTTGACGTGAGGTGTTGCCTTCAATCACTTCCAGTAAATCGGTACGACCAATAATATCGGACAGTTTATTGACGCCAATGGAAGCCAGAATTTCTCTGACATCCTGAGCAATGAAACGAAAATAGTTTTTAACTTTTTCCACGTTACCGTTGAAATGAATTTCTCGAAGTACGGCGTTCTGTGTGGCTACACCGGTGGCACAGTTATTCAAATGGCAGATACGTAAATACTTACAGCCCATTGCGATCATCGGCCCAGTACCGAAACCAAAACTTTCGGCACCTAGAATGGCGGCTTTGACAACATCCAGGCCGGTCTTTAAACCACCATCGGTTTGCACGCGCACCTTGTCGCGAAGGTTATTGGCGCGCAGTACCTGGTGTGTTTCAGTCAAACCCAGTTCCCAGGGTGACCCGGCATATTTAACCGATGTCAACGGACTCGCACCTGTGCCACCGTCGTAACCGGCGATTGTGATCAAGTCGGCATAAGCCTTGGCGACCCCGGCTGCAATCGTGCCAACACCCGCTTCAGCGACCAGTTTGACAGACACCAATGCCTGCGGATTGACCTGTTTTAAATCGAAAATGAGCTGGGCCAAATCCTCGATGGAATAAATATCATGATGTGGAGGCGGTGAAATCAATGTCACTCCCGGCTTGGAATGCCGTAACGTGGCAATCAGTTTGTTCACTTTTTTTCCAGGAAGCTGCCCCCCTTCGCCAGGTTTTGCGCCTTGCGCTACCTTGATTTGCAGGACCTCGGCATTAACCAGATAGTGTGGGGTGACACCGAAACGTCCGGAAGCAATCTGTTTGATCTTGGACATTTTGTCCGTGCCATAGCGAGCCTTGTCTTCACCACCTTCTCCGGAATTGGAGCGGCCACCCAGTTGGTTCATGGCCTGTGCCAGTGTTTCATGGGCTTCTGGTGACAAGGCGCCTAACGACATTCCGGCAGAATCAAAACGCATCAGGATATCTTGAAGGGGTTCAACCTGATCAATGCTAATCGGTTCGTTGTCATGCTTTAATCGCAATAAATCACGTAATGCAGCGGCAGGTCTCTGGTTAACCAGTTCCGCATAAACTTTCCAGTCCTCGTAATTTCCACTGCCAACGGCTTTTTGCATGGTTTGCACAATATCAGGATTGTAGGCATGGTATTCACCCCCATGCACATATTTGAGCAGTCCACCTTGAGTAATGGATTTACGCGAATTCCAGGCCAGCTTCGTAATGGCTTTCGCATCGCTCTCAAGGTCATCAAAACTGATACCGTCTATACGGCAGGTGGTGCCGCTAAAACAGAGATCGACGACGTCTTTATGCAGACCGACGATCTCGAATAGTTGTGAGCCCCGATAACTGGCTATAGTAGATATCCCCATCTTGGAAATGATTTTGTAGAGACCCTTGTTGATTCCCTTGCGATAGTTGGATCCGATGCGTGAATAATCCTGTTCCTTGATTTCCCCGGATTTAACCATGCCCAGCAGGCTGGCATAGGCTAAGTAAGGATAAATAGCTGTGGCACCATAACCGAGTAGCACGGCCATGTGGTGTGGGTCACGGGCGGTGCCGGTTTCCACCACGATATTGGCGTCACAACGTAATCCGGTCTGACATAGACGATGGTGAACAGCTCCCGTCGCCAGCGCTGCATGTACCGGGATTTGATTCTTGGGAATAAGATGATCTGATAGAACAATCACCACGGCATGTTCGCGGATAGCAATCTCTGCCTGGTCTGCGATGTTAATAATGGCCTGCTTGAGATCCATTTTTTCTGGATCATAGCTCAGCTTGATACGTTCATGAGCGTAATGATGTTGATCCGGATGAGCCAGAAGAGCATGGAATTTATGGTCGGAGAGAATAGGGGAGTTAGCGACCAGGCGTTTTGCATGTTCAGCGGTTTCCTTAAAAAGGTTATGTTCACGCCCGAAACAGGTTTCGAGAGACATGACTATTTTTTCGCGTAGGGGATCAATTGGAGGATTGGTCACTTGAGCAAAAGACTGACGAAAACTGTCATACAAGGATCGTATGTGTTGTGATAACACCGGTAGGGGAGTGTCGTCACCCATCGATCCTGTAGCTTCCTGGCCGTCATCGGCCAGTACCCGGAGAACCTGGTCTCGCTCCTCGAAGCTGACCTGGAACTGTTTTTCGTAACGGTTCAGGGTCTCGGCAGACATGGATTCTTCTGATAGCGGTGCATGTTGTGGATCAGCGGTGAGGTGTTGTAATCCATTCTGTAGCCACTGTTGATAGGGATGGCGTTCCTGTAACATCTCATCAATTTCGTCGGAAAGCAGCAATTTGCTGTTTTCAGTATCGACCGCGATCATCTGGCCCGGCTTGAGGCGACCCTTGATAACCACATCCTCTGGTTTGTAGTCGTAAACACCAATTTCTGAGGCCAGGGTAATATGGCGATCCTTGGTTAGCACCCAACGTGCAGGACGCAAACCATTCCGATCGGTAACACAACAGGCATATTGTCCCTCAGTGAGTACGATACCCGCTGGGCCATCCCAGGGTTCCATATGCATGGAATTGTATTCATAAAAAGCCTTCAGCGCGGAATCCATGTAATCGACGTTTTGCCATGCCGGTGGGACCAGTAAGCGCATGGCCCGGAAGACATCAATTCCACCCGAAAGCAGGACATCGAGCATATTATCCAGAGAGCTGGAGTCTGAGCCGGACATATTCACCAGGGGTTCAACGGTGGACATGTCGGGTATCAGGTCGGACTGGAATTTGTGTGCTCGTGCATTCGCCCAGTTACGGTTGCCCTGAATCGTATTAATTTCTCCATTATGCGCCAGATAACGGAAGGGTTGCGCCAGTTTCCATTGAGGCCAGGTGTTGGTTGAAAAGCGTTGATGAAAAACACAGATAGCGCTTTCCATGGATTGGTCATTGAGATCCAGGTAGAAAACCGGGAGATTTGCGGGCATAACCAGCCCTTTATAGGAAATGACTTTAGAAGACATAGAGGGGATGTAAAAATAGTCCTCGTCATCACTGTGTGCTTTTTCAATAGTGCGTCGGGCTATAAATAGCGATCGTTCAAAATCTTCCACACTCGAATTTTCAGGGGCATTGATAAATGCTTGATAAATGGCCGGCTGAGAGCTTAGTGCTTCTTCACCGCAGGCTGAAGAATCGGTAGGCACCTCTCGCCAACCTGCCATTTCAAGACCCTGAGCTTTAACTTTCTCTTCAAAAAGATTTTTTTCCGAGACGATGGTGGCTTCATCAGGACGCATGAAAACCATGGCAGCGGCGTATTGATCGGCCAGATTGATATTAAGCTCGGACGCTTTTTGGCGTAAGAAGGAATCTGGTTTTTTGAGCAATAAACCACAGCCATCGCCAGTCTTGCCATCGGCTGCAATGGCACCACGATGAGTCAGGCGAGCAAGAGCAGAAATAGACGTCTTGATGAGCCAGTGACTGGGTTTATTGTCCAGGTTGGCAATTAAACCAAATCCGCAACTGTCTTTTTCAAAACTGGGCTGATACAAGCCTTTTAATCGTGTTTGTTTGCTCATAAGTAATAACCGATCTGAAATTCTTAGGACCAGGCCGTAGGCCGGGTATGCTCGTTAGCTAGCGGGCAAAAGGCCAAATATTATACTCGTCTATGGTGGATGGATTCAATGCTTGTACCAAAACGGTGCAATGGTAATTAATTATTTGATAAATAATCAAATAATTACAATTCTAGCTTAATCTGTTTGAATTGCCATGGCCAGGGAGAGATCTTTTGCAAAGCATCCGGCAGCTGACTTTTTGCCAGTTTAGCCGCCTT
>JASJBW010000102.1 GCA_030066315.1 Gammaproteobacteria bacterium
CAACTCTGATGAATGCGCTTGTGGGAGAAAAGTTGAGTATCACGGCGCATCGACCACAAACAACACGTCACCAAATTATGGGTATAAAAACGACAGCTGAGTATCAGTGTATTTTCGTAGATACCCCTGGCATACATCAGAAACAGAAAAAAGCTATAAATCGGTACATGAACCGGGCGGCAACCAGTGTGCTGGATGATGTCGATGTTATTTGTGTCTTGCTTGATGTACGAAATTATGACAAAGAAGATCAGTTTATTCTTCAAAACCTACCACAACGCGCACAAGTGCTTTTGGTATTGAACAAGATTGATCAATTGAGTAAACAGGCAATTTTACCCGTGATGGAGATCATTGCTCGTGATTTGCCAGACACTGACATTATTCCGGTATCGGCGTTGAAAAAAGATAATCTGGATTATCTAATGACACAAATTCAACTCAGACTACCACAGGGAGTACCCCAATTTCCGGATGATCAACTCACCGATAAACCCATGCGTTTTATTGTAGCTGAGATTATTCGTGAAAAACTCTTTCGAATTTTAACCCAGGAGTTACCGTATGCTCTAACAGTTAATGTTGAGCATTACAAAACAGAGCCAGACCTGGTGAAAATTTCGGCATCAATTTGGGTGGAACGAAAATCACAGAAAGGTATGGTGATTGGACAACAAGGTCGTATGCTCAAAAAAATAGGCAGTGAAGCTCGCAAGGATATTGAAAAGCTGGTAGATAATAAGGTTTTCCTTCAACTCTGGGTCAAAGTCAGAGAAGACTGGTCAGATGATGAACGGTCATTGGCTTCGTTCGGATATTCAACCGAATAATCTTAAAAAGCTTTATTTTAAAAGTAATTCAATCTTTATTTTTCTTCAGTATTTCGGTTTGTCATAATGTGACTGGTGCTCATCAGTTACGTAATAATCGCAGTTAAGTAAGACGCTAAAAAGTCATGCAAAATAGAATTAATGATCAACCCGCATTTATTTTGCATCGACGCAATTACCAGGACTCCAGCCTGATACTTGAATTGTTTACCCAGGAATTTGGGCGGGTTAGTGTGTTGGCGAAAGGCGCCCGTAAACGTCGAGATGCAGTACAGTTCCAAATGTTTAATCGTTTATCCATAGGCTGGATAGGTCGTTCGGAATTAAAAACGCTAACCCATATAGAAAGTCAATCAATTGAAGTACCCGCAAGTTGTTATCTTGCACTCTGTTATATCAATGAATTACTGCTGCTATTGCTCGCGAAGTATGACGAACATCGGGATGTTTTTCAGCGCTATCAATTATTATTGCTGGAATTTACGCATATGGAGCAGAATTCAGTATCTGAATTTGGCCAGAATATCGAATCTAGTCTGCGCAATTTTGAAATAGACTTGTTAACGGCCTTAGGATTAATGCCGCAACTGACTCATTTAGGGTTCGAAAACCAAGTCATCCAGTCGGGTGGTTTTTATGCTTATGAGCCCTCCACAGGCCTATACATTGCTGAAGATAATCAAAAAAATAGTTATCTCGGTGCAGATTTATTAGCCATTGAACAACGTGAGTGGGGCTCGAAAAAAACACTGAGTTCCGCCAAACGCCTTTTACGTCAAATAATTGATTTCAACCTACGTGGTAGACAGTTACAATCAAGACAATTGTATTTGCAAATGTATCGTAAACAACACCATGAGCCCAATAACTGAGCATCTTAAGCCCACCCATGACATCACCCTCGGCGTCAACATAGATCATGTGGCGACTTTGCGTCAATCACGTGGTACCGGTTATCCTGATCCAGTCACGGCAGCCATGATTGCAGAACAATCGGGTGCAGACTCGATTACTTTTCATTTGCGTGAAGATCGTCGACATATTCAAGAGCGGGATTGCCAGATACTGAAACAGATGGTTCAAACCAAGCTGAACCTCGAAATGGCGGTTACTGATGAAATGCTGGCATTCGCGGCCCAGTTAAAACCAGAGGATTGCTGCCTGGTTCCGGAAAAAAGAGAAGAGCTGACTACTGAGGGTGGGTTGAATGTTGCAGAAAATTTTTCCAAGATTAAAGAAGCCTGTAAATTTCTTGCACAACAATCGATAAAGGTATCGCTGTTCATTGATCCTGATCAGGCACAAATTGATGCCGCGGTAGAGTGTGGTGCGCCCTGTATAGAAATTCACACGGGTCACTATGCTGATGCGGATGGTCAGCAGCAGCAGGAATATCTCGAAGGCATTTATGATGCTGTTGATTATGCTTGTGAAAAAGGGTTACAAGTCAATGCTGGCCATGGATTACATTATCACAATGTGCAGGCTATAGCATGCCATCCGAAGATTCGAGAACTGAATATAGGACACGCTATTATTTCGGATGCAGTTTTTCATGGCTTGGCACAATCGGTTCGTGAAATGAAGCGCCTGATGATAGAAGCTAGAAATTATTAATTATTAAACCACTGAATTTATGATTTATGGAATAGGCGTGGATGTTGTTGAGATTCAGCGATTTAATAGAATCAAGAATCGTTTTGGAGACCGCTTTGTTCAGCGCTTATTAACTGAAAAGGAAATGGCACAATATGATTTGCGTCATCAAAGTATTCAATTTGTTGCGACACGTTTTGCCGCGAAGGAAGCGGCCAGTAAAGCTTTAGGGACCGGTATCGCCAAGGGACTGAGTTTCAAATCAATTGAAGTCTACAATGATCAACAGGGTAAGCCGCAATTACAATTTTACGACGCAGCATTAGAGATTGTGGAAAAGCAACAAATTAGCCAGGCGTTTTTATCCTTATCGGATGAAAAACATTATGCTGTTGCGATGGTTGTTCTTGAAGTCTCATAACTCAGTAGGCCTGGATTATTGATCAGGCACTATTCTGGGTATTGAGAAATCCGTCTATTTCTTTTCTGATTATTTTTAATTCTTGACGTATCGCTTGGGCCTGACCAACACTGTTTTCTGATTTTTTCTTATGAGTCGATTTATAGGCATATATTAACTGCTTAAGACGGGGTAAACCTACATAACAGGTCACACCTTCAAGCTTGTGAATGATTAAAGATAGCGCTTCTTTGTTGTGCCCCGCTATACTGCGTTTGAGTGAGTGTAAGTAATCGGGTAATTCACTCGCCAGCATCATATAGACGTCATTAGCAAGTTGTTCATTATGAGCTGAGAGCTTTAATGTGAGTTCATGATCAATACTCAGCGCTTTCTCTGTATCAGTGTCGGCATAAAGATCTTCGGTATCAAAATGATTACGTTTACCCTCAAGCAACTGCCGTAGTTTTTCTTCATCAATGGGTTTACCCAGGTAAGCATCAAAACCTGCTGTTAAAAGTCGTTGTTTTTCCAGCTCCATCACGTTGGCAGTTATTGCGACAATGGGTGCTTCTAATCCCGGGTTTTTCTCACGCATGATGTTCATTAACTGTACACCATCAATTTTTGGCATCTGGATATCCAGTAAAATGAGGTCGAAGGATTCCTCGTCGAATAAATTCAAGGCCTCTTCAGCGTCAATGGCCGCGAATGCCTGGTGTCCCCATAGCTGTACCAGTTCTTGGGCCAGCGTCAGGTTGATGCGATTATCATCCACTATGAGTACTTTTTGCGATTTGACACGGGGTCTCACATCGGAGTTTGAATGAACTTCTGTTGCCAATTGTTGCTGGCCTTCAAGTATTAAACGCAGGTTTTTGCTGGTGTTAATAGCGGATATAAAGGCAAAGTCATTAAGTAATTCAGGTTCCACAAATGCTGGATCATAATGTAATAACTTGACCCGTGCATTGTCTCGGGTTTTCTGACTGATCATATCCCTTGGATTCACAAAAGCATGACGTAAATCGATAACCAAAAGTTGATACAGTGGAATATTATTAGAGATATCCTCTTTCAGGTAGGATATATCCGTGTTAGGAGTGATCAACGTGGATTGGGTATCGAAGCCGATTCTGCTGAATAAAGACTGTAGTTCCTGTTGCGCAAGTGTATCAAAGCAATAAATCATGGCGGTCTGATCAATAAAAGCGTTTTTCCTTGAGCTTTCCTGCATCACCGCTTGTAATGGAATGTAAAGCTTGAATAAAGAGCCAGAGCCATATTGACTTTTTACCAGTATATTGCCACCCATGATTATAGCTAAGTTCTTTGCAATGGTTAATCCCAATCCGGTACCAGAAAAACGTCGGTTATTATCAGATTCAATTTGATTAAATGCTTCAAATAGAGATTTTTGATCTTCTTTTGAAATGCCGATACCACTATCCTCAATTTCAAAATTGATGGTGATCCGATTATCTTCAATTTGATCCTGGTAAACCTTTATACTGACGTGCCCATCATCGGTGAATTTAATGGCATTACCGATCAAATTGATTAATACTTGTTTGATGCGTGAAGCATCGCCAATTACTTTGCGTGGCGTATCACTGTATATTATCAGGTACAAATCGATATCTTTTTCCATGGCCACGGTAAACAAGCCATCACGAGTCGATTCGAGTAACTCGTAAAGATCAAATTCGGTATGATGTAATTCAATCTTCCCTGATTCTATTTTTGCAAGGTCAAGTACTTCGTTGATGATCCTTCCCAGGTCCTGCGTCGATTGTTTGATTATGCTGGCATAACGTTTTTGTTCTGGTTGCAACCCACTGTGTGATAACAGATTAATAAATCCTTTTATACCATTGATAGGGGTGCGTATTTCATGACTGATATTGGCTAAAAACTGTGATTTTATCCGGTCCGCATTCTGCGCATGATCACGAGCAATAGCTAATTCACGGTTCTTGTCTTCCAGGTTGATGACAGCATTTTTGAGTTGAGATGTGGCGGTTTCAATTTTTTCATTTAATTCCATTCGATTCGCGAGCAAGGAGACAGACATGCTATTAAAGCCCTTTTGTACTTCTCCTATCTCGTTGGATTCAACATCCTGGATGAGCTCACCCAGTTGACCTTTCTCGATACTTTTTAAGTGTTTCTGGAGCTTAAAAATGGGGCGGGTTATACGCTGGCTGACGATTAGCGTCAGTATTAAAGCGACGATCAGCATGGCTATAAATAAAATTAAGCCTTCGATGATGATCTGTAGTATTTGTTCATTAAGTTGTTGGCGGGATATATAAAGATGGACTCGCCCCAGTTTCTTGATTTCCGCTTCCTCAACATAATCATCCGGCTCAAAAATATCAGTTGACCCCAAAGTTTGAGTAAAAATCAACTGGCGATGAAACAAATACTGATTAACTGTTTGCTCTGAAAAAAACTCACTTCGCGCCTGCGCAATGACTTCATCTGCATCATTATAGACCGACACATAAACGATATCGTTATTGTTGATGTTTTGTTCTATGAGTGACTGGATGCGCGAATAATTACCGGCGAGCAAGTTGAATTCCGCGGCACCGGCAATTTGTTCAGCAACGATTGTTCCATTACTACGCAATAGCGTTTTCGCTTGATCGATGTTGCTATTGATGTGAAAGAAGGTTAAAAAACTGTCGATCAGTAAAACAGGTATCAACGCGATCAGTAATATCTGATACCGAATACTGAATCGTTTCATTGTCTTGTTCCTTGTTTCAAGATCTGAATCACTTTAGCTTTATCGGGCAGTTCAATATCTAAAGATTCAGCGACGCGTCGATTAAATACAACCTCAAAATCATCGGCATAGATAAAAGCAGGTAGTTGATAATCGGGTTGGCTCAGCAGTCGATTGACCAATTCAGCCAATTGTATGCCAATTTTTTCGGGCGAAGCATAAATGGCGGCTAGCGCTCCAGATCTGACATGCGAAGGTGAGTAGCTGATCACCGGTTTCCGCATTCGATAGGATGTCAGTAGGATCCCTTTAAGTGTTTGCCGGTTATAAATTTGAGGTGAGGGTAGGCTTAGCAAGACTTCATTGCCTTTTAACAGGCCTCGGAGGTTCTCCAGTAAGTTGTCATTATCATTGAGTACCCGTTGCTCGATCTTGACTCCGGATTGACGTTGATGTTGTTCTATTTTGACGGTGTTAAAGGCATGCTGGGATGTGCTTATGATGCCTATTCCTTTGACGGGTACTATTAATTTTAAAAAGTCCAGATAGCGCTGTAATGGTTGATCCAGTAATAGAGCAGAGTGGTTTTCGTGCTGATTGAATTGATAACGTTGAAACTCTGTAATATAGCTGTGTATCACCGACTTGTCCCTTACTGAATCATGGGTATATTCGGCTGCATCAATCCCCAGGGTAATGACCAGGTCTGGTTCCCCGAGTGATTCTTGATTGAGCTGTCCTGATGAATCCAGGGTACTTATTCGGTATTTGATATCAGCCTTTGTAGCCTTGATGATGGTTTCAATACTCCGATTAAAATAGTCATTGTCACTGCTTTTGATGATATGTATGGATTCAATTTCTGCATGGGCTGATGAGGCAATGGCCAGACATAAAAATACAATCCTTGAGACCAGGTCAGTGATTTTCCATCTATGGAAAATGATTCCCATCATTTGTACTTAAAACTTGCCTGATAATCGAATCAGGTAGCTCTCCTCCTGAATATTTTCTTCGAAATAATCGGAATACTCATCAGCTAAGTTATATCCGATTAATTCAATCTTGAGTTCATTTTTTCTATCGAGTGTATATTCGTAACGCAGGTTAAATTTTTCATAACTATCTTTCTCGCGATCACCATCTGGCCACTCCATGTCATCAATCCAAAAAATAACGGCAGAAACCTGGTGTTGAGGGTGGAAATTATAATGTCCTCCTAAAAAACCTGTCCTTCCGGGAATAGATTCTTCAAACTTATCGAGAAAGCTGGTTGCTTCTACAAAGCTGAGACCACCATATAAGCGAAAATTGGAAGGTTTAGGACTGTAGTTGAAATAAAATTCAATCCCCTCCACATCTGTTGAATCCCCATTGATGATATGTTTGTAATCATCATCGATATTAAACGGAGGGAGGTTCAACGGAATTTTTTCTTCTGTCATATGCCTCGAGATTTCATACTGAAACAGTTTTATATCTGTTGTTAGCTGGTTATCCAAAAACTCACTTAATAAACCTATTTCATTCGAAGCAATTCGTTCAGGAAGCACATTCTCATCATTGATCCATTCAACAACAAATGGGAAGGTTTGTCCTGCAATTGATGGAATAGGAAAGTTTGGATCAACATTAATGTCGTAGGATATATTGCCGCTTTGTTCCCAGATGATTGGATTACGTTTTGCCGTTGAGCTCACAACGCGAACGTGATGGTTATCAATGGATTGAATTAAGGATAGACGATAAGATTCCTCTTGTTTTGTGATACTAGAGTCTTCTACCAGGACGCCGAAATCTATGATGGTATCGGTTGGTGTTTTCCATTCAATACTGGAGAATAGATTATTAGTATTCACGCGCTGGGTCTTATTATTATTAAATAACCAGAATGATTTCACTTCATCTTGACGACGACTTGCTCCATAGTTCCAGGCCAATTCAGGAGTCAAGAATCGGTTTTGAAAAACTTCTAAATCAATTCGGTCAGAAAGATTGGAAAAACTGATTTCATTGGAGCCGATAAGTATGTTGCCAAATCCCAGTGCATTGTCTTCATCAATGACTGTTACCAGAAAATCATCTTCAATGTCTTGTCTGGTGTGTGTCAATTTTACAGTGGTTTGCACATTTTCATCTTGGAGTTCCCACTTTATGTTCTGATAGCTGTTGCTGCCATTTTCATCACGAAAAGGGGAGGTAGTCTTGCCGTCACCACGGCCGACTTTACTTTGGTTGATGCCCGCAGAAATTGTCCAAAATTGATTATGAGCCGTAATAAAGTCAGTGCGAATATTAAATTTTTCAAGAATTTTGGAATCGAACTGATTACTATAGCCATCATCCCTTTCACGTCCGGCAGTGATGCGCCAATCCAGATCACCGTAGTTGTCGCCATAACGCAAGTAAAAATCCTGCGAGGTACTTTCGTCATCGAGATCATTAGTCAAACGAAGTTCTTCCGTGTAGATAAACTTCCCCCCCAGGTCTTCAGCCGCATGACGAGTAATGATATTGATGGTGGCCAGAAAGGCACTGGCACCATAGGTAACGGCATTGGGACCACGGGTGACTTCGATGCGTTCAATATCATCAATCATCAAGGGCAGGTTAGACCAGGGCACACCGCCAAATGAGGGGATAAAAACAGATCGACCATCGATCAATACCTGTAGTTGGCGATGAAACTCCAAACCCAAACCATGGTAGGTCACCACCGGGGTACCCCCATATTTATAGCCCACGACAAAACCGGGTACCAATCTAAAAATATCAGCAATTTCACGAAAACCCGAGTCTCGTATCATCTGACGATCGATCACGGTCACCGAGGCCGGGGATTCAGCTAAGGGTTTATTCATGCGCGATACCGTCAAGACGACCGGTGCTTCATCAAAAAAATCAGACTCAGCCTGGTAGTCATTGGCACACAGATGGGAAGTAAAAATGATAGTCAAGCTTGCCAGCAATCCAAGGCTGTTTTTCATTGTTATTCTCAAAGTAAAGCTCCTATTTAGAATCCGACCCGCCCGTAGTTTGCGTAACCTTATTCAAGTACACTATGCGGATTTTACTAATACCTATGCCTATGAGACTGGAAGATTATATCGGAAATACACCCCTGGTAACATTACAGCACCTGGGAAGTGAGAATCCGAGCAACAAAATTCTGGCCAAGTTGGAAGGCAATAATCCTGCAGGATCGGTAAAGGATCGGCCGGCCCTGAGCATGATCAAACACGCCGAGGTACGCGGTGATATCCAGCCAGGGGATACTTTAATTGAAGCAACCAGTGGCAATACGGGCATTGCTCTTGCCATGGCGGCGGCCATCAAAGGTTATCGAATGGTCTTGATCATGCCAGAAAATATGAGTCGGGAGCGACGAGCCGTCATGAAGGCTTACGGCGCCAAACTGGTGTTATCCTCAGACATGATGGAAGCCAGGGACATGGCGCTTGAGATGCAGCGCAAAGGTGACGGTACAGTGCTGGACCAGTTTGCCAATCCGGACAATCCTTTAGCGCACTACGAGACGACCGGGCCGGAACTTTGGCAACAAACAGATCATCGCATTACGCATTTTGTCAGTTCCATGGGAACGACGGGTACCATCGTGGGTTGCTCTCGTTATTTCAAGGAAGTCAATCCAGCGATTCAGGTGATCGGTGTGCATCCGGCTGAGGGTGCCAGTATCCCGGGTATTCGTCGCTGGCCCGATGAATATTTACCGAAGATCTATGACCCTACGCATATTGATGCAATTCTGGATGTAACTCAGGAAGAAGCGGAAGAAACATCGCGTCAACTGGCGGCCAAGGAAGGAATATTCTGTGGTATTTCATCAGGCGGAGCCATGGCTGTCGCTCTTCGTTTATCCCGAGAACTGGAAAATGCGATCATCGTTAGTATTGTCTGCGATCGTGGTGATCGTTACCTCTCCACGGATATTTTTCCTGCATGAGAGGGGCCTTTAAACAAGTATGAATGTCTTTGTTTTTGATATTGAGACGATACCTGATATCGACGGGGCTCGTCGATTATATGATTTGCATGGGTTGTCAGATGAAGATGTGGCCAAAGCCGTTTTTCACTTGCGCAGGCAGCAGGCCAATACCGAATTTTTACGCCATCACTTACACAAGATTGTTGCAATTTCGGCCGTATTAACGTCGGCAGATCGATTCAAGGTATGGTCCTTGGGGGATGAGCATTCATCTGAACAGGATTTACTGCAGCGTTTCTATGATGGTATCGATCGTTATACTCCGCGTCTGGTTTCATGGAATGGTGGTGGTTTCGATCTTCCCGTGATTCACTATCGTTCATTACTGTATCCCATAAATGCTGAAAAATATTGGGATACAGGACAACATGACAGCCAATTTCGCTATAACAATTATTTATCTCGCTACCATGAAAGGCATACTGATTTGATGGATGTATTGGCGGCTTATCAACCCAGGGCAGCGATACGCCTAGATGAAATTGCGACTTTATGCGGTTTTCCCGGAAAAATGGGCATGGATGGTAGCAAGGTCTGGGAAACCTGGCTCAAAGGAGATATTAAGGCCATTCGAGATTACTGTGAAACGGATGTGCTCAATACTTACCTGGTTTATCTCAACTGGCAACGTAATCGCGGTTACATTGATGAAGTCCAATACCAGGCGCAATGCCAACGTGTACGCGAAGCGTTGAAAGAATCTTCTGCAAGTCATTTGCTGGAGTTTGAAAAAAACTGGATTGACCTGTAGTACCGCAGGCTGAATTTTTCTATGGCCAGAAGAAGTCGTCGTCGCATTTTACCAGAACCTTTTGAAGTTCAAATCGAAAGCCTTTCACATGAAGGCCGAGGCATCTGTCACCATAATGGCAAAATTGTGTTTGTATTTGCCGCCTTACCCGGGGAACGCGTTAAAATCCAGATCAATAAAAGCACCAAGAAATATGCTGAAGCTTCAGTGGTAGAAATCCTTCAGGCGTCACCTCTAAGGATACAACCACAGTGCCCCCATTTTTCTGTCTGCGGAGGGTGCAGTATGCAACATGTCAGCTCGGCTACCCAGATTGACATTAAACGGCAAGCGGTTCTGGAGATGTTCAATCATGCCGGTATCAATATAGACCATGTAATACCTCCACTTACCGCTGAACCCTGGGGCTATCGTCGTAAAGCGCGTTTAGGCGCGAAATTCGTCAGGAAAAAACAACGTTTGTTGGTAGGTTTTCGCGAGCGCAACAAACCTTACCTGGCTGATATGCAATCCTGCCATATCCTGGTGGAATCAGTGGGGCAGCATTTGCCCGAACTAATGACACTTATCGGAGGATTGCAGGCAAGAGAAACGATCGCCCAGATTGAAGTGGCTGCGGATGATGATCATACGATGCTGGTATTTCGTCATCTAGAGCCACTGGTGAATGAAGATAAGCAGGCGCTTGAAACCTTCGCACGAAATACCGGCTTTTGGGTGCAGCTTCAGCCTGCAGGACCAGATTCCATGCATCCGTTATATCCACAACAACAAAGCTTACGTTTTAAGCCCCTGCCTGACAGTGATATCGTCATTCGTTTCAAGGCCAATGACTTTATCCAGGTCAATGCAGCAATCAACCAGCAGATGGTTCGACAGGCCCTGGACTTTATGGATTTAACGTCAAGCGATGAGGTATTAGATCTTTTCAGTGGACTGGGGAATTTTACTTTACCCATGGCCCGTCTGGCTAAACAGGTTACGGGTATAGAAGGTGATCAGGCCATGGTTCAAAGAGCCAAGGCAAGTGCGTTAGAAAATGATATCCATAATACGCAATATTTTGCGGCTGACTTAACGGATGTTGATAGCAGCTGGCCCTGGTTGCAAAAAAGTTATAACAAGATTTTGTTGGACCCTCCACGTTCTGGTGCTTTCGAGATTATTCAAAAGATCAGCGCCCTGGGGGCCTCCAGCATAGTTTATGTCTCTTGTCAGCCATCCAGCCTGGTAAGGGATGCTCAAGTGTTGATACATGCAGGCTATCAACTGACTGATCTTGGATTAATGGATATGTTTCCACAAACCGCCCATGTTGAAACCATGGCGGTGTTTACAAAGGAATAGTATTTTATATCACTTTTGTGCACTATAGCCGTGCTCATTTGATCGGCCTTGCACTTTTTAGGGTCACCTTTAGAATGCGCGGTCAAAAAACAACCGGAGAATCTATGAAAATAATTACAGCAATCATCAAACCTTTCAAACTCGATGACGTTCGAGCTTCACTTTCGGAGATAGGCATTCAGGGTCTGACTGTCGGAGAGGTCAAAGGTTTTGGTCGTCAAAAAGGGCACACAGAAATGTACCGTGGTGCGGAATACCAGGTGGAATATATTCCCAAGGTCAAACTTGAAATAGCCACGGATGATGACATGGTAGACCAGGTGATCGAGGCTATTACCAAGGCGGCGAACACTGGGAAAATCGGAGATGGCAAAATTTTTGTCACCAATTTAGAGCATGTTATTCGTATCCGAACCGGTGAATCCGGCTCAACCGCTTTATAGCCTGGGGAGAAGTAATGAAGATTTATAATTCATTGATTCTGGCATTACTTTGCCTGTCACCAGTTCATGTTTTTGCAGCCGATGGTTTAGATAGTGGCGATACGGCCTGGATCCTGACTTCAACAGCCCTCGTCCTGTTCATGACCCTACCTGGATTGGCCTTGTTTTACGGCGGGCTGGTGCGGGCCAAGAATGTGTTGTCGGTACTCATGCAGTGTTTTGCCATTACCTGTATGGTCACCATATTATGGGTAATCGGCGGTTACAGCCTGGCTTTCTCCGATGGTGGGTCAATGAATGACTGGATCGGTGGAACCTCTAATTTCTTTTTAGCCAATGTCACTCGCGATGCGGTTAACGGAACGATACCGGATTCCGTATTCAGTATTTTTCAGATGACCTTTGCCATTATTACACCAGCACTTATTGTGGGAGGATTTGCCGAACGTATGCGATTCTCCGCGATGTTGGTATTCAGCATGCTGTGGTTTCTGCTGGTATACCTGCCCATTTGTCACTGGGTCTGGGGCGGTGGATGGTTAAGCCAAATGGGCTTACTCGATTTTGCTGGAGGTACCGTTGTCCACATTACGGCAGGTGTCGGTGCAATTGTGGCTGCATTGGTGCTGGGTAATCGCAAAGGTTTTCTGACCGTGCATATGACCCCACATAACATGACCATGACCGTTACCGGTGCCGGTATGTTATGGGTGGGCTGGTTTGGCTTCAATGCGGGTAGTGCCGTGGCAGCCAATGGCGATGCCGGCATGGCCATGTTGGTGACACATATCAGTGCGGCCACCGGGGCATTTACCTGGATGCTTGTTGAATGGCTCAAGTTTGGCAAGCCTTCCGCTTTAGGTATCGCCACCGGTATGGTGGCTGGACTTGGCACGATTACGCCCGCATCAGGTTTTGTTGGCCCCATGGCCGCTTTATTCATCGGTTTCAGTGCCGGTATTATCTGTTTTACGGCTACTGTGTTCATCAAGCAACGCCTGCGTATCGATGATTCCCTGGACGTTTTTCCGGTTCATGGTATTGGCGGCATGCTGGGTACTTTATTTGCCGGAGTGTTTGTCGCATCACAATTTGGTGGAGCCGGGCTTGCTGAGGGCATGACCATTGGTTCACAACTCATGGTTCAAGTTACTGGCATCGTCGCTACCGCGGCCTGGACTGGGGTGGTTACTTACCTCATTTTAAAACTCGTGGGTCTGTTTATTACGTTACGGGTTAATGATGAAGAAGAAACCCAGGGTCTGGATATCGTGTCTCATGAAGAGGTGGGATATAACCTATAAGGTTTAAACTCATTTTGTAAATTAAAAAAACCAGCCAAGTGCTGGTTTTTTTTTCAAAGTAATATGGCGTCCCCTAGAGGATTCGAACCTCTGACCTGCTCCTTAGGAGGGAGCCGCGCTATCCAGCTGTGCCAAGGGGACTCATAGCGTGAGCGCGGGATTATACAAGTTCAATCGTTTTTACCCAATAGATAAACCAGATGGGAAATTACTGACAGTATTGTTGAATATTTTCCTGGATGGTTTGTTTTTGCTGGGAGACAGTATCCTTGTCAATGTAAACGCGGTTGCCCTGTTCATCCAACTCATACCAGCGTACATTGCTGCGAAACTGTTTTAACTGGTCTTTCATTTCAATACACAATCGAGCAATTTTTTCCTCTTCCTCGCGTTTCAGTTTCTGTTGCTCAAGCTGCTTAGTTTTTTGTTTGTTAACTTTGGAGTAAATCGATAGGGCACGATTCACACGCTCCCGGACATCATTCCGGTTATTTGAAGTGGATTGAGTAGTACCTACTCGTTGTTCAATACGAATCGGATCACCTGGATTCGGCTTAGAGTCTTTGCGCTGTTCTAAAACAGGTTCATTATTATCTAGAGGTGTTATTTGCTGCTTCTGATCATATTCGAACTGGGTCAAATGGCGCTTTGCAATGAGTGTCCAGTCACTTTTTGGGTAATTCCGGATAAATCCCTCTAGTGCTTGAATATTTCTTTTAGCAATGGCGTTTTCAACTAACAGTTTTTCAAGATGGTATTGAGCCGTTTCCAGCCATGCCGAATCAGGGTTTTCATGAATAAATCTAAACAATAGCTTGGGATCACCGGAATCTTTGGCCTTGTCAAAAGCTTGTTTATCCCGTTTCGACTGTGCGAGTTTATGTTCTTGTTGCAGTTTTTCCTGTTGTTGAGAGGTATATTGCTGGTAACCAAAGTATACGAGAGCGGTTGCCAATATTGTAACGATCAAGGTTTTCACAAGGACAGGCCATAAATACTAACTGTATCTATTTATAGCAGTCTTAAATATTTATGGGGGAAATGATGGATTATTGAGTTCATGTAAAGATCAACGGGTTAATTTGGTCCATTTAGAATTTATTTGAGTTAGAATCTCAACATTTATAACCATAATAAAATCATTTTGGGCAATATTCTTGAAGTAAAACAGGTCAGTAAATCGTTTGATGCACTGCAAGTGATCAATGATTGCTCCTTCGAAATTGAGCAGGGGAGTATTACCGGTCTGATAGGCCCTAATGGTGCTGGCAAAACTACAATGTTTAATCTTATTGCCGGTGTCTTTCATGCAGACCAGGGTCAAATCTTGTATCAGGATAAGGATATCTCGGGCCATAAACCTGAAGAGTTGTTTCAATTAGGGCTATTACGCACTTTCCAAATTGCCCAGGAATTTTCCCGCTTGACGGCACTGGAAAACCTGATGATGGTCCCCAATCATCAACCCGGTGAGAGTCTGGTCAATGTCTGGCTTCGATCGGGAAAAGTAGCCAGCTTCGAAGAAAAAGTCCGACAAAAAGCCAACGACGTCATCGATTTCCTTAAACTTGGGCATATTAAAAATGAACTGGCTGGGAATTTATCAGGTGGGCAAAAAAAGCTGCTTGAACTTGGTCGCACCATGATGGTGGATGCAAAGATGGTTTTGCTCGACGAAGTGGCTGCAGGTGTTAATCGAACGCTATTACAGGATTTAACCGCTAATATTCAACGCTTGAATCGTGAGCTGGGTTATACCTTTTTTGTTATTGAGCATGATATGGATATGATCGCCCAGCTGTGCTCACCCATTATTGTTATGGCAGAGGGGCGCAAAATGATGCAGGGATCGATTGAAGAAATCCGAGCGAACCCTGAAGTTGTCAAAGCTTACTTTGGTGGGGGTGTCATCACGACATGAACCTCATTGACGTGACTCAACTGGTGGCTGGCTACGGCAACAATGCCCCCATTTTGCATGATGTAGATCTAGCGCTGGCTGCTGGAAAAATTGGAGTCATTGCCGGCCCCAATGGTGCCGGTAAATCAACGTTGCTTAAAGCGATTTTTGGATTGTTGAATATCCATAGCGGCGATATAAAGCATAATGGAAAAAGTATCATTCACCTGCGTGCGGACCAACTTGTGGCTGAAGGATTGGCTTTTGTGCCTCAGGAATTTAACGTATTCGAGTCGTTGAGTGTTGAAGAAAATCTGGAAATGGGTGCTTTCATCCGTACCGACTCGATCAGTGATTCTATCGATCATGTTTATGAATATTTTCCTCCGTTAAAAGAAAAACGTAAACAAGCAGCCGGTGAACTGTCCGGTGGCCAACGTCAAATGGTCGCCATGGGTCGTGCGCTAATGTCCAGACCGACACTGTTATTGCTGGATGAGCCCACGGCAGGCTTGTCGCCTTTGTTTATGGAAAAAATATTTGAACGCATTATTGCAGTGAATCAGGCTGGGGTCACCGTGCTCATGGTTGAGCAACATGCACGTCAGGCATTAGAAATCGCTGATCAGGGATTTATCCTTGTTACCGGCAAAAATGCCTATACCGATACTGGAGACGCTTTACTAAACAATGACGAGGTGGCACGTTCATTTTTGGGAGGTGTTTCGTGAACCAAGACCTGCAACCTATTATAGAGATGCCACTATGAATGAATTTATTTTCTTTTTTAACAAGGTCATCGTCTCTGGTGCGGCTATCGGTTCGGTCTATGCGATGGGGGCAATTGGCGTCACTTTAATTTTCGGAATTTTGCGTTTTGCTCATTTTGCGCATGGTGACATGATGACGTTGGGTGCTTTTTTTGCGTTCGGGCTCACGGTGATGTTTCCACAGGCCGGACAATTATTTGGTTTACCCACCGGCTTTATCATGTTGCCTTTTGCGATGGTCCTGACGGCTTTGGTCGCTGTTCTATTGGATCGAACGTTTTATGAGCCATTGCGCAGGAACAAAATAAATCCTGTCGGCATGGTTATGGCCTCGATTGGTGTGACCCTGATGCTACAGGGCTTGATTCGATTATTCGGTGGCATTGAGGCGCGTCACTTCTTTTTTGCAGAACGTAAGGATATTTTTCGGTTGGCCTTACCGTTCGAGTCAGCCAGTCGCAAGATCGTGATCACCGAACCCCAGATCTTGTTATTCGTGTTCACGCTGTTGGCTGTATTAGCGATACATTTCATATTGAACCGTACGAAATTTGGAAAGGCGATGCGCGCGGTTTCTGATAATGTCGATCTGGCAAGAGTTTCCGGGATCAATATCCAAAAAGTGACGGTGATTACCTGGATGATAGCCGGATCGCTGGCTGCAGCAGCTGGTGTTTTATTATCCCTGGATGTCAGCCTGAAACCCGATTTAAGTTTTAATTTATTGTTACCCATTTTTGCGGCAGCCATCGTGGGTGGTGTGGGTCACCCCTATGGCGCTATCGTAGGTGGATACGTGGTTGGATTTGCTGAAACGCTATCCATTTTTAACTGGGCGGTCTTTTTACGTCCGTTCAGAGAATCGTTACCGGACTGGTATGAATTACCCAGTAAGTTGGCGCTGGTACCGACGGAATATAAAATCACCGTGCCATTTTTTATCCTGGTCGTCATACTGATATGGCGTCCAACTGGAATCTTCAAAGGTAAGGTGATATGAAACCATTGCTTAACGTGTTCAGCAAAGAATCTATCATCATTATTATCTGTGCCGCACTGGTGCTATTCGTATTCAGCCTGTTTGGGGCCGCCTTTGGTTTTCGTATGCTGGCTGAGATTGCTTGTTTTAGTATTATCGCCTTAGGCCTGAGTATTCAGTGGGGGTATGCGGGTTTATTCAACGCCGGGATCATGGGGTTTATCGCGATTGCGGCTTTTACCAGTATGCTCGTATCATTTCCGGTTAATGAAGATTTTCGACAATCGATTTATGCGACCGAGATTATCTGGGTATTCGTCAAGCTAGTGATGGGTATTGTAATCATCTGGGGGATTAACCGTTTACCATTCCTGCAGACACGAGTGGCACTGCGTAGATTATTATTGCTGGTAGCCATTGCCGTAACCTACTTAATATTCATGCAAAACCTGGAACCGGTGGCCAGTGGCATTGAAAAAGAGGCCGGTTTCATTGGTGGGTTTGGTTTGCCCGTTTGGATGGGATGGATTGCAGGCGGTATCGTTGCAGGTATTCTGGCTTGGTTTGTGGGGCATATTTGTCTGGGTCTGCGCAGTGATTATCTGGCCATTGCTACCCTGGGTATTGCAGAAATTATCAAGGCGGTGTTAAAAAATGCCGATTGGTTAACACGTGGCACTTTAACGGTTTCTCCTCTGCCCTGGCCGGTTTCAACCCCAGGTGAAATTGGATTTATTGCTTCCCGGGCCTTGTATCTTACGATCACCGTGATCATGATAGGTTTTATTCTGTGGCTCCTCCAACGGGCTTATAATGCACCCTGGGGGCGAATGATCCGAGCCATTCGCGATAACGAACTATCCTCTGCGGCCATGGGTAAAGATGTGAATGCCAGGCGCCTCGAGGTTTTTATCTTCGGCGCGGTTTTAATGGGCGTTGGCGGGGCAGCACTGGTGACCTTTAACAGTATTTTTGATCCCTCTGGATTCCTGCCGTTACACCACACCTTTCTTATTTGGGTGATGGTCATTCTGGGTGGTGCCGGTAACAATATGGGAACCATACTGGGTACCATGATTGTTTATATTGTCTGGGTCATGTCTGAACCTGCAACGCTATTAATCTTTGAGGCTGTCAAGTATCTGGGTGTGGAATGGTTTAACTGGCAAGTACCCAATGACTTTGATAGTAGAGCTTTACAAATGCGTGTCTTTCTAATCGGTATGACCATCACCCTGGTGTTGCGTTATGCGCCTCAAGGATTATTACCAGAAAAAATACGTGAAAATTAAATAGGTTCTTCCATGCAGTTCGCTCAAGAGATGCCGAAGACGCTTTGAAGCCGGATCAAAAGTTTCAGAAATGATCGGTTCAGTAACAGCGCCAACCATAAAAAAACCCGGATGAATCCGGGTTTTTTTAACGCAGGCTGAAACAGTGTTATTGGATAACACCCACCTCAACAAACTGATCATTCTTGATATCCATTTCAACGATAACACCGGGTACATCACCCACTTTATCAAATTCGTGGTTTCCGGAAGCACCCTGATAATTGATATCTTTACCGGCTTTTATCGCGGCAACCGCTTTTTTCCATTCACCGGGTAGTATCTCAACTCCTGGTGCTGTTGCCACATTACGGACTTGTTTAGCAATAGCAGCACGGTCGGCACTACCCGCTTTTTCAATCGCCAGAGCCAGGATAAATCCGGCATCATAAGCCTGTGCTGAAAAGACTGCGTCAGGGTCCATCCCAGCAGCTTTGGCGGCTTTAACAAAAGGAGCTTTACCCGCCAATTCTGGAGAGCCAGGCTTGGTTGCAATCATATCGATATTGCCACCCAGGGCACCGATCAGCTTATCACCAACCATACCATCACCACCTACAAATTTGGCAAAGTCGCCACTTTCCATGGCCTGGCGAATAATCGTTTGACCGGAGCCGTCCGCATAAGCAAGAACCACGAGGGTTTCAGCACCCGAAGAAGCGAGGGAACCCACCTCACCACGGTAATCTGCTTTGCCATCTTCATGGGCTTCGTTAGCCGCAACCTGGCCGCCAATGGCCTTAAATGCATCGGCGAGTGCTTCAGCAAAACCCTTTCCGTAATCATTATTGACATAGCTGATAGCGACTTCGTTGATGCCCTTGGCTTTTAACATTTTAGCCATCATCTCTCCCTGGTAGGCATCCGAGGGTGCAGTACGAAAAACCAGATCATTATCTTTCAAAGTGGTTAATGCAGGTGAAGTGGCGGAAGGCGAGATCAATGGCACACCACCGGGAATGGCGGCATTATTAGCGGCTGCTATGGTAGCTCCTGAACACATCGGGCCAACAATGGCGGATACTTTTTCCGAGTTAACCATGCGATCTGCCACGTTGGATGCCGCAGTGGCATCAGCACAGGTACTGTCACCTTTTAGTAATTCAATTTTTGAGCCCTTAAGCACACCACCTTGAGCGTTGACTTGATCAACGGCCAGTTTAACACCCGCATAAATGGGTGGGGTCAGACTTTCCAAAGGTCCGGTAAATCCACCGAGGAAAGCGATCTTGGGATCTGCTGCCTGAACGGCTGCAGTCGTGGCCATTGCTGCTGCAAGTAGAGTGAACCTGATTGATTTTTTCATTAATGTCCTCCGGTTAATCAAATCAATAACATTGAGCATAAATATTCAGAGCTGAATAGTACATGAACGGCAACCAAGATTCATTGTTGTCCTTAATGATTCATGCAGATGTCTTACCATTGCACTATTTGACCATCATCAAATACGCTACCCGCATGAGCCTGGCGGTGATTGATAAATATGTTGTCCACGGGCCATGATGCAAGTTGAGCCAGCGTATGGGCAATACATTCAAGCATAATTGTGATGGTCTGTGGATTGTTAAAGTCCGGCGTTAACAACTCTACCAGAAGTGGGTGATGATATGCGGGATGTTTGGAAGGCGTGTTTTTGCCTTTTGCATAATAACCTGGGGCAATAAAATTCCAAGTGGAATGAATATGCTCCAGGGGTATTTCAGTCTCTGTCGAGAAAGCCTGATTCAGTCCAGACAGTAATGCTGGAATATCTCTATCTGGTTCCAAGGGCAGCGAATGGATATGAATAAAAGGCATGGTCAAACAATCCTGTTGATGGGGTCATTGATGCCGTAATTGACTGCTTTTATCGTGACGACTATTGCTGATAATAATAATCGTATTTATCGAGCAGGTTTTTCATGAAGCTCCAAGCCTCATTGTAGGTTAACCCACTGTCCTTGGGAATGATAATCTTGACATAGAGATCTTTGCCTTTTTCAGACTTCAACTGGTCTAGTTTCTTTTCAACAGCTGCCAAGGTCAGGTTTTGGAAGTCCTTATCACCGGGTTGTTTGAAACGAATGATCTTGCCATCTTTTTCTTTAACATAATACACCTCAGCCACATACTTACCTTTGGCGCTACGGGCAGGCTTAATCAGCTGTTCATACTTGGACTTTACGACTTCATAATCGCCTTTGAGGGTTAAAAGCTGACGGTTGTATTCTGCTTTTTCCTTTTCTAATAGGTTGATATTTTGCTGCTGCTTTTCACTTGCGGCATTCAATACCGCAATTTCTGCCATGGCCAACTCGAGTTCTTGCTCATTGGTTCGGGCGAGTTGAATCTGTTGATCCAGCTGCAGTTTTAATTCAGCAAGTTGACGCGCCAGGTTCTCTGACTCGGAAGTGATCACCGTGATACGTGACTGGGCTTCACCCAGCTCGGTCTGGGAAGTATCGATCTGTTTCAGTAGTTCGTCTTTATCCAGATTTAAAGCCAGGATAATCTGTTGTTTTTTCAGATCCTCGTCCCGGGCTTTTTTCAGTTGTTCGTCTTTTTCCAGAATACGCAGACGTAAAATGGAGTTCATTTGCTCGGCGTTAATGAGGCGCTCCTCGAGGGTAGCATTTTCTTCCGAGGTAGATTGAATCATTTCGGCCGCGAGGCGTTCGGCTTCGATACTTTGTTGTAGTTCATTCACCAACTGCCAGTTTCGTACAATCAGCAACGTCGAAGCCAGTAAAAAAATCAACACCACAACCATCATGATGTCGGTAAAAGAGGGCCAGAAGGATGAGTCTCCTTCTGTTTCCAGGTGGTGCTGACCTATGGGCGTGAATGCACTCATTTATTCGCTGAAAGGTCCGGGCAGACGGAAACCTTCGCGTAATAACTTCTTAATCATGGTGATGTCATTCGTCAATTGGTCCATGCGCATCTTATTTTCACCGATGGTCTGTTGCAGCAGGCTGGCTGACTCGTGGTAGATTTCCTGGGTTTCGTTCATTTTTTCCGTGGCGCGAATGATACCTTTAATAAGTCCAGACATCTGATTGACAATGTCTTCGCCACGCTTGACGAACTTGGGTATCAAGTACACCGATGTGAGATGCTCAATGCCACTGATTAAATGGACCTGAACATCACGAACC
>JASJBW010000100.1 GCA_030066315.1 Gammaproteobacteria bacterium
GATTTTTCAAATCCTGTCGGGAAAATCAGTTATCACGTTGCCTGTCACCAACGCGTACAACGTATTGGTATGAAAACCAAGGAAATGCTGTCCTTAATTGATGGCGCAGAAGTCGACGTCATTGAACGATGCTCTGGTCATGATGGCACCTACACCTACAAAAAAGAATTCCACGACACCGCCATGAAAATCTGTCGGCCTGTCGTTAACCGAGTCAAGAAAAACGAACCCGATGTGTATACCAGTGACTGTCCTATGGCCGGTCACCATATTTCCATGGGGCTTGACGATGGCTCGGATTCCAAGCATCCCATTACTGTGGTCAGAGAGGCCTATGGACTATGAACTTAAATGAGGACATGAACATGACACAATCACACCATCTATCACGCAATGATTTATGGTCACTGGAAGAATACGCGACTAAACGGCCCGATTATCGTAAACAGGTCATGGCGCATAAGAAACACCGAAAAATTGCACTCGGTCCAAATGCTAACTTGTACTTTGAAGATCGGCTGACGATTCAGTACCAGATTCAGGAAATGTTACGGATCGAAAAAGTGTTTGAAGCTCATGGTATTGAAGAAGAATTGGAAGCTTATAATCCATTGATTCCCGATGGTAAAAATTGGAAAGCCACCTTCATGATCGAGTATGAAGATCCTGAAATACGTGCCAGCCAACTGTCCAAAATGATCGGTATAGAAGATCTGGTCTGGGTTCAGGTCGAAGGCCATGACAAGGTATGGTGTATCTCAAATGAGGATCTTGAACGGACGACCAGTGAGAAGACAGCTTCGGTCCATTTCATGCGCTTTGAACTGAATGATGAAATGATCAATAGTCTGAAAGGCGGTGAAAAACTTTCCATGGGTGTTGAACATAGCATTTACACCTATCATATTGAATTGGATGATGACGCCAGAAATTCTCTGGTTAACGATCTCGACTAAACCTGTTATGAGCTATGCCTGTGACCAGGCATAGCTTCTATTCGTCTGAATCTCACAGAATTTTCACATCGATTTGACAATCGATTCACTCTCATTCATCTATTCTGGAATAACAAATAAGCTGAATCTTTTCAGTGGTATCGTTAAACTTATTTGATAAAACCAAAGCTCAGGAAAATCATGCCAGCCGAAGCAGCCCCGATCGTTTTACTGATTGAAGACCACAAGGATATTGCCGAAATGGTCATTGCATTTCTGCAAAGCCGTAACTACGAGGTGGATTATGCGGCGGATGGTATTACTGGATTGCATCTGGCAGTCACTAACCGTTATGACTGTATCGTTCTGGACCTGATGTTACCCGGCATCGATGGTATTGATGTCTGTCAGAAAATCAGGGAAGAGGCACGTAAAAACACCCCGATCATCATGTTAACGGCGCGTGATACGCTGGAAGACAAAATTACTGGCCTGGAAACTGGCGCCGATGATTATCTCGTAAAACCCTTCGCCATCCAGGAACTCGAGGTCAGAGTCCGATCATTAATTCGTCGACATAAGGGAGATGTTGCTAAAGAAATCTTGCAAGTGGGTGACTTATTTCTCGATACTTCTACACTGACGGTGACCCGGGAGAACCAAGAACTCAATCTTACGCCGATAGGACTGAAAATTCTCACCGTCTTAATGCGCGCTTCACCCTCTGTCGTGAGTCGTCGAGATCTGGAAAGAAAGGTTTGGGGACACGTACTCCCTGACAGTGACACACTGCGTAGCCATCTGTATAACCTGCGTAAGGTCATGGACAAACCCTTCCAGCATCAGTTATTGCAAACCGTTCAGGCCAGTGGTTATAAGATTGTTGAACCCGAAATCGAATAACAACCTGATCAAGAAATTTAATCGCGCCTTCCTGATTCAAGGCGCCTTGATCATTATCACCGCTATCCTCAGTGTTTACTTTGCCACTATTGTCATTGATGAAATTTTAATTAAAAGTGCTATCGAGGAAGAAGCGGATTATTACTGGTCTCGATATCAACAGAACAAAGATGCCGCCTTGCCCGATACACTCAACCTGACCGGCTATAGCGATAAAGCTCAAATTAATGAAATAGACCGCAAGCTGATCAAAGACCAGGAAGGCTTCCACGAATATGTTGATTTAAACCTGGTCTTGCACGTCAGCAACCTGGATAACACACGACTATATCTTGTATACAATCGTGGACAGGTTGATAGCCTGGCCGCTTTTTACGGTCTTTTCCCATTGGCCTTGGTCTTGATCGTTTTATACCTGGCTCTGTGGCTGACTTATCAATTCAGTCGGCGTACCATCTCCCCGGTCATAAAATTGGCTGAACAAGTCAATAATATCGATTTCAAATCTTCTGATTTAAGTTTGCTAAAAGAAGATTCTTTTAATTACCAAACAGACGATGATGTTCGTATCTTACAAGACGCCATCTTACATTTGGGCGAACGTTTGGAAGCCTTTATCTCACGGGAACGCAATTTTACCCGCGATGCCAGTCATGAACTCCGCAGCCCTTTAACCGTCATCAACATTGCTGCGGATATGCTAATGACTGAACAGGAATTAAGTACACCCGCATTAAAATCCGTGCAGCGTATTAAACGCGCCATTCATGATATGGAAGAACTGATATCAGCGTTTTTGTTGTTGGCCAGGGAGTCCGATCAATCTCTGGCGCATGAATTGGTGTGTTTAAACGATGTCATTGAAGAAGAAATTGAAAGATCCGAAATTTTGAATCAAAAAAAGGATATTGAAATTCGTTTCAATCCTCAGCATAAATTGCTTACCCATGCATCAGAAAAGGTGTTATCAGTCATGATTGGGAATCTGATGCGCAATGCCGTCCTGTATACTGACGAAGGTAATGTTGATATCAGTTTTGATCATAATAAGGTCATTATCTCTGACAGCGGACAAGGCATGAGTCAGAATGAGGTAAAAGCAGTGTTTGAACCCTATTTCCGTGGCGGCAATAAAAACGCACATGGACATGGGGTGGGTTTAACCATTGTAAAACGATTATCAGATCGTTTTAATTGGCCCATTAACATCGAGAGTATCCCACAACAAGGTACGACTGTTGTCGTAGAATTCCCTGACTTCCAATTAACTGACTTGTAATTCGGGTTTTATAAAAGGTGTTACAACCTGACTGACAGGAATATTGGCCCTCAAACGATTCATCAACAGGTAAAGCCCTGCAATTTTACGATGCAGGAATAGCACGTCAGGGGGCGGTAAACGACCAAATTTTTCCTCAACCCTAAGATTCATCGTAGTGGTTGCCATGCGTGCAGCCAAGTCAGACTGAGCAAAATCATAATCACTGTCTTGTATTATCGGTTCACAGGCATTACTGACCAAGTCAACAACACCTTGACGATAAAATTCAGGATCATCAGGCTCAAGGTATCCGACCTGCTCGGCCTTCGATAATATTTCATCGTGTTTATCACTGACTGCGGCGGCAATCAAGTCTCGAAATGCTTGAGACCGATCTTGAGTAAAAGATCTTGTAGCACCGAAATCAAATAACTGGATACGCCCGTTCTTGGGATTATAACGAAAATTAGCAAAGTTGGGATCAGTTTGTACGAGCCCCCAATCAAACAGTTCACGCATGGATAATTCCAGTAAATTAAGTGCCACCTGATTTCGAGTCTTTGATGAAGACTTCGATAATTCTTCAATGGGGTCACCTTCCAGAAAACTCATGGTAAGAACTTCAGTAGTAGATAGATGTTCTATTACCTGAGGTACTTCGAAACGACTATCTTTAATGAGGTGTTGAGTAAAAGACCTAAGATGATTCGCTTCTGCGATATAATCCGCTTCCTGGTGTAACTGTTGTTTTGCCTCAGCCAGTAAAGGGGCAAAGTCAATTTCTTTTGGCAACAAGTTAACCAGCTTTAGCAACATCGCAACGTTATCAACATCACTATCAATGCTCTCACGAATACCGGGATATTGAATTTTAATCGCAAGTCGTGATCCATCCTTGAGTTCAGCTTCATGGACCTGTCCAATCGATGCAGAAGCAAGCGGAGTGAAACTGAAGCGGCTGAATTGTTCTTGCCAGTTACTACCCCAGGCCTGTTTGAGGACTTCATTAACTTGGCCGAGAGGCATGTGGTAAGCCCCATCACGTAAGCGTGCCAACATCTGGTTCAACTCGGCAGGTATGAATTCACCTGACTCCATGGAGAGTAATTGTCCCAGTTTCATGGCGGCACCACGCATCTCTGCCAGACGGTCTGAAATACGTTGAAAGTTTTGTGGCGTTAACAGGAGGTCGCTGACACGTGGTCTCTGCCCTTTTGACAATTGCTTCATACCCTCGCCCACTACACTCGTAACAATACCGCCCGCCAGTCTACCGAGTTTAGACATCCGAGCCATACGGGATCTGGGTAAAGTACGATGCGCGCTCATATCATTGCTGGTTTTTATTTAATCAGGTATTCAAGGGCCTGTTGATTAAAAGGCTTTGGATGAATATCTAACGGAGCAAAACCATTATCGATACAGGTATTACCTTCCATTAACATGGTAATTTGATCCCGGGTAATGGGAAAAGATTCAAAACCATCCAGTAACCTTGCGACTGCTGAAATACCTAATGCAGGAGCCGGGAACATAAGTTTGGTCTGACCCAGTGTTCCAGCAATGGTCTCCAGTATCTCCTTCCAGCTGATAGCTTCAGGTCCGCATAAAGCCAACACCTGACCAATGCTGTTTTCATTTTCCAGTGACTTAACAAACGCACTGGCCACATCCTCAACATGCACGGGTGATAATTTGAATGATCCTGCATTAACCGGGAGCAAGCCATCAAAAAACAGGGGGGCCGGTAACGGTGAGAGGATGATGTCATGCATCAACTGGGTAACAAATTCATTTTTACCTTGAGGATTGCCGTATATCACAGAGGGTCTGAAGATCGTCCAGTCCAGATCGCTTTGCTGTAAATAGGATTCCGCAAGGAACTTGGTACGTTGATAAGCTGTACCCTCTGGCTTAACCCCATTAGCGCTCATCAACAGGAAACGGCGAACCCCCTTATTAACGGCTGCTTCCATGATACGGCAAGGAGCTTCCTGCTGTAACTCCTTAAAAGTAATACCTTTGCCCGTAAATTCTCGCAAAATGCCGATATTATAAATAACCGCATCAGCACCATCGAGTACTTGATTAATAGCGTCGCTGTCCGCAACATCACCCGTAATCATTTGACAGGATGAAGACTGACTGACCCTGGCTTCACTTCCAGAACGTACCAATAAACGTGGCTGATGACCTGCGGCAATCAGATGATCCGTTAAATAACCTCCTACAAAACCAGTACCACCAATCAGCGCCACTTCCATATCATGAGCCACCGTAAAGGCGAACAACCGCGGTGTTTCCCACTCCATCGTTATTAAACCTTCGATCGAATTCGTCACGACGAAAATCGAAGATTTGTTCCAGTTTCGGTCTGATCAACAGACTGTGGAGGATGGATGCAAGCGGCCCGGGTATATACAAAGGTAAGGCATAACGTACTTCGTCATACAACAGAGTACCACCCTTGTAATTCTCGAAACGATGTGTGTGATGCCAGAAACTGTAAGGACCCTTGAGCTGTTCGTCAACAAAGCACTCAGCAGTTTGATAGGTGGATATCAGGGTACGCCACCGCACGGGTAGACCCAGAAAACGAATCGTATAATCAATGATCCTGCCCTGCTCCATCGTTACCGGTGAAGGTGTGAGCAAATTAAAATCCAGACTTGGTGGAGTGATTAATGACAGGTTCTCAGGTCGTTCAAAAAATTCGTAAATTTGGTCCAGGGGTTGCCTCACCCACTGCTGACGTTCCAGCGTGTATATTTTCATTCATCCACCCCGCAAGACCCAGAAGTACAATCACGTTTTAAGCGCCAACGTGCAAACCGGGTATAAGCTTTATCCAGCAAGGGTAATAAGCGCAACTTCTTAACCAGAACAGCCAACCATCTGTATGCAGGAAGTTGCGACCATAATTCGGCAAAACCATAGGCGCCGGTTTGCCATTCCCCACTAGCATCTAAGACATGAAAACGGGCCATAGCTGCATCCTTGGTCAACCCATAGGCTAAGGTTGCTTCAGGCTCGCTGACATCAATCCAGAGCAATTGTTCCGCTCCGCGCAAGCGTCGATAATGACGTATCTCCCGACTACACAAGGGGCAACTCCCATCATAAAAAACCGTAGGCTTGACAGTATCGACATGTGCTATCTGTTGCTGCATTGTAAAAGACCGATTTAGATACTGACCGTGTTTCGACGACAGGATGGTTTGGTGAGTAACATTTGCACAGTACCGATATCCCGCTCGAGGAAACCACCTTCACAGTAGTTCAGGTAGTATTCCCACATACGGATAAAGGCATCCGAGTAACCATAATCTCTAACCTGCTGAATTCGATCAAAAAATCGCTCGCGCCAATCTGCCAGTGTCTTGGCATAATGGGGACCCATATCATCCAGATGGAACATTTTCATATCGCTAACCTTGGCTATGGAAGAGCTCATGGCTGCAATTGAAGGCAGGAAGCCACCAGGGAAAATAAACTTCTTGATATAGTCCACATCACGAAGAGCGCTATCATAAAGATGATCTGCGATCGTGATCGCTTGTAACAACATCATGCCATTGGGTTTTAACAAGGAACTGCATTTTTCAAAATAGGTATCGAGATACTGATGACCGATAGCTTCGATCATCTCAATTGAAACCAGTTTGTCATATTGACCTTGAAGGTCACGATAATCTTTAAAAAGTAACGTAATTTTGTCTTGCAATCCTTCCTGCTGTACCCGTTGTTGGGCAAGTTCGTACTGTTCACGAGAGATGGTGGTCGTGGTTACACGGCAACCATAATGCTTGGCAGCATGAATGGCGAACCCTCCCCAACCGGTGCCTATTTCCAGCAGATGATCATCAGGTGTCAATTCGAGTTTTTTACAGATACGATCTATCTTGGCAACCGCGGCTTGATCCAGCGACATATCAGGGGTTTTATAATAGGCGCAGGAATACATCATGGTCGGATCGAGGAATAATTCGAACAAATCATTCCCCAGGTCATAGTGCGCACTGATATTACGCCGACTGCCAGTCCGGGTGTTTCGACTGAGCCAGTGCAATATACGATGAACCGGCCCCTTCAGACGCGCCAGGCTATTATCCATGTCTTCGAGGACATCCCGATTCCTTAAAAAAATACGTACCAGGCCCAGCAGATTGTTACAGCGCCAACTGCCCTTGATATAGGCTTCACCGGAACCACTACTGCCGCCAAAGGCTACATCACTCCATACGCTGGAATGCATGACATCCAAATGTACGCGCACGGGAAAGGCTTCGGTTGCTTGACCAAAATAAGACTCCTGGCCCTGCTCCCTGATCACGATTTCTCCATGTTGGATTTTTGATAATTGAGCCTTTACCAGGCGTCGCGCGACCTTATCCAACCAGAAATAACGGCTTTGCTGATGTTCAACTTGCTCAATGGGATTGATGGATGACTTCATACTAGCTCGCCGACTTGGGCGCCTCCTTATTTTCATCAGGGTGTGAATAAAATGGAATTTTCTTAAGCCATAATCTGAGGGCTTCAAAATAGATACCGACTACGACCTTGACCGTTACCAGGGGATAAACCACTAGCACACGCGCCAGGTTGAAAGAAGAGATTGGAGCTTGATTTAATGTCAAAGTGGCATCAAAGACCTTCTCCTGTTGACGATAATTTTCCATATGAACATTCAAATGCGCCTTGGGCTGATTGAAACGCCAACTGTAATGCATATCCATAGGCATGAACGGTGAGACATGAAATTCTTTAGGCTGGGTAAAAACCAAATGCTCGCCCTCACCAGTATTATCACGCTCGTCAAGCACGTAAATATGTTGTTCTCCCCAGGGTGTGTTGTTTACTTCACAAACAATGTGCTCTAAAGATTGATCTTTTTCATCAAAGCAGTAATAAAAGCTCACGGGATTAAATCCAAATCCAAAATAGCGAAAATGAGTCAACAGTCTGATGGGGCCTTTGGTCTTAACCCCCGTGGCTTTGAATATTTTTTCTCGAACCGATTCAACAAGGGATTGTTTCGGGTCTCCCATATGATCTTGCCGCTTGAACCAGGCCAGATTAAATCTGCGGGTAGACCAAAACCAGAAACGATCAAACAGGGTTGAACTCTCTTCTAGGTCGAGATACATCAGAAAGAGCTTGTACTCGAAACTGTGTTCTCGCGGTGTAAAGCGGCGGTGCCTAACTTGCCCTTCGTAAATACAACTTTTCATTTTCATTACCAGAGTTCGTTTCAGCATCACACCAGTGGTTAAAATGCTCAAGCGCATTCAAGGCACTGACAACACCGTCTTCATGGAAACCATTACGCCAATAGGCGCCACAGTAAAAAGTGCGGGCTACACCATTAATCTCTTGCTGGCGTTGTTGTGCGTTCACGGATTCCGCTGTATACAGAGGGTGATCATAACTGATGGTCTTAATAATCTTCTTTTTGTCGATGGCATCACTGTTATTTAAAGTGACACAGAACTGAACCGGTGCTTTATGTCCCTGCAGAATATTCATGTTGTAGGTTAACGCCACCTGTTGTTCCTGCTGTTCCAACATATGATAATTCCATGACGCCCAGGCCAGTTTTCGTTTAGGAAGAACAGATTCATCCGTATGTAACACGGCTTCATTGGGTTGATAGCGAATAGCACCCAGTACTTCTTTTTCTGCAGCAGTAGCATCTTCGAGCATATCCAATGCCTGATTACTATGGGCAGCAATGAACAATGCATCAAACTTTTGAACAGACTGGTTTAACGGTTTAATCTCTACATGGGTAGGATATCGTCGCACTGATTCAATAGGGCTGCGCAAATGGATCTTGTCCTTGAAGCTATGCACCAAAGGGGCAACGTACTGCTTCGACCCACCCCGTATGGTGAACCAGTTGGGCCGGTTACTCACATTTAACAGGCCATGGTTGTGAAAAAAACGTATAAAAAAACGTGCTGGGAATTGTTGCATCTGCAATGGATCGGTAGACCATATTGCGGCGCCCATCGGGATAATGTAATGTTCAATAAATTGCTGGCTGTAATCATTCATCTTCAGATATTCACCCAGGCCAATCTCAGCCTGCCCTTCTTCCATGTCTCTAGGCGCCTGTCGATTAAAACGTAGAATATCTCTAATCATTCTATGAAATGAAGGACTGAATAAGTTTCTGCGCTGTGCAAACAAGGAATTTAAGGAATGTCCGTTATATTCAAGCCCGCTTTTTTCGTTTTTTACACTGAAACTCATTTCGGTGATATGGGAATCAACGCCGAGTTCGTCGAGTAATGCAATAAAATGAGGATAAGTTCTTTCATTGAATACGATAAAACCGGTATCCACAGCATAATGCTGACCAGCCCATTCTATATCATGTGTATGCGTATGACCGCCAATGTAGTCATTGGCCTCAAATACCGTAATATCGTGCTGCTTGTTTAAATGATATGCCGCAACGTTACCCGATATACCTGATCCTATAACTGCTATTTTCATGAATGATCCCCTTTTTTATTGAGCACTTGTTTGCGGCCACTGCTGTGGCACTTTTTGTAATTTTGCAACATCATAACCAAGTTCATCAACAAAAGTCTTGAAACGGTTGAATTCTTCATCAGATAAATCCGGCTTGCGACTCATCACCCAGACATAATCACGTGCCGCCCTGGCAATTACTGTATTTTGATAATTTTCATCAAGATAAACAATACGGTAATCCGCTTTGATAGGCCAAATAAACTGCATCCCCCACAGCGCATTGGTACTGGTATCCTTTATGAAACCCCTCGGGTTATAGGTTTTTTGTTTTCCATCAAAACCACCCTTGTTGAAGGTAAAAGTTGTTGCAATTGATCCATCTTCATCCAGGCGATAATTTTCTACTGCATTGTGGGCCTGCTTTTCGATAAAAGTAGGTATATTGGCGACCACATACCAATCGCCCATGAAGCGATCGATATCTACGTATTCAACAGTTTTCATCGGTAGCTGACTCGCACATCCTGTTAAGATCAAAGTTAAAAAAGCGACTACTAAATATTGTTTCATCAGAACACCATGGTTTCGGGATAGTAACTGATGAGATATCCATCTTCCGTGGTGCTTTTGAGTGCCAGCCAGTTCATGTCAGGCGTGTACCACAAGTCCACTACCTTTTCTCCTGCCTTCAAACGGTAATGAAGAGACTCAACCATTTTTTCATTGATCTCGATCTGGTTTTTACCCAGATCAATGATTTGTACTGATTCATATTCACCTGTTTGAGTATTTAATAATTTATCTGCTCTCAGTAATTCAGGGTCCCAGTATGCAAAAGTGCGCACACAATCGCCGAGGTTTTGCCGACCAGAATGGGTTTCAACTACGAAATCATTACCATTCGAAACTTTTCTTATAAAAAGATCGTCACCGTTATCATCTGTTTTGGCGTTGATATACTTGAGGCATGATCCTTGCCACACTTCCTCGGTATGGTGCTGATATTGATAGGCCGTAATGAACAGAAATTTAACTTTAAAGTTAGCATCAACGGTAACCTGTTTTAAATCCTCGTAAGGCACCACGCGTACTTCATGCGTACCAATTTCTTTATCATCAAGAAAGACCTTGAATCTCCAGTTTTTTTCGGTTGAAGCTATGGCCTGCATGGATAAACCGGCCAGAACAGGCAACCCTATAAAAAGTAATATCTTTAAAAAATAACGTTGAAGTAATGACATGCTTATTCCTCCTTCAGGGTTAAATGGCGTTCCGGATGAGGTGTGCCCGGGAAAAAGGCGTTCGTGGAGTCGATGTAGCGCTGATATTCAGGACGGCGTTGGGTAATAGTTTTCTCCATCATGACCACACCGGATACTTTCAGTAACAGGAACGTCATCAGAATGGGCGCGTAGATCGTCCACCAGCCACCTGAAGGAATCGCAAACAGGTAGAATGACCACCAGATACAGAATTCACCAAAATAATTGGGATGTCGGCTGTAGCGCCAGAGACCGGTGTCAAGAACACGACCTTTGTTGGCCGGGTTTTTCTTGAAATGGCGTAATTGCCAATCAGATATGGCTTCAAAGTAAAAACCCAGTGTCCATAATCCGAGTGCAAATCCATCAATCCACTGGAAACCTCCCGTGTTTTGCAGGGCAAATAACAAGGGAATAGAAATAATCCATGCCAGTAATCCCTGCAAACCAAAAACAATATAGATACTCTTTAACGCGAAGTTAGGCTCATTATTGGCTCGAATGGTCTGATAGCGATGATCCTCGTCATGGTTCCAATTACGAACCATTAAGTGTACGGACAGACGTATTGACCATAAACTGACCAGACTGATAATGATTAAATTCCGTGAAGTGATTTCAGCCGCAGAGACCAGGTACACTATCGCAGCCGCTAAAAACATGAGTGACCACAAACTATCAACACTGTTAACGTTATGTCTTTTAACGCTATAAAGCCAGGTCACGAAACCCATCGAGAGTATTACTAGTAAAGCCTGAAAATAAATGGTTAACATGTCATGCCTCCACAGTGTTGTTGGGTGTCGATGAAGTCTTGAATCCATTAAAACGCATGGATGCCCACATGAGGAATGGCATGATCACCGCCCAGCCAAAACCCAGCGCAGTCAGTGCAAGAAACTGGTTAGGCATGTCCACTGCTCCCAGTTTCAATCCTGCATAGTAGGCCAAAGGACCTCCAGCAGCACCGAATATCAGCGCAACAAAATAGCGGTCTTTAAGCCAGCTTAAGGAGACGTTCAAGGTCGAAGCGAACAGTGCCCACATGGCAATGATCCAATGAGGCGCCAATTCACTATGGAACATGCCACTTTGATAAGTGAGCAAGCCCGTCGCCACAAGAATACTATCCCAGACAAATCCCAGTAACACGGCAATGCCAATCAGACTGGATTCATTTAACCTATCATCGGCTGTTGACAAGTGGTAAGCCAATATGGCCATGACCGATACTGTACCGAGCCATGGCAAATTCCAGGCTCCACCCAGTACACAGGCAAACCAACCCAGTTGAAACAGAACAAAATTAATGATCAAGCGAATATTCATGGATGTTACCGCTTACTGAACAGATAATGACTGACCCACCATTCCTGGCCATCGTTATAGCCAAAGAGTTCGGCACAGGCCATGAAGAAAATACGCCAGCGCTGCCACCAGACAGAAGCAAAATCCTTTCCATAAGTTTCTTCAAATAAGGGCCAGAGGTGTTCTTTTTGAGCATCCATTTTAGCCAGCCAGGCATTACTGGTCTGTTCATAATGACGGCCATCCCATCGCCAGCGATTATCTATCTTCAAATGGTCTTGAAAATGCAAAGGCAGGGCATCCGAGGGCATCATGCCTCCACTGAAAAAATGCCGACTCATCCAGTCACTGGCATCCTTGTCTTCAAACAGGTAACAGGCTGCACGATTGACAAAGATATGTTTGAAAAATTTCCCCCCTGGTTTAAGCCAGTCACTGACACGCTGGTAGAGTTCTGCGTAGTTGCGCATATGTTCAAACATCTCCACGGAAACGACACGATCAAATTGGCCTGCTACATTAAAATCATTCATATCCGCGGTAATCACTTCGATATTGAACAGGTTAGCTGCGTTAGCCTTGCTCAAAATGTAATTGCCTTGTGACTTTGAATTGGAGACTGCGGTAATCTTGCTATTGGGATATTGTTGGGCCATCCAAAGCGTTAGGGACCCCCAGCCACAGCCCAGTTCCAGTATTTCCATGCCGTCTTCTAATTGCGCATGCTCACAGGTAAGCCTGAGTGCATCCTCTTCCGACTGATCAAGAGAGCGATTACCTGCCTTCCAGTATCCACAGCTATATTTTAGATGTTCTCCCAGGACAGCCTGGAAAAACTCGGCCGGTACCTCGTAATGTTGCTCGTTAGCCTTGTCGGTCAAGACAGCGATAGGAGACTGGTTCATCATTTGTAGAAACGCGTGTTCATCGGTAGATAACTGCTCGGCATCATTTGAGCGTATGTCATCCAATCTTTGCTTTAATAGTGCTCTGATGCCGCGGCGGATGATGGCATCGGGCACCAGACCTTTTTCCGTTAATTCATGGGCCAGATTGGTATTAATTTTCATGTTTATCCTCAACGATTTGATAAGGTTGTGTACAACTGAATTACTGTTGACGAATAGACTAGTAAAGGCCGAGTGAATACCCCGTAAAACTGATGTGAAAATTGTGTGAAATCCCTTAATTTTTATAGTTTTATTATTTTAGCAGGCTCATTCAGGCAAACTGAAGGGCTATCTGATCAAGTGCTTTGGCCAGGTCAGTTCCGATGATTTGCAAATTCAACTTCGTGAACACCTGTTGACACTGTTCAGTCAACTGCCCACCGATGTATATTGGACATAATCTATGCTGCTGGAGATTGATTAATTCTTGTTTAAGATCATCGCAGCACAAGTGCTCTGATCCTGATAAAACAACGGCATCACAATGCGTTTTTTCGATAACGCCCGGCAATTCAGCCAGAGGCATATCGCCTCCCAGTAAAATCAAGCGATAACCCCGGTCATGCGCTGCAAGGGCGAACAATAACAGGCCAAACTCATGATATTCACCCGGTAAACAGGCCAACAGTAGTCTTGGTCCCAAATTCTGCGTGTTGCGATGATGAAAACGAGCACCCAACTTATTGCGAAAAAAAACGGAAAAAAAATGCTCTTCGGCAACCGGTGT
>JASJBW010000101.1 GCA_030066315.1 Gammaproteobacteria bacterium
TTGATTGCATCCAGCAGTATCGATTTACCAGCCCCTGTTTCTCCGGTGAGCGCCGTCATGCCCGCTGCAAATTCAATTTGAGAACGATTAATAATCGTAAAGTTATTGATAACGATAGATTCAAGCATCAGGGTTGATTACTCCACTTCAGCTTGGCGCGTAAAATATGGAAATAATCATAATCCGAAGGGTGGATTAAAGTGATAGCCTTTGGATAGCGAGTGATTTTTATACTGTCATGGGTACTGATAACAGCCCGAGTGATTCCATCAAAACTGGCCCGCCCTTGCGTGTTGGGAGCACTCAATCGGATCTCAATTAATTGGTCAGAAGGCAATACGATCGGGCGGTTACTTAATGTATGCGGACATATGGGCACCAAGGCGAGCGCATCCAGGGTGGGATGCATAATCGGGCCACCACCGGAAAGAGAGTAAGCTGTGGACCCGGTGGGGGTGGCCACGATTAAACCATCAGCACGTTGTTGGTTGATCAATTCCCCATCGGAGTAAACCTCGAATTCAACCATGCTGATGGATTCATGACTATGCAGAATGATATCGTTTAACGCACGGTGTTTTTTCTCTGGTTTTCCCTGCTGATGTATTTGGCCGCTGAGTAAAAAGCGCTTTTCGACACTGTACTTACCCGCAAAAATACCGCTTAAATGTTGTTCCAGGTCATCCATGGTGACATCAGCCAGAAAACCCAGTCGGCCGAGGTTGATTCCGACCAGGGGTATTTCATAATCCACCATGTATCTTGCAGCAGTTAACAGCGTACCATCACCACCCACGGATACGGCGAGGTCCGCTTGTTGGCCTATCTGTTCAATGGTGGCCTGGGTACAATCCGGATTGATTTGTTCGGGGTCGAGGTAATGGATCAGTAATTCGCCATAGGCTCCCAAGGCCTGACATATCTTGCGAATGGCGATTTCATGCTCAGAATTCTCCTGACGAATGATTAATCCAATACATTTGAAAGTCGACTTGAGCATAAATTATTTACAGGCTTGTTAATCCGTTTAAAATCCATAGATTAGTGTTAAGTCAAAGCAAAACCCTTTATTTAAATGACAGAATCCTACGACTTGGACGAGCGTGCCCAGATATTGCTCCGGCACTTGATTGAGACCTACACTTCGGACGGACAGCCGGTAGGTTCAAAAAGTCTGGCGCAACAATCCGGTCTGGATGTCAGTTCCGCTACCATCCGCAATATCATGGCTCGACTTGAAGACATGGGATTGGTGGATTCACCTCACACCTCGGCTGGACGTATACCAACGCAGGCGGGTTATCGCTTGTTTATCGATAGTTTATTGGAAGTCAGGGATTTAGGAAAGTCAGCAGAAAAATTGATTAACAATGCCTTTAGCGCGGATCAAACTTCCACGGATTTAATTCATACCGCCTCTAACATGATCTCACAGGTTACGCATTTGACCGGCCTGATCAGTGTTAGCAAGCAGAGTCATATTGAGATACGTCACATCGAGTTTATGAAACTCTCTGATCGGAGAGTTCTGGTCATTCTGGTGGTTAATGCAGACCAGGTACACAACAAAGTCATTCAAACGGATCGTGATTATTCGGATCTGGAATTAACCGAAATTGAACGCTTATTAAGTCGATATTTAATCGGAACAGATTTCAATCAGGCGCAACAACAATTGCTCTTAGAAATTAAACAACACAAGGATGATGTGAATCGAATCCTAAAATCGGTATTGGATGTGATGGGATCCGTCTGCGGGGATGATGAAGATTCACTGTTGACTTCGGGTGAATCTAACTTGTTACAGTTTGCAGAATTATCGGACATCAATACACTGAGAGAATTGTTCGAGATCTTCAATCAAAAACGCGATTTACTCCATATTCTTGAAGGCTGTTCAGAAGCTGATGGTGTTGAAATCTTCATTGGCAGTGAATCCGGCTACAGTGTACTCAGTGATTGCACCGTTATTGGCGCTCCTTATCGTCAGGAAAATGAGGTCATCGGAGTGGTTGGCGTCATTGGACCAACACGTATCGCATATGAAAAGGTCATACCCGCGGTAGACCTTACCGCAAGATTGCTCACTTCAGCCTTGAATAGTCAAAAATAATCCACACTTAACGCCACAGTATTTAATAAGACCTCTTAGCGGAGAAACTTTATGTCATCAGAACCGATGAATTCCGAACAGGATCAGAATCCTGAATTAAATGAAACAAATAACGAGGAAGCAGTGCAAAATCCTGAAGAGACCGAGGCTTCGGTTAATGATGAATCAGAGGAGGGTGGTGAAGAGCTGGCAGCCGAACTGGCTAAGGCGCAGGCCACTATCAAAGATTATTGGGATCAGATTATGCGCTTGAACGCGGAAATCGAGAACAATCGTAAACGAGCCCAGCGTGATATCGAACATGCACATAAATATGCCGTTAAAAGCTTTGTAGAATCCCTGCTACCGGTTTCAGACAGTATGGAACTGGGTTTAAATGCGACCGATGCCGAGAATGCAAACCTGGATTCGATTCGCGAAGGAATGAGCATGACACTCAACTTGTTTGTTCAAACATTGGAGAAAAACGGTATTACGGCCATTGATCCGACGGGAGAGAAATTCAATCCTGAACATCATCAGGCGATGTCCATTCAGGAACATGAAGAGGTCGAACCCAATACAGTGCTCACTGTGATGCAAAAAGGTTATCTTCTCAACGATCGTTTGATCCGTCCGGCGATGGTTGTGGTGAGTAAAGAAAAATCGTAACTACAGGCTTGAAAGCCGTTTAAAAGACCCTACTTTTGGTACAAGTTAGAAATTTTTGAGGAATTTGGAGAAATATTATGGGCAGAATAATTGGTATTGACCTGGGCACCACCAACTCCTGTGTGTCTGTAATGGAAGGTGACGCTCCCAAGGTTATTGAAAATAGTGAAGGTGATCGCACAACGCCTTCCATTGTCGCATTTTCAGATGATGGTGAAGTGTTGGTGGGTCAGCCTGCAAAACGTCAGGCGGTTACTAACCCTAAGGATACCCTTTACGCCGTTAAGCGTTTGATTGGCCGTCGTTTTGAAGAGCAGGCAGTTCAGAAAGATATCGAGTTAGTACCTTACACCATTCTGAAAGCAGATAACGGTGATGCGTGGGTTGAAGCCAAAGGCAAGAAAATGGCACCACCTGAAGTATCTGCGCGTGTATTGCAAAAGATGAAAAAGACTGCGGAGGAATATCTCGGTGAAGATGTAACTGAAGCGGTGATCACAGTACCGGCTTATTTCAATGACTCGCAACGTCAGGCAACCAAGGATGCCGGTAAAATTGCAGGTCTTGAGGTCAAGCGAATCATCAATGAGCCGACTGCTGCGGCATTGGCATATGGTATGGACAAGGCCACCGGCGATAAGAAACTGGCCGTTTATGACCTGGGTGGCGGTACGTTCGATATTTCCATTATCGAAGTTGCTGAAATTGATGGTGAGCACCAGTTTGAAGTGCTATCCACCAATGGTGATACCTTCCTCGGTGGTGAGGATTTCGACTTACGCCTGATTGATTACCTGGCTGATGAATTCAAGAAAGAACAGGGTATGGACCTGCGTGGTGATCCCCTGGCAATGCAGCGTTTGAAAGAAGCGGCTGAAAAAGCCAAGATCGAATTGTCTTCGAGTTCACAGACCGATGTCAATCTGCCTTATATCACTGCGGATGCTTCTGGACCGAAGCACTTGAACCTTAAAATTACCCGGGCCAAGCTGGAATCTCTCGTCGATGATCTGATTGCACGTACGATTGATCCACTTAAAGTGGCTCTGGAAGATGCGGGTGTTTCGGTATCTGAGATTGATGATGTCATCCTTGTGGGCGGCCAAACTCGTATGCCCAAGGTGCAGGAAGTCGTTAAAGACTTCTTTGGTAAAGAAGCGCGCAAAGATGTGAACCCGGATGAAGCCGTAGCAACAGGAGCCGCGATCCAAGGCGGTGTTCTGGGTGGTGATGTTAAGAATGTATTGTTGCTAGATGTTACTCCGCTATCACTGGGTATTGAAACCCTGGGTGGCGTAATGACCAAGCTCATTGAGAAGAACACGACGATTCCAACCAAGGCGTCACAGACCTTTTCAACGGCTGAAGACAATCAAACCGCGGTCACTGTTCACGTGTTACAAGGTGAACGAGAAGTCGCCACTGCAAATAAATCTCTGGGCCGCTTTGACCTGTCCGATATTCCACCTGCACAGCGTGGTATACCGCAGATTGAAGTCACTTTTGATATTGATGCGAATGGTATCCTGCACGTTTCGGCAAAAGATAAAGCAACAGGTAAAGAGCAGAAGATTGTCATTAAGGCTTCCAGTGGACTCTCCGATGATGAAGTCGAACAAATGATCAAGGATGCTGAAGCGCATGCTGATGAAGACCGTAAGGTCCGTGAATTGGTTGAAGTCCGTAACCAGGCTGATGCCATGATTCATGCGACTGAAAAGTCACTCAAAGATCTGGGTGACCAGGTCGAAGCCAGCGACAAGGAAGCGATCGAGAGCGCTATTGCAGACTTGAAAAAATCCCTGGAAGGCAGTGATAAGGATGATATCGAAGCCAAGACAAAAGCCCTGGCTGAAGCCTCTGGAAAACTGGCAGAAAAAGCCTATGCAGCTAATGCGGGCGAAGCAGCCGGTGGTGAAAGTACTGCTACCGATGCCAACGCAAGCAATGCAGATGATGATGTTGTTGATGCCGAATTTGAAGAGGTTAAAGACGACAACAACAAGTAACTAGACCCATTACTGCATCTATCAAAAACGGACGAGTGAGGATTCACTCGTCCGTCATTGTTTTTACGAGTTACACGAACTACAGCATCAACTATGTCACAACGAGATTATTACGAAGTCCTGGGTGTCAGTAAATCGGCCTCTGACGCTGAATTGAAAAAGGCTTTTCGTCGCCTGGCCATGAAATATCATCCAGATCGTAATACCGACAATGACGAAGAAACCGAGCATAAATTCAAGGAAGCCAAGGAGGCTTATGAAGTTCTGTCGGATGCTCAGAAACGTGCTGCTTATGACCAATTTGGCCATGCGGGTGTGAACCAGCAAGCAGGCGGTGGTGGCTTCGGTGGGGGCGGTTTTGGTGATGCTTTCAGTGATATTTTTGGGGATATTTTTAGCGGTGGTGGTTCTCGAGTTCGCAAGGGAGCTGATCTTCAATATAACCTAGAACTTTCACTCGAAGATGCCGTAGCCGGCACCACGGTCAAGATTAAAGTTCCCACGCATAAAACCTGTACCGATTGTGCGGGTACGGGTGCAAGTAAAGGGACTTCTCCTGAAACCTGCACGACCTGTGGTGGACATGGTCAAGTCCGCATGCAACAGGGCTTTTTCTCAGTACAGCAAACCTGTCCTGCCTGCCGTGGTACGGGGCAGGTTATCAAGGACCCTTGTCGAAGCTGCCATGGTGAGGGTCGCGTTAAACACTATAAATCCCTCTCTGTTGATGTTCCGGCTGGAGTGGATAACGGTGACCGTATTCGCCTCAGTGGTGAAGGTGAGATGGGAGATCGTGGAGCCCCTCCGGGTGATTTATACGTACAAATCAGAGTTAAGCCTCATGCCATTTTTGAACGTGATCATGCGGATCTTTATTGTGATGTACCCATAAACATTGTTACCGCAGCCCTGGGCGGTGAATTGGAAGTACCCAGTCTGAACGGTCGATTAAAACTGAAGATTCCAGCCGGTACTCAAACCCATAAATTGTTTCGTATGCGAGGTAAAGGGGTCAAACCTGTCAGGGGTGGCTCAGTGGGTGATTTAATTTGCCGGGTTGTTGTTGAAACTCCGGTCAAACTCAACAAGGAGCAGCAGGAAATCCTGGAGCAGTTGGGTGAGTCCATGGGCAAATCCAATAAGAAACACAGCCCAAATGAACATTCCTGGCTGGATGGGGTGAAGAAGTTTTTTGAGGACATGAAGTCCTAAGATCTATCCTACAAGCTTGTCATTGCTTGCGCAGCATGGCACTCTCAACAACAATCATAAAGTGGATTCTAAAATGGCAAAAATAGCTATCGCTGGTGTAGGCGGCCGTATGGGACGAACCTTGATAGAAGCATCACAACAAATGGACGCTTGTGAACTGGCTGCTGCTACCGAACGTTCAGACAGCAGTTTGATCGGTGCCGATACAGGTGACCTGGCTGGAATAGGCCATCCACTGGGCATACCGGTGTCTCCTTCGCTGGAAGCCGCTGCAGAATTTGAGGTATTGATTGATTTTACCCATCCTACGATTACTCAGCAGCACCTGGAATTTTGTCTGCAACATGAGCGTAAACTGGTGATTGGGACGACCGGTTGTGATGAGGTGTTGGAACAGAAAATACGTGAAGCCGCAGAATCGATTGCCATAGTCTATGCCCCGAATATGAGTGTGGGCGTCAATTTATGTCTCAAGCTGTTACAAACCGCGGCCAGGGTATTGGGTGATGATGTCGATATTGAAGTCATTGAAGCCCATCATCGTCATAAAGTGGACGCACCTTCCGGTACGGCACTAAAAATGGGGCAGGTTGTCGCTGAAACACTGGGCCGTGATTTAAAGGAATGTGCGGTATATGGACGCGAAGGACAGACTGGAGAACGTGAGCGCAAGACCATAGGTTTTGAAACCATTCGTGCCGGAGATATAGTTGGTGAACACACAGTCATGTTTGCCGGTATAGGCGAACGCATTGAAATCACGCACAAAGCATCCAGTCGTATGACCTTTGCCAAAGGTGCCCTGCGTGCAGCGGAATGGCTCAGTACTCGGGAGAAGGGGCTATTCGATATGATGGATGTCCTGGATTTAGCCTGATTCCTGAATTTCAATCCATTTTAATTTCGTTTTACCCTGCTATTTCAGAATCACCAGAACGGATGCCCGATTAAAGCGCTCTTGCCGACAGGTAATAGGGCATCATTATGAGAACTTACTGCTTTTTAGGCCAGGTGTTAACTGAGGTGGATTTATTTTTTTCTATCTGGAAGGGTCATGGGCTATAACCGGCAATATGCCTCACAAATCTGGCACACGGTTCAAAAAGTGCCCGTAGGAAAGGTTGCCAATTATGGATTGATTGCTGATCTGTCTGGTTTGCCGGGCCGTGCTCGTCTGGTTGGCACTATCATGCAATATGCACCGTCTGAAATGAATTTACCCTGGTACCGAATTCTTAAAAGTAATGGTCAACTGGCCTTTTCGAAGGGTAGTCCTATGGCTTTAAAACAAACAGAATTTTTGGCAGGTGAGGGTGTCATCGTCACCAATAACCGGGTCAATTTAAATCAATTTCTTTGGCAACCGGATCTTGGTGAATTGTTAAATATGCAGTACTGATTTCAGTCAACAATTACCATTCCATCCCTTGTACCGACGTATCGGTTCAACGGATGGGCACGTTGATGTTTGTAAATCTCGTTGAAAAAGATGTATTTCGCTGAGATTGAGATATACTGCACGCATCGAAGACAGTGTTTTTGTGTATCAAAAAGGTTGTTTTCGTTTTTTATATCTATTGCACGTCCATTAAGTTTTTATAAGAAGTTCCACCGAAGATCTTTGCCGTATTTACCTAGTTGCGATCTGCATATGATTTCATTTTTTTATTTTAAAGGTAACTATACATGGCTACAGGCACGGTAAAATGGTTCAATGAATCAAAAGGTTTTGGTTTTATCTCTCCCAGTGATGGCAGTGCAGACGTTTTCGTTCATTTTTCTGCAATACAAGGCAGCGGTTTCAAAGTTCTTAAAGAAGGTGAAGAAGTCACTTTTGATGTCGAGAGTGGGCCTAAAGGTCCTCAGGCCTCGAATGTTGTTGGACAAAACTCATAAATAATGATCCATGGCATTAATTGATTTTAATGCCTTTCAGTATTTATTACAGAACCCCGAATAATCGGGGTTCTTTCTTTTGCAGTCGTTCCAACCTTGATCCAAAATAGGATTCATCTATGAAAAAACTATTCATCAGTAACCTCCCAGCGGATGCTACTGAAGCTTCAGTCTCTGCATTGTTTGCAGAATTTGGTACCGTACGTTCAATTAATCTTGTTACTGATATTTTTTCGGGTAAATGCAAAGGATTTGGTTATGTCGAAATGGAGGGGCATGAGGCCCGTCCGGCTCAAGCAGCCTTGGACGGAAAATCCATGGGTGATGGTGATCGTACCCTAAGAGTGCGCTTCGATGATCCCAAAGCCTCCCGCGGTCGGCGTCGTTAAAGTATCAACCGATAAACTCGGTTTCCATATCGATATAACTTTCTGGTGTGAATCGCGGTGAGCAGATTGCAAGAAAGATTAGATCGGTGTTACCCGAATTGGTGATTCGTTGTGGGCAATTCGGTGGTATTAAAACGATATCGCCCTGTGATACGGTTTGTGGCTCAAGGTCTGCTATTTCCACGATACCCTGTCCAGATTCGATTAAATAACGTTCTGAGATCGCGTTCAGACGATGCCAGTGAGTAGTGACGCCAGGTTTTACTCTGGCACGCGCTACGGAAACATCAGGATCATCGCACTGATTTGACAGTTCCGTGATATAGCATTGTTCATGGGTAAAAAATTCACTGTTATTGGGATTCTTAATGATAGTGGGTTTCATATTGAAGAGCGTTGATCTGACAACGCAGTTGATACATTACTGTTTATTGTATGGATTGACAGATTCAGGTTGTTATTTATCAATGCGAGTTGATCGAAAGTTTAAACTGATTAAGACGATAATGTTAACAATCGCCGAACCTCAGATACCGCTACGCTGGCCATAGTGAAGTCAAGTTTTCGTATGGCCTGTAACTCAGTCAGTATCTGGTCATAACGACCCATTGCGTAGTCATAATCTTTCATCCATTGAGTTAAGGCCTTGGTCGTGTGCCGCTTGTTTTTTACGGATTGTAAAATCAACTCTGTGAGTTCGCGCTGATAGCGATGTAAAGCATTACGCATATTGGCGATAGCCAATTGATGCCAGTGGTTGCGTACCTCGGTTTCAGAAATCTGTTCTCGAATCCAGTTTAACTGTAATCTTTCGGCAATCGCAAAGAATAACCGGGCAGTATTTTCCAGATTGGAACGCTGGGCAATTTTTGTTTCAATAATGTCGAAGGCGGAAGCCATGATGACATTTGCTGATAGCTCGCTGGCGATGTGATCAGAAAATCCCTGTTTTAATAACTGACGTCGCGTACTGGTATAGGTCCTCCTGGCCTGGCCCGTCAGGGCATGTGGAATTACTTTACGTAAACGCTTGCTATCCGATTTATAACGTTCGACCAGTATTTTCAATTCAAGCTGCCCCGGATGATTGCGGAGTAACCAGCTTATGGTCCGCTCCAATAAACCACTAATCATGCGGAAACAGGCATAACGGTGCTGTTCGTTAACCTGATTATCGAGATCCTGTAACGCCTGCCAGAGTTTATCGGTCTCGAAGACCTGTTTACAGATGACATAAGCCTTCGCGATACTGGCAATATTCGCGCCGGTTTCTTCTCGCATTCTAAAACCAAAACCGGGACCGATCTGGTTGATGACCTGATTACTGATTTGGGTCGCGATAATTTCCTGCTTCAACGGATGCGACAGAATTTCATCGGCAAATCGTGTACGTACGGTGGCGGGAAAATAATCGAGTAATATCTCGTCAAAATACGGCTCATGTCTAAGGTCGGATTCCAGAAGTGCGTCTTTGTAGGTGAGTTTACTGTATGAGAGCAGGATGCTGAGTTCGGGCCGGGTTAATCCCTGGCCATGGGTCATGCGTTCAATAATTTGCTCATTATTAGGCAGATATTCCAAAGCCCGACTGAGAATCTTGTTTCTTTCCAGGTGGCGCATGAAGCGATCATGTTCATGCATCAATGTGGAAGCCCGTAGTAAGATTTCATCGATTATCTGGGTTTGGTCGTAGTTATTTTGTAAACACAGTTCTGCTACATCATCTGTCATCTCTTCCAGTATGCGGTTACGCTCCTGCAGAGACATCTCACCTTTCAAAACCAACCTTGAAAACATGATCTTAAGATTGACCTCGTGATCTGAGCAGTCCACTCCCGCCGAGTTATCGATGGAGTCGGTGTAGTTCAGGCCTCCTGACTGGGCGTACTCAATTCTTCCCAGTTGGGTGAAACCCAGGTTACCGCCTTCTCCAGCTACCTTGGCTTTAAGTTCATTGCCGTTAATCCGTACCGCATCATTGGTCTTGTCTTTAACGTGTTCATGACTCTCAGTGCGAGACTTTATATAGGTGCCAATGCCACCATTCCAGAGTAGGTCTACCGATGATTTCAGTAATAGTTTGATGAGCTGATCGGGAGTAACAAATTCCCGATTGCTTCCTGTCATTTTTTGTATCTCTGGAGACAACGGAATTTTTTTCGATTTGCGAGAAAAGATACCGCCCCCTTTACTAATGAGGTTCTGATTGTAATCGCTCCAGCTTGAACGGGGTAATGCAAATAAGCGGGCTCGTTCATCATAACTGGAGGCAATATCTGGATTGGGATCTAAAAAGATATGCAAGTGGTTAAACGCTGCCACTAATTGGATGCAGGGTGACAATAACATGCCGTTGCCAAAGACATCTCCCGACATATCTCCGATACCCAGTACACGAAATGGTTCGCGCTGAATATCTTTGCCTAATCCACGAAAATGTCGTTTGACGGATTCCCAGGCTCCACGGGCGGTGATACCCATTTTCTTATGATCGTAGCCCGCAGATCCGCCCGAAGCGAATGCATCCTGGAGCCAAAAGTTTTGTTGATTAGATACTTCATTAGCAGGATCTGAAAAAGTTGCAGTGCCTTTATCCGCGGCTACGACCAGATAAGGATCATCCTGGTCATGACGACGGGTGGCGGGGGGAGGTTGAATCTTTCCAGTGGTGTAATTGTCCGTCAGTTCCAGTAATGCCAGAACATAAAGCTGGTAACAAGTCTTAACTTCTTCGAAAGTTTGTTTGCGATCAAGATCTACGGTTTGCTTGGTAATAAATCCGCCCTTGGAACCAGCGGGTACGATCACGGCATTTTTAACCATCTGGGCTTTCATCAGTCCCAGTACTTCCGTTCGATAATCCTCCTTGCGGTCAGACCAGCGTAATCCACCACGTGCGACTTTGCCCCCGCGCAAATGGATACCTTCAAAACGGGAGCTATATACAAATATTTCAAACAGGGGTTTAGGTTTGGGCAGATTCTTGATTTTTCTCGAGTCGAACTTGAAACTCAAATAGACACAAGTCGTTTTTATATACTGGTAATAGTTGGTTCTGACTGTCGCTTCAATCAGATTCAATAATTGCTTGAAAATCAGGTCCTGATCGAGTGAATCTATTTCATTCAGGTGTTCAAGGTATTCCGTTCTGGTTTGGTTATATTTTTGAGTATGATCTGTTTCAGGATCAAATCGATATAAGAAAAGCTTGACCAGCTTCAGTGTAATCAAGGGATGATCGTTCAGGGTCTCGATGATAAGCGTTTGACTATAGGGAAATGTGATTTGGTGCAGGTAAGCCGTATAGGCTCTGAGAATATTAATGTTGCGACTTTTTAAACAGCATGAAAACAGCAATTGATTAAAGCTGTCATTTTCTGTTTGCCGGTTCCAAACCGAGGAAAATAATTCTTCAAAGTAACGTGGGATCTTGTCATGATCGAATGCGCACATTTCATGGCGCCGCTTTAAAATGAAATGATGTATCCACACAGCATGATGATCAATTTTCAAACAATAGGGTTTTTCCAGTAACACCTCCAGTCCCATGGCTTCGAGAATTGACATGGATTGGGACAGGGTGACGGCCTTGTCCATGGCATACAATTTTATGGCGAACTGGTGTGATTTCTGATCATCGATCAGACGTGTTTGAAGACAACCTAAACGCAGGAGTTGATCGAGCTTGAGGCAATCCTCAAATGCCTCTGGTGCGGTAAAATCATCCCGATAATCCCTTGGAAAAACCTCGCCCAGATTGTTTTTATCAATTAATGCAGTCGTTGATGATGACGTGATTAATTTTTCTAAATCTAACAGCCAGTTTTTATTCATGGTTTTTTATTTAGCGTTTTATAGGGAAATCCTAAAGGTTATTGAGCCATTCTCCTAATTTATCTGCCACGCTAAAGAGATGAACTAATTCGGGTGTGTCAGCATTTAATGGGTATTCTGTATCCTGTAAGACTTGGTTTAATAACTTGTGACCATCAAAATCTACAAAAGCCATTCTTAATAATAATCCTTGCTTTAACCCAAAATCATCTCCCGGAAGGGCTGCAACACCGGTATGTTCTAATAAAGCCTGGGCCAATTGATTGGCATTGGTTATGCCCGCAGTTGTCAGAGCATCACGAAAGTAAGAAAAATCAGCCAGCACATAAAAACCACCCTCTGGTGTTACAACCTGAATGTTCTGCTGGTTTAATAATGCGCTCAGATGCCGGCCAATATGGGCCATTATTTTTCTACAGGCATGGATGTAGTCCAGGATTGAACTGGAATCTTCGAATGCCAGGATCGAAGCCATTTGTATGGGTGCGCTGACTGACGTATAAGTCTCACTGGCCAGGGTGATCATGGAATCCAGTACGGCCCTGAGTTCATTGGGAAAACAGAAAAAGCCCAGGCGCCAGCCACCGGCTCCGGCCCATTTACTGATTCCATTACTGATGATGGTGCCTTCAGGATAATAACGTGCGATCGATTGGTGCTCTCCACGAAAGTGGAGTTCACTGTAGATCTCATCGGAAAGAATGATCAGGTTGAATTTACGAGCAACTGCTGCAAGCGCTATTAATTCTGACTCAAGAAAACAGGCGCCACTCGGATTATTAGGGCTGTTCAGTATTAAAAGTTGAGGTCGACCTTTATGATTTTGGCAATGTTGTTCGAGCGTGTCTGCAGTGAGTTTCCAGCCATCTTCTGAATAACAGTTTAACCAATGTACATTTCGGCCCAATAACCGAGCCTGTGGGTCATAGGAAACCCAACTGGGTGCGGGTAATAACAGGTCACAGTCCAGAACCATTTGTAAACCGAATAACAATTCCTTACTGCCAGGTCCGATGATAATCTGATCCGCAGAACGTTCTAAACCTTCTGTATGCTGAATAAAACCTGATATGGCTTCACGTAGCGGCAGATAACCCTGTACCGCCATGTAATCCTTAATAGCGGCATAGGCTTGTAAAGCAGAAACCATGCTGTCAGGTACGGGAAAAGGGGACTGACCCAATCCCAGGCGAATGACATCCTTACCTTCGAGAATGAGTTGTTTACTTTTTTCATTGATAGCCAGGGTGGCTGATTTTGGAACCTCTAAAATATGCTGAGAGAGGGGTAATGGATTGGACAAGTGGGTCCTGCTGTTCATCTTGATCACTCTTTTTTTTTGTTAAAAATAATCAATGCCCACAGAATGGATAATATCAAAAGCGTATATCCATAAATCCGTTAATACTGTACAAACTAAAAGTGAAATCGAAGTGGGTTAGAGCAGCGCTAATAGACCTATTCGTTCTTAACCTATCGTAAACTCTTCTAATTCAATACACCTTTAGATGACTTACAGTTTGAACAG
>JASJBW010000098.1 GCA_030066315.1 Gammaproteobacteria bacterium
AACCCTTCGCCCGTATGACCGTGGTTGAATCCATTATACATTTCAACCCAGGAATAGAAGAGCATGCGCTGCTGGATCTGGACAGTTGCAGAGCCGAAGCCAAGAAACTGGATATACCCATAGAGGATGGCTGGGGCCTGGGCAAGGTTCAGATCGAAATATTTGAAAAAACGGTGGAGGATCGCCTGGTAGAACCCACCTTTATAACGGCTTATCCTACTGAAGTTTCGCCGCTGGCGCGCAGAAGCGATAAAGATCACCTGGTTACCGACCGTTTTGAATTTTTCCTGGGCGGACGTGAGCTGGCCAATGGCTTTTCCGAGTTGAATGATCCAGAGGACCAGGCTGAACGATTTCATAAACAAGTGGCCGATAAAGATGCAGGTGATCTGGAAGCCATGCATTTCGATGATGATTATATCCGTGCGTTAGAATATGGATTACCACCAACGGCCGGAGAGGGTATTGGAATCGACAGATTAGTCATGTTCTTAACCGACTCTCCCAGCATTCGGGATGTTCTACTTTTCCCGCATATGCGACCTGAATAAAATTCAACACTTGGAACAAAAAAGCCCGCTAATGCGGGCTTTTTTCTGGGACTTATGAAGTCTAGGCAATGGCTTCTTTGACTTCGACTACGCCTCCTGACATATCAATCTCCTCGAAATCCTCTGCCATGCCGATTCGATGAAAAGCCGGAACTGTCGTTGTATCTAAATGACCTAAGGGATGACTGGTTCCCGAAACCGTCTGAATTAAGGCGACTTGAACGATATCGGTATAATCAACCTCCCCATCATGAGCGCGAGTGGTGTCCAAATGCTGTTCTGGCACCCTGATCATCGAATCCGGAAATTCCCAGTTCTTGAGTATTTCGGCTCCAATCCTGGGATAGAGCTCATAGATTAAAGCTTCAAGTGCATCGGTATTATTAAGCAGGCCAGGATCACTTTCGGCCTTGACCAGGATGGGTGAGACTCCGATAGAATGAGTGAGGCCTGCAAGGAGTGCACTATCAGCATCCAGGGTAGTATAAGACTTCGCCAGTACTGCGCTAAGTGCAGCAATATCAGTACTTAATTTCCAGGTGTTTCTCAAATATTTATCAACCACTGGATGTGTAGCCTGGAACAACTGCTTCATGACCAGTGAAGTGGCCAGGTTCCTGACCGTATTAAGCCCCATTCGGGTGATAGCCATTTGCACGTTATCAGCGGTGCTGATACCCCGGTATAAAGCAGAATTGGCGACCTGAATAATACGCGCAGATAACGCAGCGTCGGTATTAATGATATCAGCGATATCGCGAATGGTGGCGTTATCATCATCAACGGTTTCACGCACCTTGATGGCCACTTCAGGCAAGGTCGGTAAAGGTAAACGATCGTTGTTTAGATCATCAATAATGGATTCTTTTGTGATATTCATGCAGGGTGACTTTCCCTTGATTTTTAGTTATGTCACAGGAGTATAGATGGCATTTCAGACATCTCCAGCCTAAAACCGTAGCAGTAATATTAGGCTATAAAAGGTTTGAATTATTCTGGAAAAGAATAGGGTAGGGATTTTAACTGGATCTCTGATTCTGGCTGATCCGCTAATACCAGACGGTTTGACTCGGCCTTATCTATTTGTGCAGAAAACAACATTAAGCAGGTATCATGCTCAACCTTAACGGCGTCAATAACCTTGCCACTGCCATCGTTGTCTTGTGCGTCACGACTTTTGAGTTCTGCCGCAGGTGGTGGGCAATGCGTGCTCTTGAGTTCCGCTAGATACATTCGACGTTTTAATTTACCCAGATAATGCATACGTGCCACGACTTCCTGCCCGGGGTAACAGCCCTTTTTAAAATTGACACCGTCCAGTAATTGCAGGTTACACATCTGCAATACGAAAGCACCCATATTATCTTTGTAGATGGTCGGTATACCAGATTGGATCTCCTGGAACTGCCAACTGCTCATATCATTCAAGGTAAGCACGGTGTTGAGCTCATCAAACAGGGTGATCGCTTCATTGCTATCGTTAGTGAGCATCAGAAAACGATGTTGACTATTAAACTCGGGCAAGCGTATACAAATTAAGGAATCAGATTGATAGACTTGATTGATTTCGGTTGGATAGTGGTCTTTGATTAATTCATTATGATCAGTGACCCAGGCTATACGGGCAAAAGAGTCTGTAATGTCTGCCAATATGACCTTGGACAGGATGACAAATTTCTGTAATTCTTCCTGGATCAAAGGCAATATCGAACGGGGGAGTAGCAATAGGTAACCACCCTCGATCTGAATCACTCTCAAGACGGCATGCATGCGTCCCTTGGCATTGGAAAACGAACTGAGCTGCAGGGTATGGTGATCGATATGGCTAATATCATTACTCAATTGGTTCTGTAAAAAATCAGCCGCATCTTCACCTCCCACATATAACAGTCCGATATCAGATAAAACACACAGACTGTTGCGTGTTTCGAGGGGTGCAATATTCAGATTTTGAATATGATCAAGCCAATCTTTCATGTCATTTTCCGCTTAGATTTTCTAAGTTGCTGATTCAGCGCCCAGTGGACATGCTCTGCCACCAATGGAGAGGCATCATCCAGAGCCTGTTCAAGAGCACTGACGATATGAGGGCTATAAACCGCATTTCCAAGGGCAACGGCAATATTTCTACGCCATTTTTCATAGCCAATCCGTCGAATGGCGGTCCCTTTTAAGCGATCATTGAACATGGGTTCAGTCCAGTTGAAACACGTCAGTAAATCGATATCCTCCAGCTCGTTGCGAGGCAAAAAATCCCGCTCTTGTGTGAGCTTTTCAAAACGGTTCCATGGGCAATAGAGCTGGCAGTCATCACAACCATAAATTCGATTACCCATAGCCTCTCGAAGTTCTTCCGGAATAGCCGAGTGATGTTCAATAGTCAGGTAAGAGATGCAGCGCCGTGAATCAACAATATACGGGGCCACTATGGCTTGTGTCGGGCATTTGTCCATACAGGCAGTACATTCACCGCAATGCTCGGATATTGGCTGGTCAGGTTCCAATTCAAGGTCCGTATAAATTTCTCCCAAAAAGAACCATGAACCGTGTTCCCGGTGCAATACATTGCTATGTTTACCCTGCCAACCCAGTCCGGCCCTTGTCGCCAAGGCTTTTTCCAGAACGGGGGCACTGTCGGTAAATACACGATAACCATATTCACCAATTTCATCGGACAAAAGCATTGCTAATTTTTGCAAGCGTTTGCGCATCAACTTATGGTAATCACGCCCCAAAGCATACCGAGAAACATAAGCCTTGGCATCGTGATCCAATATCGCGAAGCAGTCTTTAGACAATTCTGGCAGGTAGTCCATACGGACACAGATAACGGAAAGGGTTCCGGGTAGCATCCTTGTCGGATGTAAGCGTTTATCCTGGTTGCGGGCCATGTATCCCATCTCACCGTGGTAGTGATTTTCCAACCACGAGTGAAAGCGTCTATGTTCGGTATCCAGGTTGACGTGGCTAATGCCTAGCGCCTGAAAGCCCAGCGTTTTACCCAGGGCTTTAATTTTCTGTTTCAGATCAGTCGGTAATCTTGAGTGCGTCAATTTTATTTATCAGCTGCTGGCCGAGTGCTGTCAAAATTGAAATACATTGCTTCTTTTTTGAGACGATAACTCCAGGGTAATCCCGCATTTTTCCAGCCATTCACCAGGCGTTTACCTTCAAGAATGCCCGTCTTGGCCTTGATACCTTCGAATCCCTGGTATTGTGAATAGACTTTTTGGAATCCGGCTTCATGAAGCGATTCTGCTGCTCTGGGAACACGACTACCTGACTGGCAAATTAATATGATCGGTGTCTCTTTATTGCGGTTTTTGATGCCGAGTAATTTTTCAAAATCCTCGACAAAATGATCATTTTCTAGGGTCCGATAACTGGACACTCTGTCGGACCATTTAAAATCAGGATGGATGAAGCGAGCCGGTATGTTGGCATCAATCAGGGGGCTGGCCCCCACATATTTCAGTTCTGCACGCGATCTAATATCCACCAGCAATACTTCATCATCCATCCTGGTCTTCATATTAAAGGCTTCTTGAGGGGTTAGATAAAGCCCAAAGATCGTATGCAGTTTTGTCCTGATTTTTCCTTCTTCAATGGCCAGGAGCGAAGAGGAATAAACCATTACGAAAAACAACGCCGGGAGATAAAAAATGAATAAGCGAAATTTCAAGTGTTGAACCAGTCCAAGAAAGATGACAGTTGGTGATGCATCAGTACAATAACGCTTTTTAAAATGAACACAAGTATTGACTACCCCGACCTTGCCCACACTCTACGAGTTACCCGTTAAGCTTGCGATGTTTCTGTTTCATGGTCATATGATGAATCATTCTACTCTAAGCCTAATGGCTGTTATTCATCGATGACAACGTATTTTGCGATTGCCCTGGGTGGTGCTTTCGGTGCGGTGTGTCGTTTTTGGATTTCGACATCGACCTATCGCTGGTTGGGCACTGATTTTCCATTCGGCACCTTGATGGTGAATATCAGTGGTTCATTTTTGATGGGATTCCTGGTCATTGTTTTAACTGAGAAATGGTCCCTATCTGAGGAACTTAAAATGGCCTTATTGGTTGGTTTTCTCGGTTCATATACCACATTTTCCACATTTGCGATGGATGGTTTAAATGCACTGAATAATGGCGCGATTCTTAAAGTGTCGGCCTATGTACTCATCAGCGTATTTGGCAGTTTATTGGGCGTCTGGGTCGGTTACCTGGGCGCCCGCTTACTTTTTAGATAATAGATTGAGCTCATTATGTTAGACCCGAAATTATTACGCACCGAACTGGACCAGGTCTCTGAACAACTGGCCTTGAAAAACTATCATCTGGATAAGGTTCAGTTCGAAGCGTTAGAAACCCAGCGCAAATCCGTACAGGTCGATACCCAAAACCTGCAATCCGAGCGCAACAGTAAATCCAAATCAATCGGTCAAGCTAAAGCTCAAGGTCAGGATATTCAACCCTTACTGGCGGAAGTCGCCGATCTTGGAGAGCAGCTCAAACAAGCTGAACATCAACTGGATCAATTACAAAAACAGATAGATGACATCCTGTTAGGTATTCCCAATGTGCCACACGAATCGGTACCGCCCGGGAACAGTGAAGAAGAAAACCAGGTAATCCTGACCTGGGGAGAACCGGCAATTTTTGATTTCTCAGCCAGGGATCATGTTGAATTGGGTGAGCTTCATGGTGGGCTGGATTTCGAGACCGCGGCCAAACTGTCCGGCTCGCGTTTTGCCACCATGACTCGGGATATCGCATTGCTGCATCGTGCGCTGATACAGTTCATGCTAAATCATCATACTGAACAGAATGGATATACCGAGGCTTATGTCCCCTATCTGGTTACCGCGAACACCTTGCAGGGTACCGGGCAATTACCCAAGTTCGAGGAAGATTTATTCAAGATTGCGACGGATAATCATGTACTTTACTTGATTCCAACGGCTGAGGTACCGGTCACCAATTTTGTCAGCGATAGTATTATCGAAGCCAGTCAGCTCCCGTTGAAATATGTGACACACACGCCGTGTTTTCGGTCGGAGGCCGGTTCCTATGGCAAGGATACACGGGGTCTGATTCGCCAGCACCAGTTTGAAAAAGTCGAATTGGTACAGATGGTTAAACCGGAATCATCCTGGGATGCTTTGGAACAATTGACGACAGACGCCGAAGGGATTCTTCAGGCGCTTGATCTGCCGTACCAGAAAGTCATTCTGTGTGGTGGTGATCTCGGTTTTTCCTCTGCCAAGACCTATGACCTGGAAGTATGGTTGCCTGGGCAAAACTGTTACCGGGAGATTTCATCTTGCAGCAATATGCTTGACTTTCAGGCCCGTCGAATGAAAGCGCGCTGGCGTAATCCGGATACCGGTAAACCTGAATTGTTGCATACGCTGAATGGTTCCGGCCTGGCTGTTGGCAGAACGCTCGTCGCGATCATGGAGAATTATCAACAGGCGGATGGCAGTATTGTCATTCCCGAGGTGTTACGACCGTACATGCATGATAAGGCTATGATTAGCCCGGTAAACTCCTGACAGGGCAACTATACTGGGGTGTTAGCAGGAGGAATCACCAATGAAATTCTTTGTGAAATTGATGATAACGGCCTTGGTATTAGCCGTTTTGTTGCCATTTACGGTACTCAAGGGAAAAGACGGTCGTCCCTTAATGAGTTTAAATGATCTAAAGGCACCCGACCTGACATTGCCGGAAGTGCCAGATGCTATGAATTTGCCCGAAGGCACCAAATTAGGCAAACGCGAGGATATCATTTATCAATGGCGTGATGCTAAAGGTGAATTGCATTTTACCTCCGCACCACCACCCAAGGGTGTTGAGTATACTGCCAAGGGTTATGACCCGAACGCGAATCTGATACAATCCATTGAAGTGAAACATGAGGAAGCGCAACCCGTGATGGCCGAACCTCAAATTAAAAAGCCTACGGATATAGGGAACCCATATTCACCTGATAATATTCAAAAACTCATCGATGATGCGCATAATGTGCAGCAACTGATGAATGAACGGATGAAACAACAAGAATCCATTCTTAATTCCAGTAACTAAAGGATAACCATGAAATTTATTACACCCTTATTATTTGCCCCTTTGGCACTATTCATCTCTCCGTTGCAAGCTGAACTTAAAGCGGCATACATAAATAGTGCGATCATCCTGCAACAGGCTCCACAGGCTGTTAAAGCCGTCGATGAAATGAAAAAAGAGTTTCAGGATCGTGAAACAAAACTGCGTGAAGATGCCGCCAGTATCCAGAGCAAGGAATCCAATCTGCAAAAGGATGGCGCCATTATGAGCGCTGAGCAAAAGAAGAAAATTGAAAATGAAATTCTGGAATCCAAGCGTAAATTGCGTTTTGATGCCCAGTCTTTAAAAGAAGATGTGGATTTACGTCGTAAACAGGAAATTGAAAAATTACGCCAGTCCATTACTTCGGTTATTCAGGAATATTCCAAGAAAAATGGCTATGACCTGGTCTTTACGGAAGGTGTGGCGTTCGCGGCAGAAAAGGTCGATATTACCGATGAAATCCTGAAAGAGCTGGGTAAATAATCCTTACTGATTTTTATTATATTTAATGGATCTCTGATGGGCGGGTTTTCCAGCAACTCGCCCATTTTTTTTGTGGGCTTTTCTCAGTCCACTGGATCTTTTAGCCGTTTTAACAGGACCTTGGGTTTTTGTTTTGGGTTGCCAGGCCGGTACCAGATGCTGTTTACCGTTACCAATTAAATGCTTCAAACCCATGTTTTTTAAAGCCTGGCGAATGAGTGGCCAATTCTCTGGATCATGGTACCGCAACAGTGCCTTATGTAATTTACGTTGTTCCACTTTACGGATTACCCTGACTTTCTCTGATCGATGATTGACTTTTTTTAGAGGATTTTTTTCCGTGTGATACATCGCCGTAGCAATCGCTAAGGGTGTAGGTAAAAAAGCTTGCACCTGATCTGGCTTGAAATCATTCTGTTTCAACCATAAGGCCAGGTTAACCATATCCGTGTCAGTGGTACCTGGATGGGCACTGATGAAATACGGGATCAGATATTGTTCCTTGCCCGCAGCTTTGGAATATTGGTCAAATAAGGCTTTAAATTTATAATAGCTACCAATACCGGGCTTCATCATCTTTGATAAAGGGCCAGACTCGGTATGTTCCGGAGCAATTTTCAAATAACCCCCAACATGATGGGTCACCAGTTCCTTGATATATTCTGGTGATTCAACGGCAAGGTCATAGCGTAATCCTGAAGCAACATTGACTTTCTTGATTCCTTTCAGTCTGCGCGCATTTCGATAAAGATCGATTAAAGGCTGGTGATCGGTGTTGAGATTTTTACATATACGCGGATAGACGCAAGAAAGCCGGCGACAGGATTGTTCAATTTGCATGCTTTTACATTGCATACGGTACATGTTGGCGGTAGGGCCGCCTACATCGGATATATGTCCCCTAAATAAGGGGTCAGTATCACGAATAGTCTCAATTTCCTTGAGTATGGATTTTTCGGAACGACTCTGAATGATGCGACCCTCATGTTCAGTAATCGAACAAAACGTGCAGCCTCCAAAGCAGCCCCGCATGATGTTCACAGAGTGTCTGATCATCTCCCAGGCAGGTATTTTAGCGTCACCGTATTCTGAATGAGGCCTACGCGCATAAGGCATTTCAAATACCCGATCCAACTCCTGTGTTTCAAGCGGTAAAGGAGGGGGATTGAGCCAGACAAACTGATTGTTATGGGCCTGAACTAGAGCGCGAGCATTACCAGGATTGGTTTCCTGATGAAATACTCGCGACGCATGCGCATACTGCGGTTTACTATTTTTGACCTGCTCGAAGCTGGGGAGTTTGATCACCGTAGTGTCCCGATCGAGCTGGTGTTTTTTTAACTTGAGATCGACCTCTAAATGAACTTCATCTTGAAGGTCGGATTTCTGCTCGCAGTCAGGGATTTCCTGATAGGGACTGGCAATCTGATCAATTCTCCCCGGTTTGTCAATTTCTGTAGAGTTAATGACTGAGTAATGTGCGGGTATTTTATTAATGACAAAAGCCGTTCCCCGAATATCCTTGATGTTTTCTACGGGTTCATTGGCCGCCAGTCGATGAGTGAGTTCAACAATGGCACGTTCTGCATTACCAAAAAGGAGCATATCGGCGTTCGCATCAATCAACACTGAACGCCGCACTTGATCTGACCAGTAATCATAGTGTGCAATTCTGCGCAGACTGGCCTCGATCCCTCCAATGACAATGGTGGCCTGTTGGAAAGCTTCACGAATTTTCTGACTGTAAACCAATACAGCCCTGTCGGGTCTCTTTCCTGCAGTTCCATCTGGAGTATAAGCGTCATTACTGCGAATTTTTCGATCCGAGGTATAATGATTAACCATCGAATCCATGTTACCGGCGGTGATCCCGAAATACAGGTTCGGTTTTCCCAGCTGGGTAAAACTGGATAGATCCCTCCAATCTGGTTGCGCGATGATACCCACTCTAAATCCCTGTGCTTCGAGCACTCGGCCGATAACGGCCATACCGAAACTGGGGTGATCGATATAGGCATCACCTGTCACTAGAATGACATCACAACTATCCCAACCCAGAACCTCCATTTCCGCGCGCGACATCGGTAGTTCTGGTGCGGTGCCGAAACGTTGGGCCCAGAACGAGCGGTAAGAGAATAGGTTTTTGCTGGCGGAATAGGGCATCAGTTACAATTCAAGCGTTATCAATTAATTTTGAGCCATGGCTTCAATAGACATAATTTCTATCATCGAATCCTCGATGCATCCCAATTATAGCGAGCTCTATCGTCGTAAAGGCCTGTCCGAAACTAAGGTTAATAGTATACGAAAAGCTATCAATCTGGTTAAAAAACAACCGGTTAAATACATCATCGCAGAATTCTTTTATGCTTACAGCACTAATTACAGCGGGGTGCACAAATCCAACCTGGATGTATTACTGGTCAGTCTGCGTAAATATTCACCCAGTACCCGAATGATTGTGCTGGTTGAAAAAAATGAATTGCAATACGTCAACGTACTGAATGCCTTAGATTTCCCACTTCATGGGGTCCTCGTGCATCCGGTTGAGCCTGAAGAAATGACGGCTTTGTTGGTGTAGCGGTACATGGAGTAACCCCTTATAGGTTGCTCCATGCTCATTGCTAGACCGTTTCTGAAGCCTGTTTGGATTTTTCCGGAGTGGTCGACTCACTCGATGGAGTTGCACTCACTGAAGGATTAGTCTTGTCCTTATCCGGGGAGGATTTGACCGATTGATCCATGCTGGAGATCTTGGCACTGGCAGTCGATGCTGTTGATTGCGGTGTCTGAGATGGGGCATTAGTGGATGGTTTAACGGCCTCCGGATTTTTAGTTTCTACAGCAGTCTTGGGTTGCTTGTCAGGAGCTGCTGGCGTTGTTGACGTATCTTTTGGGGCTGTATTGCCCTGGCTTGCAGTTTTAGCGCTAGTAATCTCGTCACTTTGAGCTTTTGATTTGGACTGTGTGGGCTGTGGTTTATCCGATTGCTGAGTGCGCCGATTATCGCTTTTCTTCGATCTATCAGCTGAAGCTTGTGTACTTGGTTTACGCGGCTGACGTTGAGGTGAGTTTGGTTTAACCTCGGTGCCACTGTCCTTTGAGTCTGCGGACACATTTTTACTGGGTGCATTACCAGACCGATTGGGTTGGTTACGTCGGTTACTGCGATTGCGGGTGTTACGCGGTTTTTGCTGCTTCTTACGGCCCTCAGCGCTTTCAGTTTTTGCCTTGCTTTCTTCCTTACTGCCGGACTGAGTTTGGCTGCCAGAATCAGAAGCCTTTTTATTCCTGGGATTACGATTGGTTTTATTCTGGCTGGGTCGACTTCTGCCCCGATTACCGCCACGTCTGCTTCTAGTCGATTTCGCCGGTGTTGCCGGTTTAGCCGGTTCTTCTTCTTTTTCAGGAGTGCCAAATAGAGCACCAATGACTTTACTGATCAGGCCTGCTTCCTTATCCGCTGGCGCAGGCTTGGATTCAGGTTTGGGTGCAGGCGGTGCAACCAGTTGAATAGCCGGTGTTTGGGTAGGGGATGTCGTTGCAGGTTTACTTTCCGGTGTATAAGTCGGTGTTTCATCCGTAGTCATTTCGTAAGAGCTTTTATAACTCGATTCATGACGATGAGTATCATTATCTCGAACCCTTTCGATTTCAAAATGAGGAGTTTCCAGATTGGGATCAGGGATAATAACGCAATGAACCTGGTTGCGTTCTTCAATACCTGCAATCTTTCCACGCTTTTCATTCAGCAGGTAAGTGGCACATTCCACAGGTAACTTCGCCAGTATTCTTCCGGTATTGTCTTTCAAGGCTTCCTCTTCCAGGAGACGCAGGACCGATAAGGATAAAGATTCGATATCACGAATAGTGCCTTGTCCATTACAACGCGGACACACAATCTGGCTGGATTCTCCAAGCGAGGGTCGCAAGCGTTGACGTGACATTTCAAGCAGGCCAAATCTTGAAATACGTCCAATTTGAACACGTGCTCGGTCATCATATACCGCTCGACGTAAGCGTTGTTCCACATCGCGCTGATTTTTGTTTTTCATCATATCGATGAAATCGATGACCACCAGTCCACCGAGGTCACGAATCCGTAACTGCCGAGCAATTTCATCGGCTGCTTCGAGATTAGTATTCAAAGCGGTCTCTTCTATATCACCACCTTTGGTCGCACGGGCCGAGTTGATATCGATAGAGATCAGGGCCTCGGTATGATCAATCACAATCGAGCCACCTGATGGTAAATTCACACTGCGATTGAAAGCTGATTCAATCTGGTTCTCGATTTGATATCGATTGAACAGGGGTTTTTTGTCTTCAAACAGCTTTAACTTATGAACCGCATTGGGCATGACCATGGACATGAATTCATGTGCCCGATCATAGGCGGCTTGTTTGTCGATAATGATTTCACCGACATCGGACTTGTAATGATCCCGCAAAGCGCGGATAACAATATCGCTTTCCTGGTAAATCAAAAAGGGTGCAGAACGATCAGCTGCTGCTTGTTCGATAGCTGACCATAACTGAGTCAGGTAGTCCAGATCCCACTGCATCTCTTCAGTTGATCTTCCAACACCAGCCGTTCGTGCAATGATACCCATTCCTTTGGGCATATTGAGTTCCGACATGACCTGGCGCACCTGGTCTCTATCCTCGCCCTCGATACGGCGTGATACACCTCCTGCTCTAGGATTATGCGGCATGGCAACCAGGAAACGACCTGCCAGGCTTATAAAAGTGGTGAGCGCAGCGCCTTTATTGCCCCGTTCCTCTTTTTCCACCTGGACGATAACTTCCTGGTCAACTTTAATGGCATCCTTGATATTGTAACGGCCGTTTTCATCCTTGGCCTTATCGTTGAAATAGATACGGGAAATTTCTTTAAATGGAAGAAATCCGTGGCGTTCGGCACCGTAATTGACAAAAGCAGCCTCAAGGCTGGGCTCTATGCGGGTGATAACGCCTTTGTAAATATTAGATTTTTTCTGTTCCCTTGAGGGTACTTCGATATCGAGATCGTAAAGCAGTTGACCATTGACCATGGCCACGCGCAGTTCTTCTGCCTGAGTGGCATTGATTAGAATTCGTTTCATTGAAATTTGTGCCTTGTGTGGATCGTGATATACAGACTGGCCGGTGTTTTTCCAAAATCACCAGTTGTAGTGGCTGTGTCTGAAACGCGCATGTTTTGCGGGATAGCTTGGTTTCAAGCTTGATTATCAGGTTCAGAAACAGGTTTATAATTACGAGACTGTACATTTCGATTAGGTTAAACTGTGGTCTTAGATGGAATTGATTAAGACCCAAAAATCGCTTAGATCGTATTGCATCTAAACGGAAAAAATTAGTATGGTCTACGGGCTAATTATGTTGTTGACCATAATCTCTAAATATATCAATACATTACATTCTCTGCAATCATTTGAATAAAAAAACCTCAGCGGGTTCAGCTGTTCAATTCGTCGATATCGAAGAATCACAAGCAGGACAAAGGCTCGATAATTTCTTACTTAAAACGCTCAAGGGGCTCCCGCGCAGCCGGCTCTATCGCATCATTCGCAAGGGTGAAGTAAGAGTGAATAAAAAACGGGTTAAACCAGAGTATAAACTTTGCCCGGGAGATATTTTAAGGATTCCTCCGGTTAATCTTAAAACCGATAAAACGACACCGCTTGTACTGTCCGATGATCTTAAGCAGAAAATGGAAACAGCCCTGTTATTTGAAAACAATAATCTATTAATTTTGAATAAACCCTCAGGACTGGCCGTTCATGCGGGCTCAGGGTTACGCTTTGGCATTATTGATATCATGCGATCAATACGCCCCGATGAAACGATTGAATTGGTTCATCGTCTTGATCGTGATACCAGTGGTTGCCTCATCTTAAGTAAAAATAGAGCAACGCTATTGAACCTTCAAGGATTAATGCAAGCCAATGAAATACAAAAAAAATATGTGGCTATCGTCAAAGGATACTGGGAAAGGTCACTCGATCGTATTGATTTACCCTTAAAACCACAAATCATGTCCAATGGTGAAAAACGAGTTTATGTAGACGAAAATGGTCAATCCGCGCAGACGCGTATTGATGATATTCAGCTTTATCGGCTGGGAGCAATTAAAATGAGCATGATAAAGTTACGGTTGTTAACCGGACGGACTCATCAGATTCGGGTTCACTGCCAATCACAAGGTCATGAAATTGCGGGTGATAACAAGTATGGGGATAAAAGTTTCAATCAGTCGATTAAAAAAATGGGTGTAAAACGTCTATTGTTACATGCGAATGAACTTGAAATTCCCAGATCAGCCCATAATAAAGCGTTAAAAATTTCAGCACCTTTACCCAAAGCATTTAGTGACTTAATAACAGAAGCCAATGAAGTATAAATTAATCATCTTTGATTGGGATGGAACAATAATCGACTCACAAGCACACATTATTCACTGTATGAAACAGGCTGTTATTGATGAAGGGCTTGAAGCACCCAGTGATCGGCAGATACGGCATATCATCGGGTTAAGTCTACACCGTGCTATTGAAACCCTGTTTCCGGATAGCGACATAGAACAACGGGATAGAATCGCGACTCATTACAGCCATCAATTTTTTGCGGATACAGGTCACGTTTCGGAGTTATTCAATGGGGCTGCTGATGTCATTCGAGATCTTCACGCGAGTGGTTATTACCTTGCCGTGGCAACGGGTAAAGGTCGTCATGGTCTGGATATGGCGCTGGATAAAACCGGCCTGGCGCATTATTTCCATATCACTCGATGTGCCGATGAAACAAGGTCGAAGCCGGATCCGATGATGCTGGATGAAATCCTGACTGACCTGGATCTGGACGTGAACCAGGCCATTATGGTCGGCGACACCAGCTATGATGTTGAAATGGCCAGTAACATCAACATGAATAGCATTGCGGTCACTTATGGCATGCATGACAGAACTCATCTGCAATCCGCGGGTCCCACCCATTTCATAGACTCAATCGATCAAATTTCTCAATATATTTAGTTAGGCAATCCATATGAATGAATCAGATTCAGGTTTTTCCGAGAACGCGACACCACAAGGGAAAAATGTCAGTGCTTCCGCCAGTGATTATGAAGCCATGGTGCAAAGACTCGCATTTGCAGCCTTTAACGAGCAAAGACGCAGTCGTCGCTGGCGTATTTTCTTTATCATTTTAACGTTCATATATTTAACACCAGTAATATTGCTAACCCTGGATCTGAATGATTTATCTATTCCTGGAAGGGATGCGGTGAAATCGGACAAACATACAGCCATTGTCAAAATGACAGGAATCATAGCCAGCGGTGAATCTGCTGGAGCTGACAACATCATAGAAGGGTTGCAGGATGCATTTGAGGATGATGATACTGCGGGTGTTATCCTCGAAATCAATTCACCCGGAGGCTCACCGGTACAGTCAGCCAACATCTATGAAGAGATCAAGCGATTGCGGGAAAAACATACGGATATACCGGTATACGCGGTGATTGATGATATTGCAGCTTCAGGCGGTTATTTTGTTGCCGCGGCGGCGGACAAGATATTTGTCAATAAATCCAGTCTTGT
>JASJBW010000099.1 GCA_030066315.1 Gammaproteobacteria bacterium
GCATGAAACTCTTGGGAGCGGAAGTTGTGCCGGTAAAATCCGGTTCAGCTACTCTCAAAGATGCCCTAAATGAAGCCATGCGTGATTGGGTCACAAACATTGATGATACGTTTTATATCATTGGCACTGTTGCCGGTCCGCATCCTTATCCCGCCATGGTGCGTGATTTTCAGGCCGTTATAGGCCGCGAGGCCAGGTGGCAAATGTTGGAATCCGCAGGTCGCCTACCCGATGCTTTAGTGGCTTGTGTGGGAGGGGGTTCCAATGCTATAGGTTTGTTTTACGAATTTCTAAATGATCGCGCTATTGAAATCTATGGTGTTGAAGGCGGTGGTGACGGTGTTGAAACCGGTCATCACGCGGCCCCACTGACGGCGGGCGTTCCAGGAGTTTTGCATGGGAATCGCACCTTCCTGATGACTAACCGGGATGGTCAGATTACTGAAACACATTGTGTCTCCGCGGGTCTCGATTATCCAGGCGTCGGTCCTGAACATGCCTGGTTAAAAGAAACCGAACGGGCTATCTACACCACAGTGACCGATCAGGAAGCATTGGCTGCTTTCCACGAATTAACCCAGATTGAGGGTATCATTCCGGCACTGGAATCTTCACATGCCATTGCATATGCCACCCAATTAGCGACCCAAAAGTCCAAGGATGAAATTATTTTAGTCAATCTTTCGGGGCGCGGTGATAAGGATATCAATACCGTGGCGGATCTTGAGGGGATTAAGTTATGAGCCGGATTTCTCAAACCTTTGAAACCTTAAAACAACGCAACAGAAAGGCCTTGATTCCTTTTGTCACGGCTGGCGACCCTCAACCGGGTTTCACGGTGCCACTGATGCATCAATTGGTATCTTCGGGTGCAGATATTCTTGAAGTCGGTGTGCCTTTCTCTGACCCTATGGCTGATGGTCCGGTTATCCAGGCCGCTGATGAACGTGCATTAAAGCATAACGTCAGTCTCGAAAATGTGCTCGATATGGTTTCCGAATTTCGTCTTGAAGACGATAAAACTCCAATCGTTTTGATGGGTTATCTGAATCCCTTGGAAATTATGGGTTACGAAAAATTTGCCAAGCAGGCTGAAAAGGCCAGTATTGATGGTGTAATAGTGGTTGATATGCCTCCTGAAGAGGCCGGTGAGTTTACCCAGTTGATGACCGAACATGGAATGAATACCATTTTTTTGATTTCACCGACTACTAATGCTGAGCGAATCAGAAAAATTAACCAGCATGCATCGGGTTATCTATACTATGTATCACTGAAGGGTGTAACAGGTGCGAATACCTTGGATGTTGAGTCCGTAGAAAATAAATTACATCAGATTCGATCTATGACTGATCTCCCGGTTGGTGTAGGCTTTGGGATAAAAGATGGTCAGACTGCACAGGCTGTATCGAAAATTGCCGATGCCGTAGTAGTCGGTTCAGCGCTCGTCAAACAGATTGCTGAACACCAGGATGATCAACAACAAATGAATCAACAGGTATCAAACATTATGAATGAAATGCGTTCAAAGATGGATGAAGATACTTTAAATCAAAGGTAAAAAAGATGAGTTGGTTTGAAAAACTCCTACCTTCAATCAGAACCACTGGCAATAATGATAAAAAAAATGTGCCCGAAGGCCTTTGGGCTAAATGTGATCATTGCGATGCCATCATTTATCGTGCAGAACTCGAGCGTAACCAGGATGTATGTACCAAGTGTGAGTACCATATGCGCCAGCCTGCAAGACGTCGTCTCGATCAATTCTTGGATCCGGAGGGCCGTAGTGAAATTGCCGCGAATTTAGAAGCTGAGGATGTCCTGAAATTTAAGGATGATAAAAAATACCGGGATCGTCTTAATGCGGCCCAGAAAGCCACCGGTGAAAAAGATGCATTGGTAGTGATCAAGGGTAGTGTTAAAGGAGTTGATCTCGTCGTAGCGGCATTTGAATTTCGTTTTATGGGTGGATCCATGGGTTCGGTAGTCGGAGAAAAATTCGTTCGCGCGGTGAATACCTGTCTGGAACATAATATACCTCTGGTATGTTTTTCAGCCAGTGGAGGGGCTCGTATGCAAGAAGCTTTGATCTCGTTATTTCAAATGGCTAAAACCAGTGCCGCCTTAACACGTTTATCCAGGCGTGGATTACCATTCTTCTCAGTTTTAACGGACCCCACAATGGGTGGTGTATCTGCGAGTTTTGCCATGTTAGGGGATATCCAGATTGCGGAACCTAATGCACTGATCGGTTTTGCAGGTCCTCGAGTTATCGAACAAACAGTTCGTGAACAGTTACCAGAAGGTTTCCAGCGCAGTGAATTTTTATTGGAACATGGTGCAGTGGATACCATTGTTGATCGCCGTAACATGCGCGACGTGATCAGTTCAATGGCAACCATGCTGATGAATAAACCTGCCCCATAACGGCGAGCAAGGGTCTGCATCTCTGTGATGACAAGCGTTCTCTTTTTACTCCTGAGCATTCTTCTATTTGTTTACCTGGGGCACATGCTGGCAAAACGTAAGGGATTGAATCCTGTCTTTTGGGGGGTTATGGGAGGTCTTTTCGGGCCTTTGATGCTACCTTTTGTCCTACTGGCAAAATCACGTAAAGTACCGCCAGAAATCTACGACTGATTCTCTCGCAATAAACCAGCTCAAATGCAGCCTCAAACACTCGATGAATGGTTGGCCTGGCAACAGGGTCTGCATGTAAAAAATATCTCATTGGGATTGGAGCGCGTCAAAGAGGTATACCAGCGTTTATCCCCGAAGCGGATAGCACAGAAAGTCATTACGGTTGCTGGCACCAATGGCAAAGGTTCCACTGTGGCGTACTATGAAACCTGGCTTAAAAATCAGGGCTACAGGGTTGCCAGTTATACGTCCCCACACCTGTGGAGATATAATGAGCGGGTAAAATTAAACCTGCAACCTGTAACAGACTCGCAACTCTGTATTGCCTTTGAGAAAGTCGAACGAGCCAGGAAAAAAACCGAATTAACTTATTTTGAATTTGGCACCCTGGCGGCATTTATCATCATCAGTGATTTCAAGGCTGACTTTGCCATTCTTGAAATCGGTTTAGGCGGAAGGCTTGATGCGGTAAATATTATTGATCCTGATCTATCCCATATAACCACTATTGGTCTTGATCATCAGGAATGGCTAGGATCAACACGTGAGGCAATCGGTTATGAGAAGGCTGGCATTTTGCGAAGCCAGGGTTTAGCCATCTGTAATGATCCGCAACCACCACAATCCGTATTGGCGGAATTACAACGACTCCAATGCCGTTTCATGAGTTTAGGTCATGATTATCATTTTGACTGGATGAATCAGGTTCAGATTCATTGGCAAGGCAGGACGCGAGATCTCAACATTGACTTGCCATTATTGGGGAAACATCAAGCCCAGAATATCAGTGGAGTACTGGCTGGTCTGGAACTGATGGGGTGTTTTGAGGGTAAGACAGCGGAAAGTATTAATCAGGGATTCGCTGATGCGACATGTCCGGGACGCTTGCAGTCCATACCCTCGGCGCTCAAGGCGACATTGTTGCTTGATGTAGGCCATAATCCTGATGCCGCGATATCATTAGCCGATTACCTGAACCAGCAAAGTGGTCAGGGCAGGGTATTTGTTTTACTCGGGATGCTGGAAGATAAAAATACTGTTGAATTTGTTGAAATCCTAAATGATGTCGTCGATGAATGGTGGCTCTTGAGCCTGAACATGCCACGCGGATTAAGCGCATCAGCATTGGCGCAAAGATTGGAGGGTGTTGTCAGAAAACCACTCCAGTTTGATTCTATTGAAAAGTCGATGGCTCATGCCATGTCATCCCTAGATAATCAGGATATACTATTGGTTACTGGATCGTTCATGACTGTTGAAGCCGCTTTAAAATCCACCTTTGTAAACCTGAAATAAAATGGAAACACAATTAAAACAGCGCCTGGTTGGTATTGCTGTCATTTTTTCCCTTGCCATCATTTTTTTACCGATGTTATTGGATGGTTCGGGCCAAAATACTGAGAAATTTGATATTACGATTCCACCCCAACCCCAGATTGAAAACGGCATTAAGGTGGAAGAGAAAATTATTGAGTTACGAAGAGAAGCAGACAAGTTACCGACGCTTACATCCGCTATCGTTGATGAAATCAATGATCCACCAGAACAAAATGAGAGTGAGCGGGTGGCCGTAAATGATCAACCTACGGAAAAAGTTAAATCCGAAAGTTCTGAGAAATCACCCTCCCCAGTTGCGACAGACCCCCAAGCCTCTGAAAAGATTGCCAGTAAACCGGAAGAAAAACCCACAACCCCGGTGCAGATCGGTGGGGATTCCTGGGTGATACAAGTGGGCAGCTTCAAGGATAAAAGTAAGGCCTACAAAGAACGGGATCGTCTACGTCAATCAAAATTGTCTGCAGTATTTATTGAAAGGTTCGAAATTAAGGGCATTCCCAGCTATCGTGTGCGTATGGGGCCATTTATCACGCGCCAGAAAGCCAAGGTTGTCAGCAACAAGGTACTGGCCAAGTACAATATTAAAGGCCTGATCATGAAGTATGAAAAATAATGGAAATTATTACACCGGAAACGGTATGTAAAGACGGAACGTGGACGTGTTAAAATCTCTTTTTTTTCCGATGAGAGTTTAGATGGGCTGGTTTGATATTGCTATCCTGGCTGTTATCCTGATTTCGGCCCTAATCAGCCTGGTCAGAGGCTTTGTTAAAGAATCCATCTCCCTGGCGACCTGGTTGATTGCCGGCTTTATTGCCTTAACCTATTACCTGGTATTGGCCGACTTACTGATCCCTTATATTGAATCGCCTACCCTAAGCCAGGCAGTGGCGTTTGCCATTTTATTTATCACTACCCTGATTGTGGGTGCCATCATTAATTACATGATCAGTCAGCTGGTATCTAAAACTGGTTTGAGTGGCACCGATAAAGCCTTAGGTGTGATTTTTGGTGCTGCTCGAGGGGTATTGATTGTAGCAATGATTGTTTTATTTGCGGGCTTAACTCCCATGCCCGCTGAAGCCTGGTGGCAAGAGTCGATGATGGTGGAACATTTTCTGAATATAGCTTTGTGGATCAAGGACCTGCTACCAGCCGATGTAGCTAACCGCTTTACGTTTTAAAAAATCCAATCTGTTTATATAGATACAGGTGAAATAAATTATGTGTGGAATTGTCGGAATCGTTAGCCAGCAACCCGTAGCCCAGGTTATCTATGACAGTCTTCTGGTTTTACAACACCGTGGCCAGGACTCGGCGGGCATGGTGACCTGTGTAAACAACAAGCTACACCTGAGAAAAGATAACGGCCAGGTTAGTGACGTGTTTCATACCCGGCACATGTTGAAGCTGCAAGGTAATATGGGATTAGGCCATGTTCGTTATCCTACGGCCGGTTGCTCCTCTTCCGCAGAGGCACAACCTTTTTATGTCAATTCTCCTTACGGCATCTCTCTTGCTCATAATGGCAATCTAACTAATGTGGATCGGCTGAAAGCTGACCTGTATGAAGATGATCGACGCCATATCAATACTGAGTCTGATTCTGAAGTACTGTTGAACGTGTTTGCTCATGAATTACAGATTACCGGGAAATTAAAGCTGACGGTTGAGGATATTTTTAAGGCAGTTTCTGCAACGCATCAACGTATTGAGGGTGCTTATGCCGTGGTTGCGATGATAACAGGGCGTGGGATATTGGCTTTTCGAGATCCTAACGGTATTCGCCCCATTGTTTATGGCAAGCGAGAGACCCAAACGGGTGTTGAATACATGGTGGCATCAGAGTCCGTGGCTTTACAAGCCTCCGGTTTTGATTTGGTGGCCAATCTTAATCCCGGTGAAGCCATTTATATCGAAGATGATGGACAAGTGCATTTGAAACAATGCGCGGCCAATAGTCGTTTAACGCCCTGTATCTTTGAGTATGTTTACATGGCTCGACCCGATTCCGTGATTGATGATATCTATGTCTACAAAGCGCGGTTACGTATGGGCGTGAAGCTGGCTAAGAAGATCCTGCGGCAGTATCCAGATCATGATATCGATGTGGTGATACCGATTCCCGATACCAGCCGTCCATCAGCCATGGAATTGGCTTATCATTTGGGGGTTAAATTCCGTGAGGGATTTATCAAGAATCGTTATATTGGAAGGACATTTATCATGCCGGGACAGAAGATGCGAAAACGATCTGTGCGGCGTAAATTAAATCCAATTGATATCGAGTTTAAAGGCAAGAATGTTCTGTTGGTGGATGATTCCATTGTCCGTGGTACCACATCTCAACAGATCATACAGATGGCCAGAGATGCCGGCGCTAAAAAAGTTTATATGGCTTCTGCAGCGCCAGCAGTACGTTATCCCAACGTCTATGGAATCGATATGCCGGCGGTGGAAGAATTAATTGCCCATGGGCGCAGTGAACAAGAGGTCGGTGAACTGATTGGGGCAGACTGGATGATTTACCAGGACTTGGTTGATCTGATCGCAGCCGTCCAGAAAGGCAACCCAGATATTCAAGAGTTTGACTGTTCGTGTTTCAACGGACAATACGTGACCCAAAACATCAGTAATGATTACCTGCAAAAGATACAGGCCATCCGTAATGATTCTGCAAAAGAGAAAGCGGAAGACCAAACCGTGGTGGGTATGGAATTGCATAATAATGCCTGATCGTCTGCATAGATGATGCTCTGGCAAAGATTACAAGAGGTTCTCCAGTCTAAAGATATTGTGAGTGTTGGGTTAAACCGGGATCGCCCTCTGTTGTATGTTGACACTGCACAACAACTCTTGAGCTTCGTCAGTCAAGAGCAAATCCCTGCTCAACATTACCCTGTATCTACATCAAAATATGGCCTAGGGCAAAAACGTGATAGCAATCAGACACCCTTAGGGATCCATAAAATTGCACAGAAGATAGGTGCCCAAGAACCGGTGGGTCGCGTCTTCCAAGGCCGAGAGCCCACACCAGATATATGTCTGCCTGAGGATTATGTTGGGTCCGGCGACTTCATCACGACTCGTATCCTGTGGCTGGAGGGTCTCCAGCCAGGTTTTAATTGTGGTGGTGAAGTGGACTCCCATGAGCGTTATATTTACATACATGGTACACCCGATGAGGACCATATTGGTCAACCCGCATCTATCGGCTGTGTACGTATGCGTAACCATGATGTTATGGAAGTGTTCGAGCGGGTAGAGGTCGGTGACCTGGTGATCATAGAATAACTTAAATTTCATTTAATCCAGGATGATGCCGCTGTTGGTATAATCTGCTAGAATCCGCCCAATTTTTTCACAGGGTTGATCATGGAAAAAATCATAGAGTCTATTTTTTATGCCAGTCGATGGTTACTTGCACCGATTTACATAGGGCTGTCACTGGCTTTAATTCTACTCGGTCTGAAGTTTTTTGAAGAAGTGATTCATTTTTTCCCACTGATTTTTTCATCTTCAGAATCCGAGCTGGTACTGATTGTACTCTCCCTGATTGATCTGGCTCTGGTAGGTGGTTTGTTAGTCATGGTGATGTTCAGTGGCTATGAAAACTTTATTTCGCAAATAGATCTCCAGGAAGGCAAGGAGAAATTGTCCTGGCTGGGCAAGCTCGATTCGGGCAGCCTCAAGCAGAAAGTAGCCGCCTCTATCGTCGCGATATCTTCCATTCATTTACTACAAAAATTCATGGATGCAGACAAGATTACCAATGATAAATTAATGTGGTACGTGATTATTCACTTAACATTTGTATTGTCGGCTATAGGCATGGCACTAGTCGATAAGATGAACGAAAAACACTTAAATTAAGAACCGTTGGCTAATACTCTGCGTTTTAATTCTGGTGATGCACACGGATACGAATCTTGTTTGAAGGTAGTGTTCAAAACCGGGTATATATTTTAAATGATAACGAGGCTGGTATTGTTATTTGGATGTATTGACAGGGTATGACTGAATCGCTAATGTTATTAAAGCGCCGATTTGTTTCTCGGCTTGCAGGCGCTAAATAAATTTTGCTAAAGAGGGGGCGTTCGACTTCATCCGTTCAAGCATCTGGTTTCTTGTTCACCCTCCCGACGAGTAATAACTTTTTAATTTTTGGGAGCACTCCATGACAGACGATATCAACCCTTTACATTTTGATACTTTGGCTATCCGTACCGGTCATCAACGAACTGCGGAAGGTGAACATGGAGAGCCGATTTTCCCTACCTCCAGTTTTGTCTTTAAATCTGCAGCAGAAGCGGCAGCAAGATTTTCTGGGGAACAACCCGGGAATATTTACGCACGTTTTACCAACCCTACGGTGCGTAATTTTGAACAACGTCTGGCTGCCCTGGAAGGGGGAGAGAGTTGTGTGGCAACAGCCTCTGGAATGGCAGCAATCCTGTCAGTGTGTCTGGGTCTTTTGAAAGCTGGAGATCATATCGTTTCTTCTCGTTCAATCTTCGGCACTACTACCATTTTATTTGAACGCTATTTGGGTAAATTTGGTGTAGAGACCAGTTTTGTTGATCTCACTGATGTAAGGGCGTGGGAGCAGGCTTTAAAACCTAATACCCGCTTGTTGTTCCTGGAAACACCGTCAAACCCCTTAACCGAGGTGGCAGACATTAAAGCGCTGGCTGATCTTGCACATGCTCATGATTGCCTGTTAGTGGTTGATAACTGTTTCTGTACGCCGGCTTTGCAAAAACCTTTACAGTTTGGTGCGGATATTATTATTCACTCTGCCACTAAATATCTGGATGGGCAAGGTAGAATCATAGGCGGTGCCGTGGTGGGCGACAAAGAAAAGGTCGGCACTGATATACATGGCGTGATTCGTACGGCAGGACCGAGCATGAGCCCTTTCAATGCCTGGGTTGCGCTAAAGGGCCTTGAGACATTATCGCTGCGTATGAATGCACATTCCCGTAATGCGGCTGAGTTGGCCAGCTTTCTTAATGCGCACCCTCAGGTAGAGCAGGTGTATTATCCCGGACTGGAATCACATCCACAGTATGACTTGGCAAAAGTGCAACAAAGTGCTTCCGGGGGCATCGTCTCTTTTCAAATTAAAGGAGATAAAGAACAGGCCTGGAAATTAATCGATGAAACACGCTTGTTATCCATCACCGCTAATCTGGGTGATACCAAAACGACAATCACTCATCCTGCTACGACAACTCACGGACGCTTATCCGAAGAGCACCGCTCAGCAGTCGGTATTACGGATAACCTGATCCGAATAGCGGTAGGTCTGGAAGATATTGAGGATATTAAAAAAGACCTGGCGCGTGGCCTGGATAGTTAAACTTGAAAGAGGCACTGTACTCAGCTGTTTACCAGGCCATCCTGGAAAAGGATCCGGTTATAAAGTCTACCTTGACACAACAGTTGAGGACTCAATGGCAGGATGGACAGTTGTTTCGAGATGAGGGGGGCATTATAGAGGCAATCGACATACCTGGACGCCCCGACAGACCTGAACTGGTGAATCCGAGAGAAGTGCCTCGCCGTTCATTATCGAGTAAGCACGGTAGAATAGTGATGTTACATTCGTTTGCTCATATTGAATTCAATGCGATCAACCTTGCGCTAGATGCGGCTTATCGCTTTCGACAAATGCCTGACGATTTTATCACCGACTGGCTACAGGTTGCTGCTGAGGAAGCTCGGCATTTTCAGCTGTTAAATCAGTACCTGTTTGATTTAGGGTCTAGCTACGGAGCTTTCAAGGCGCACAACGGGCTTTGGGATATGGTTTGCAAAACCCGGCATGATGTATTGCATCGTATGGCACTGGTACCCAGAGTAATGGAAGCTAGAGGGCTCGATGTGACTCCCAATATGATGGAGCGTTTTGGACAGGCAGGAGACCAGCGTGCTGTTGATCTATTAAGTATTATCTATGAAGAGGAAATTGGCCATGTTCGAATCGGTAACCGCTGGTTCCTGCATTGTTGCCAGCAGCGTGAACTTAATCCTAAAAAGACTTTCCAAGATCTGGTGAAAACTTATTTTTCTGGTCGCTTACGTGGGCCGTTTAATCACGCAGCCCGTATTCGAGCCGGTTTTAATGAAGATGAATTGAGTGAGTTAGAGCGGCTCACCTAATTCTGCAGCGCTTACTAAGCTTATGATGATCAATAGATACATAAATTGTTATCTGGTACTGGTACTTTTTTTGATGCCACTCGTTGTCAGTGCAGATCAGGTCAAGATGCTGGAAGTTTTGTTTTCAGAGTCCGAGCCTGGCATTGACCCGTATTCGACACGCTATTTATTAAGCGATGATTATTTGCGCCTAGATGATGGTTCTGATGAGGGTGACTTTATACTGTTTGATTTAAAAACCCGGGTGATTCATAGCTTTAACCATGAGGATAAGACACATCTCAAAATTGAACCCCGGGTCATTCAGGCCATCGATTACGCGCTGGATTTTAAAATAAAGAAAACTCCGATGACTCAGGCTCCTGCCATAGAGGGCAATCGACGAGTTGGTTATGAACTCAAGGCAAACGGTGACACATGCAAGCATGTCGTCAGTGTAGAAGGATTAATGCCAGAGTTAATATCTGTGCTCAGGGATTATGAGTTGGTGTTGGCAGAACAAGCCAAAACAACCCTGTCACGTGTTCCGGCAGCTTATCGGGAACCTTGTTACATGGCCAATAACTACCTTTATGTTGATGCATACCTGGACGGTGGTTTTCCGGTACAGGTCATTGATTATATGGGGAAACAAAAAAAAATGATGTCATACCGACCGGTTTTGAAATCGGAACAACTGATTCAGTTTCCACAGGGGTATCGGATCTATAAACCGAATTAATGTTATCCATTAAGGGTAGAGGTGCGACTTGAGTCTAAACAAGACCGAGTCAATTTTACGCCGAAACTCTTGGGTCCTTCAGCTGAAACTGATTATTGGACCAACTCAGATAACTGGGTTCGGGATGCCAGTCACCCAATACATATCGAGTTTTATGGGTTGCGACAGGATGAATGCCCGGTCTATGGGTATGACCATGAATTAAGATATCCACATCCAGATCGCGCATCGTGTTGGCCACTGTGGTTAGATTAACATCCATGATTTCATAGTGTTTATCCTGCATGGCTTGATGGCTTTTTTCGCGTAAACCTGTCGCTATGGATCGTCGCTGGGCCAGGGGTTTTGATAGAAAATCACGTTGCCATTGCTCATCCCGTACTAGACTCCTAAAGTTCTGATAATCAACATCATCGGTACATAACAAATCGCCATGCATTAAAGCCACCTGGTGATTTCCAAGTTGTATGACCGTTGGATCTGTTAATAATGAACATTTAAGGGCGTTGGCTAATTGTGAACCGATCAGAAAATCACGGTTACCATGCATGAAAAAGAGCTTACCGTTGAGTGAAAAATTTTTAAGAGCTTCGAATACTGGTTGAAAATAGGGAGCGGAGTCATCATCACCCAGCCAAACTTCAAATAGATCGCCCAGGATGTATAAAACCCGGGCTTTAATAGCCCGGGTCTGCATAAAGTTCAGAAAGTTTTCGATAACCTGGGGATGCTGTTGATCCAGATGGAGGTCAGAGATGAACAGAATTTCAGATCGGTCTGACACCTTACTGTTTACTGGCCCCGGTAATAGTGATTGTTTCCAGAGGAACGTCCTGGTGGCCGCCTTTGTTACCGGTTTTAACGGCAGCTATTGCATCCACAACATCCATACCATCAGTGACTTTTCCGAAAACAGCATAGCCCCATCCCTGCATGGATTCACTCTTGAAATTCAGAAAATCGTTATCTTTATGATTGATGAAGAACTGTGAGGTGGCTGAATGCGGATCGCTGGTTCGAGCCATTGCAAGTGTGCCACGATCATTTTTTAATCCATTATTGGCTTCATTTTGAATAGGTGCACGGCTGCTTGGTTTGTCTTTCATATCAGCGGTGATACCCCCCCCCTGAATCATGAAATTGGGGATGACTCGATGAAACGTGGTATCGGTAAAATAGCCGTCTTCTACGTAAGCCAGGAAGTTTTCGGTAGTGTTAGGTGCATTCTTGGCATCAAGTTCTATGGTGATGGTGCCCATTGTGGTTTCCAGAACCACAATTGGATTATTGCTTGTTTCGTCATTCATGGTTTTTTCGCCTTTAACAGTGGTAAATAGGGCAAGTGACAGGATGGCTGCAATCACAACCAGTAAAGAAGGGAGTGTTTTTTTCATCAGCTTTCCTATGAGCTAGCACATTAAGAAAAAGTGGCGGCATTCTAACTGATTTGAGGCACAGGATGGAAGGGTGAAGACAAGGAATGAAATCTAGGCATTTTTGCAGGACTGAATTACACTTCGCGCTTCTCCACAGTTAAAAATGTCGCACCACATGTTAAAGATATTCAATAGCCTGAGCGGTCAAAAAGAAACCTTTAAGCCCATCGACGAGGGTAAGGTGCGGATGTATGTGTGTGGTATGACCGTCTATGACTACTGTCATATAGGGCATGCCCGGGTGCTCGTGGTTTTTGATGTCATTTATCGTTTTCTCAAATACCTCGGATATGACGTGACCTATATTCGTAATATTACCGATATCGATGACAAAATTATTCAGCGCGCTAATGAGAATAATGAGGATTTTCATGCCTTGACTGAACGTTTCATTGACGCCATGCATGCAGATACTGATGCATTGGGGGTTTTACGTCCTGATCAAGAACCCAAGGCCACGGATAACATGCCAGCCATTCTCAAGATGATCGATACCCTGGTGGAAAAGGGTTATGCCTACGCGGCAGAGAATGGGGATGTCTATTTTGCCGTCGACCAATTTGCTGATTATGGGCAGTTATCCGGTAAACGTATCGAAGATCTCAGGGCAGGAGAACGTGTTGAAATCGATAGCTTTAAGCGAGATCCGCTGGATTTTGTACTGTGGAAAAAAGCCAAGGAAAACGAACCCGCCTGGGATTCTAATTATGGTTCTGGTCGTCCGGGTTGGCATATTGAATGTTCCGCTATGTCTACCGAAATGTTAGGCCATCATTTTGATATTCATGGCGGGGGTCAAGATCTGCAATTTCCTCACCACGAAAACGAGATTGCCCAAAGTGAATGTTGCCATGGTGAAAAGTTTGTCAATTACTGGATGCATAATGGTTTTGTCAGGGTAAACGAAGAAAAAATGTCCAAGTCTCTGGGTAATTTTTTTACTTTGCGCGACGTTCTTAAAGAATATCGTGCAGAGGAAATCCGCTATTTTATTCTGGGTAGCCACTACCGCAGTCCGTTGAATTATTCTGATGAACAGCTGGATTTGGCCCGATCCAGTCTGGAAAGATTGTATAACGCGTTGTTAGATCTAACCCCAGGGGAAATGCCAAAAAACTCCGATTATCAACAGCGTTTTGAACGCGCCATGTTAGACGATTTCAATACCGCTGAGGCATTAGCGGTTTTGTTTGATCTGGTGAGGGAATTAAATCGTATTAAAGATACTGATAGGGCTCGAGCAGCTTCATTGGCGGCATTGTTGAAATACCTGGCCAACCTGATTGGATTACTAGAGGCAGAACCGGCGGAATACCTGCATTCAGCTGTCACAGAAAGTGCTATTTCGGATCAAGAAATCGAAGAAAAAATTGCACTCCGGCAGCAAGCGAAAGCGGAAAAAAACTGGGCAATGGCTGATCAGATTCGAGATGAATTAACCGAAGTCGGTATCATATTAGAAGATAGCCCCCAAGGTACCCGTTGGAAAAGGTCCTAAGGCCTTTATCTTTAAGGGTTTTTTAAGGATTTCAGGGGGGCTTATTAATCCAAAAGGTTGATTGACGCTGCTGGTTGATTTGCGTATCATTCCGCGCCTTGCTGACAGATCAGTGATTCGGGGTGTAGCGCAGCCTGGTAGCGCAACTGCTTTGGGAGCAGTGGGTCGGGGGTTCGAATCCCTCCACCCCGACCATTTAGACAAGACAGGAAGTTATTGATTATGTTTCTGTTTACAGGAAGTGAACTTCAAGGCCAGGTTACTGCGCCCGTAGCTCATTTGGATAGAGCATCGGCCTTCTAAGCCGAGGGTAGCAGGTTCGAATCCTGCCGGGCGTGCCATTTTTAAAATTATACGCATCGGCCTACTTGACGGTGAAGAGCGGGTTCGAAACAATCGCATAATGTGATTGATAAACACAATGTGAGGCTCACGGGTTATTAACCGGCAGTTATTTTGATACCTCACGAAGTAAAAGGTTTATGGTGGGCGTAGCTCAGTTGGTAGAGTACAAGATTGTGGCTCTTGTTGTCGTGGGTTCGATCCCCATCGTCCACCCCATATACTACAGCCTCCCCAATGTGGGAGGTCGCTGGTAAGCGAAATTTTTTAATTTAATGCAATCAGATCGCTTCTTAAATATTAGCCATGTGCGAGAGTGGCGGAATTGGTAGACGCGCTGGATTTAGGTTCCAGTGGGGCAACCCGTGAGAGTTCGAGTCTCTCCTTTCGCACCATTTTTTA
>JASJBW010000010.1 GCA_030066315.1 Gammaproteobacteria bacterium
GTCACTTTAGGGTTTGTGATATTTGAAATAGCGCCTTCCGAAAACATTTTCTTGTAGCTTTTTTTTGTAGCCTTTAGGTTTCCTATTACAGATTTACTCACTAGAAGGCGAATGCCAAGATAAATGAGATAGGTTGCACCTATCATTTTTACGAGGGTAAACAGTGTCTCTGAGGCAAGCAATAAAGCGCCGACTCCCATGGCCGCCAGCATGGTATGAACCAGCAAACCCACACTTACGCCCATGGCTGTAATCATTCCAGCCTTGATCCCTTGTGACATACCTCGCGACATCACCAAAATCATATCCTGTCCAGGTGTCAGAATGACCAGTAACGAGGTCATCACAAACAGCAATAATTGAAGTTCATTCATAATAATTCCGTCAATCAATTCAGAGGTTAATTATTACTTAAAATTTGCCGAATTAACTTGCATAATTATCTAATAATTACTTATATGAGCAATATATGTTCAAATTAGATCGATATAATAGTGATATATTGCAAATACTTTCCAGTAATGGGCGTATCAGTAATATTGAACTGGCTAAAAAGGTAGGTCTTTCTCCTTCAGCGTGTCTGAGGCGGGTACAAGAATTGGAAAACTCCGGAATCATAATGGGCTATCGCGCCATCCTTAATCCGGAGAAACAAGGCAAGGGTTTTCTGGCTTATGTCACCGTTGGACTATCCAACCACACTCTTGATTCCCAGAAGTCATTTGAACAAGCAATTGCTGATTCACCCGATGTCAGGGAGTGCCATAATGTTACCGGAGCCTTTGAATACTTATTACGCGTGGAAGTTTCCGATATTAATCATTACAAAAGATTCCATGCAGAAACTCTGGGTGGATTACCTCAAGTCAGCTCAATTACAACCTACGTGGTCATTGAGTCAACAAAGGACGAACGGGCTTAGTAATGCGCCCTAGGGCGCTTAGTGGCCCGCTTAGACATCAGGATTGAATGCCCACCTGGTAATGAGTCTTTGAGACATTCCGGTTCAGATGGTTACTTCGACCCTTAGCGGCCATATAAAAATGCTGACTTTAGCAACAAGAGGTCTGACCTAGCGTACGACCAACACCGAGCACTTTGCGTGTCGCACAACCTTTGATGCAGTCGAACCTAGGAAGTAATCCTGCAGACCAGGACGATGCGATGCGATGATAATCAAGTCGACTTCTTTCTCTTCAGCAACTTGCAGAATCGTATGGTAAGAGCTTCCAGTGCGGGCCTCGACCTCCATGGACCTGCCGCTGGCATTGGCAATAGCCTTGAGCTCTTTGGCAGTATGCTCCAATGAAACGTCGATAATGTTAGCGGGTAATTGAATTGCGACCCAGTTGGGAATATCCTCAACGACGTTGAGAAGAATGATTTTTGAGGACTCTTCTGCATGCTCGATGGCGACATCGAGAGTCGACTTGCCTTCCGCCAAATGAGTCATATCAATGGGTACAAGAATCTTTTGATACATGGCATTTCCCCCTATGCGATTACGTCAGATTTTTTTGTTATATAAAACAGTTTAACTATGATACTGCTCTGCAGTCCACATCTTTATATCATTCAACTCATGTCTAGTCTTAACGACAGGTATCTTCCTACTGAACTACTACCTTTGATACCACGCATCCGTTTGAGATGGTTTTTAACGGCAATTCCAAGAGACCGACCTTCAAGTCTTACAACGTCAAGACTAATGATCGACCTAAAAAACACTGCTTAAATTAAAGATACTCAAATTAGCGTTTGCGCTTCCCTAGCAATTTATTTCCTCTGGCTTTCATAGCGGGAGTACCAATAACTGTCAGTTCCTTAATATGCGCCAGTAATTCTTCTCTTAACTCTTTATCAGTTTCTGAAATATCACTGAATGCCTGCATTACCGATGTCTTTACGATACTACTGCTACCGGATAAATAGGTTAATAATGCATTGACGACGACAATATTTTCTTCATGCGTTAGATTAAGCCTGGGTAAAATTTGTGCCAAGTGCCAACGAGCTTCATTTTGAACCTCAGTTTGAGCAAGTTCAATTAGGGTGCCTTTGAAAGGGATCAACTGTGTTGGATCTTTTTTCGTAGCCTTTTCCAAAACATCGAATGCGCGCATTTTGACTAAAGGATTGTCTTGAAAAAGGCCTTTCATTAATACTGGAAACAGTTTTGGTTCCCGCAATACCTCCGTAACCACTTCATCAGCTCGACCAATAGATCTTCTATCGCCACCAGTTAATTTCTGTAAAAGCGGGTGCATATCTTTTTTAAATACAATTAGATTTCCCCATAATATTTTAATGATTTGAAAGTCCGTTTTTCACTTAGCCGTCATCCTCGGTTATGGGTATGACTGCTCAAGGGTTAGATGTTTGCAAATATTGAATAAATTTCCGGTAAAGAGTAGAAATTGCCACCTGGTTTTTATAAGTCTTCCTTTAAAACTATGCACGCTTTATTTATTATACTTTTCGATTAATTCATCTACTTTTGAAAAAGAGAATGGCTTATCAAGAACGGCCTCCACATCAAGCTCTTTGAGTCGCTTTGATTCATCTTTAAGTAATTCTGGGAAGCCTGTGATAATAATGGCCCGGGCTTTTCGATTCTTTTGTCTCAGTCGTTCTAGAACTTCAAAACCATTCATCTCAGCCAATACATAATCGACAATCACCAGGTCAAATTCTTCCTCCTCACAAAAATGAGCCGCTAGATTGCCCTTGTAAGCAGGTACAACTTGATGCCCCCGATCCGCCAAATGATCGGCAAGAATCATGGTGAGAACATGATCATCATCCAATACAAGAATTTTCATCAGTTATCTATCACTTTCGTCATCTGTTTACTGCATTGACTACAAATACCATGACTAATTTGGGGTAACTCTTGTTCAGTCATAAAACCAAGCTGTTGAACAGCTCTTTCAAGCTCAACCCAGTTATGCTCATACCATATCGCTTTACACCAACTACACATCTTAAGAATTGTGTCAGAGCGATTTTCGTACAGTGAATCAATGAGAACAATCGGCTTTCTTTTTTCTGTGCTTATAATGCGGCTTCGAAACTCGACTTGATCTGATACTTGATCATGGAAAATTCGCATTTCCATCAATCGGCGACGATCTGGCGAATCACAGTGATACTTGAATTGGGCCTGAAGACCCTCTTCCCGGGCCCTGTTAATCAAAAGGTCATAGATATGCCTGGTTTCCGGGCCCATGATGCTTGAAACTAGCTGAGATCCAATTATTTCATCGGCAGAAATAGGCCAACCGTTTTCAGTCGCGAAGTTTAACCAAGCATCATTGACATAACAAATAGAACCTGTGTCATCGATACTATGGACAAATTCTGTTGCGTTTTGTTGGTGGTTCAATGTGACCATTATCGGGAGTTTTAACTGCTTTCTGATTCAAGTTGTGCCACTAACATCATTCTGACAGGCTAAGCTCAAATATGAGATAGCGCAAACATATTTTTATTGAAAGATGATGGGGATCACTGACTATTATTGGCACTTTTACGAACTTCCCGTTACACAATCCCAGGTCAGGTTTAGAGGATCAAGCGATAGTAGGAGTCGGGTCCTTTTCTTTGAGACCAATGGATTGTTGAAAAATATAAAGCCTGAATAAATCCTTAAACAGTTAATTAGAAACCTGGCGGAGCTCATAATTCATCTCCTTGATGGCATCGGTATCCAATGCAAGTTCTAGGTAACTATTCGCCACTGCCTTAGTGCCTTCAGGTGTGAATTTTAATCCTGAATCCAAGATGTGAGAGGTTGAATTCTCACAAATCTTGAGGATCGCTATCAGTCCTTTGATTTCTGGATCATCTAGTCCTAAGCAGGTTTCAGCATGACTATGATAAATGGAGATACCCACTTTTTCTGGCAAGCGCCAATGTTTCGCCAACAGAAAACTAATGGTCGCATGATTGGTGTTATATTGTTCCTCTTCAAGTTTCAAGCACGTGATCGGATTTGCCAAAGACTCCAGGTATTGCATCGAATAATTTTCATACTTTTTATCCAGCAACAACGCACCCACATTTTGAAATAATCCTGCCAGGAAGGCCGACTCAGGGGAGACCCCTTCAACCGAGATAGCCAGCGCTTTTGCACCCATGGCGATGGCTTGTGAGCTTTTCCAAATATAGGTTTGAAAAGGTGAGCTTTGTCCCATGGCCTGCTTTAAAGCAGAAAGTAAAATTATTTCCTGAATGACATTCAATCCCAGCAAGACAGCCGCCTGCGAAATGGACTGGATTTCTCTTGATAAACCATATTTACCCGAATTGATTATTTTTAATGCAATTCCCGAGAGGGCCGGATCAGATGCCAGGATTTGACCGATATCTGACATATTGGGTTCTTGTTTTAAGAGTTCTTGTTTTAACGCCAGCACAGCATCGGGAATTTTAGGGATACGAATCCCCTGAATGGCATCAAAGGCCTGGTTTAATTCGGATTCTGAGGGAATGATATTCATATAAAGTTTCGAGATATGACCATTAACGAGCTCATTTATTATTCTTTGCTCCAGTAGCTATGATCTCCTTATAGTCGATAATTCCCTGATTGGTATCAATTAAGTAAAAAATAGCGTGATCTATCGTGTCCGTTGGTGGTCATCAGGTTAACATTACCTACATGTTTTGTGGGCCACTCTTTAAATCAAATCCTTCATCTAACCAGCCGGTAACGCCCCCAATCATCTTCTTAACCGGTCGACCCAGTTTGGCTAAACGAATAGCTGCTTTTTCTGTTGCGTTACAATGCGGCCCCGCACAGTAAACTACAAATAATGTTTTTTGCGGATAGGCCTCCAATGAGGCTTCATTTATCTTGGCATGTGGCAGGCTCATAGCGGTCTCTATATGTCCAACCTGAAATGCTTCATGGGAACGCACATCGAGCAGGATAAAATCCTGTCTGTCATTGCTAATGGCATGGTGGACATCCCAACAATCGGTTTCAAATTGCAACAAGGACGAAAAATGTTCAAGAGCCTGCTCACTGGTGGCTGCCGGTGGTCGGCTCACGGCTGATGACATAAGCGATATCTCCTATTGAGTTACATAATAATGGGCCGGTAATCCTCTAATATTCCCGAATAAAACCCAGCCAGATAGATGAACTTTCACCCAGGGTGCTTTTTAAACGCACATAACCGGTAGGCTCAACATAAATATCCAGGATTAAACCGGAAATCTGGCTTTCTTCTTCTGAAAAAGTGCGTGTTGAATTATTGGTCGTGGTATCTCCATCTATCTCGCGCCAATTGATGAAAGGTCTTAAAGAAATAATACCGAGCCGGATGGCAATACCCAGGGTTAATCCTGCCTCGTTCCAGTCAATATCCTCGTTTTCATCCTCACTGCCCGAGGGCGAGCCAAGATTAAACTGGTAATCTAAACGACTGTGCAAGGTCAGGTTTTGATTGATTTCAAAGGGCCAGCTCAAGTAAAACTCCAAAAACTCACCATTAAATTTTTCCGTGGCTTCAACCCCCTGAAGATCCCGCAGTCGGACACTGAACTGCCCCAAACCTGCGCCCACCCTTAAGCCGGGTTCTGTGCGTTCTTCGATATGCAAACCATAGCGTCTGGTATCCGCTTCGAATGCATTAGCGTTGAAAAGCCAATCCGTATCAGATTGGCCTAGATAAGCCCCGATACCCGTCCAGTAGGCCTGTGACAAACCGGGTAACATCAACAGACATAACAGGAACAGCTTAAATCGCACCTATAAGCCCTTGTAGCGAATCAGACTGAAAAGCAGCGCGATTTTCAGAGATGGATTTGAGTGTCGGCTTCCGTATGACTTGACATTCATCATTGGCATTGACAAACAGGGCTTCTTTCAACATGGGCTCGTTTTCATCACCAAAAGCAAAATCGATATCATCGCCTGCAGCACAATCTGCGGGTAGCCCATCAAAGTAATCCCCCTCGCCCAAACTATTAAATCCGGCGAAAGTGACCGGTAACAGGGCGTTGTCACAGAAGTAAAAGGTATTCATGCCCACGGGCTTGCCACAAGTCGTAGAACCGACAATTTTGACATCCAGGAAAGGATCCAGCCCATTAATCAGCATTTCGCTCGCGGAACAGGTCTCTCCTGTTGTCAGTATGATGACCTGGTCCAGGTCAAGGCTATGAAACTGAGCAATCAATGAGTAGGACGTGTCATAAAAAGGATTTTTGTCATTATGTTCCAGGCTAACAAAAACAGGGTAAGTCTCATCTTGATAAATATAGCTGGCAAGATTCCGTGCTACGGATACAGAGCCGCCACTATTGTAGCGTAGATCAAGGATCAGCCGGTTTACCGAAGCCGCCTTGAATTGACTGAACACCGACTCAAGTTCTGCATTTGAGGTGCCAAGAAAACTCTTAAAAACCAGGTAACCCATCTGATTGATACCCTGAGGACGAACACTGGCATGTAAAACCGTGTTGATATTGACGGTAGTTTTGAAAAGATTCAATACAGTAGCAGACGAGCCTGGCTTACGGATTTCCAGGTCTAGAGGATAATTCTGTTGCGCAGGACCAAAGATGTCCGACCAGGCATTGGCACTGATAATGTCGGCCACTGTTTGGCCATTAATCGCAAGAATTTCGTCACCCCGTTCAAGGCCCGCCCTGCCGGCTGGAGAATCCGTATAAACAAACCGCACCCAAACAGTATCATCAGCCTGGGTCAGATAAGAAAAGCCATACCCAAGATACTGTCCCGCGTTGAAAAGGTTTTGAAATTCGGATGCGTTGGTGATGTAAGAAAACCGGTCTTTCTCATCGTACTTGAGAAAATCGAGCAATTGCTGGGGCGAATCAAAATCCGCGTAGCTGATCACTGGCTCTACTTCTCGATACCAAAGATAACGATCCAGTAACACATCGTGCACAAAACGATTCTGGTCTTCAAGATCGCAACTCGCCAGGAAAGGCAGGTCATCACCGCCCTCTTCACAGGAGGGTAACAGCAACGACAACAACAGCACAGGGATCAAACGGATTAAAGGCATGTTCACTTTACTAAAACAAGTTAACTAACAAGTATAGTTAACTATCTTGTGCGTGAATCAATCAGTTTTCAATGCCCAGTTTTTTCAACTGCTCTGGATCACTGATCTTTTTACAGGTCCCAAGCACCCAGTCTTCAACCTCTTTGATGATGACATCCGGATTTTTACCTTTTGGAGAAATGGGTGGCCCAATGATGACCTTGACGGTTCCAGGCCACTTGATCCAACTGTGTCGCGGCCAGTACTCACCGGCATTATGTGCAATGGGTAAAATATCATAACCCGTCTTGTGCGCCAGAATCGCACCGCCCATTTTAAACGGCTTGTACTGTCCAGGCAGCACACGTGTACCCTCCGGAAAGAGCATGATATTACGGCCCTCGTTGAGACGGACCAAGCCCTCATCAACTAACTGCTTGATCGCTTTTCGCCCCGTACCTCGATTAAGGGCAATCGCATCCATCGTTTTTAAACCCCAACCAAAAAAGGGAAGCCACATCAGTTCGCGTTTGACCACCCAGACCATAGGCTTGAACCATTGCTGTATCGCAATGGTTTCCCAGGTGGAAGCATGCTTACTCATAATGATGAATCCACCTTCTGGAATATTTTCCAGCCCCTCAACCTCGTAACCCAGATTGCAGGTTAATTTAAGCCAGGCAAGATTCAGTCGAATCCAAACTTTGATTAAACCAATTCGCGTACTAAAAGGTAATACGATGGACAACGTTAAAAGGATGGCAAAAAACAAGGTGCTGGGCATAAAAAACAGCCAAAACAGCGTGGCTCGAATTACCATAAGCAATTTATTCATGAGAGCACTCAAGCATTTTCCCGCAGAAACTCCCGTGTGAATGCAGACAGGTTGTCATAAATCGGTACATCTTCAAAAGGACCATACTTATGCAACGTTAAAACACCTTTACCCGAACGTACCAGTACCGGTTTAGCTCCCGCCATTCTGGCGGCCTGGATATCAGACATACTGTCGCCGACAAAATAAGTTTCAAACAGGCGTATCCCGAACTGTTGCGCAATCTGCAATAACAGGCCCGGCTTCGGTTTTCGGCACACACAGTTATCAGAGGGGCTATGAGGACAGAAAAAAATGCCATCAATTGAGGTTCCACGTTGGGCCAGTAGATCATTTAACTTGTCATGCATGGCTTTAAGGTCATCATAATCAAACAATCCCGAGGCAAGACCCGATTGGTTAGTGGCGACCGTGACATCGAAATTAGCTTTTTTTAACCGACTAATGGCTTCTAAACTGCCGGGAATAGGTATCCATTCATCTACCGATTTAACATCGGTATCCGAGTATTCATTGATAACACCATCCCGATCAAGTATGACCATGCGATGCATGCTGTTTACAACCCCTATTGAATCCGTGAGAAATCAGCCGCACGCATAAAATTATTGGCCAACATTTGTAACAGTGCCAATCGATTATGTCGTAACTTTTCGTCATCTACCATGACCATCACGTCATCAAAAAAACGATCCACCATAGGGCGCAGGCCAGAAAGCACTTCCAAGCCCGGCAAGTACTCACCACCATTAAAATGACCGATCGCGATCGCCTCTAGTTGACTCAAGTTATGGAAGAGTTGCTTTTCGGCCTCGGCCTCGAATAACTCGGTATCAACTTCATAACCGAATACCTGCTCATTTTTTTTCAATATATTATTAATGCGTTTGTTCGCGGCCGCTAATGCAACCGCTGCTTCTTCACCCAGAAATTGATCAACCGCGACCACACGGTTTTCGAGATCTGTCAATACCGTAGGTTTGCAGGCAAGCACAGCTTCGACCACATCAAAACGTATATTCCGATCCTGGTAATAAGATTGCAAGCGGTCAAAGATATAATGAACCACGTCATCAACAACGGAGGTGGCATCCAACTTATCCGCCAGGGCTTCCGCGGCTTTCTGGCATAAAGTCACGATATCGATCGGTAATTCATTTTCAATCAAAATACGAATAATGCCCAACGCAGAACGTCTCAATCCAAACGGATCTTTCACTCCAGTGGGTTTTTGCCCGATTGCGAATATACCCATCATGGTATCGATACGATCAGCCAAAGCCACAAACTGACCTACGGCTTCTGCAGGGACTGCATCTCCAGCATAACGTGGCCAATAGTGTTGTTCGATGGCGTTGGCTACGACTTCAGATTCACCATCATGACGAGCATAATAGTTGCCCATAATGCCCTGCAGTTTGGGAAATTCACCAACCATATTGGTCATGAGGTCACACTTACATAATTCGGCAGCACGTTCTGCCTCGCTCACATCAAAGCCCAGCGTTTCTGCCATATAGCCTGCCAAGGCACGAATACGGATGACTTTGTCCCCAATTGTGCCTAACTGATGTTGAAACACAACGGTTTCTAAACTCTGCAACCGTGAAGACAAGCTGGTTTTTTTATCCTGTTCCCAGAAAAATTTAGCATCGGCGAAGCGAGGCCGAATAACCCGTTCATTACCCAGGGAAACCAGTTCAGGCTTTTTGCTATCAATATTGGCTATGGTAATAAAATGAGGCATCAACTTGCCTGACTGATCAAATATTGCGAAATATTTCTGATTGTCCTGCATGGTTGTGACCAGTGCTTCTGAAGGTACTGCTAAAAACTCTTTGTCAAAGCGCCCACTAATAGCTTTCGGCCATTCCACCAGCGCGGTTACCTCGTCAAGTAAATCTTCATCGATTTTTACTGTTCCGCCCAATGCAGCGGCCGCTGCCTCTACTTGTTGAAGAATCATGGCTCGACGTTTTTCAAAACTCGGGACGACATAGGCATGAGCTTCCAATAATTTTTCATAATCCACAGCCCGTTCAATAACCAGGGCTTCAGGCGCATGAAAACGATGCCCATATGTTTCATTCCCTGCTTGCGCTCCCAAAATCTGCGCATCAACCAACTGGTTATCGAGCAACATGACCAACCAATGAACGGGGCGTACAAATTCTTCTGTACTATCACCCCATCGCATGCGCTTGGGGATAGGTAAATGGGCCAGAGCCCTATGCACCATTTCAGGCAATAACTCCTGTAAAGTTTTACCCTCCTCCAGTTTATCAAAATATAACCAGGTACCCTTGTCAGTTTCCTTTTGTTGTAAATCGGCAACTTCAACACCACAGGAACGTGCAAAACCCAATGCCGCTTTGGTCGGTTCACCATTGTCATCATAGGCTGCCTGCAATGCGGGGCCACGCTTTTCCACGGACTGGTCAGCCTGCTTTAACGGAACACCTTTCAACAGGATGGCCAAACGTCTGGGCGTGGCAAACCGCTCAACGCTCTCCGCAACCAGGCCAGCTTCCTTTAAATCTCTTGTTATGGCCTCTGTAAAAGCTTGAGACAAGGTGAGCAGTGCTTTTGGAGGTAACTCTTCAGTACCCAATTCAATTAAACAGTCGCTCATGCGGCACCTTTCTCATGTTTAACCAAGGGAAAACCCAAGGCTTCACGCGACTGGTAAAAAGCTTCTGCTACACCCCGTGCCAGGGTACGCACCCGTAAAATAAAACGCTGTCGTTCCGTGACTGAAATTGCATGACGCGCATCTAGCAAGTTGAAGGTATGAGAAGCTTTCATAACTTGTTCATAGGCAGGTAAAGCCAGCTTGGCTTCAATCAATTTTTGACTTTCACGTTCGCAAACATCAAACCAATGAAACAATTCATCAGTATCGGCATGTTCGAAATTATAGGCAGATTGTTCGACTTCATTTTGATGGAACACATCACCGTAAGTCACATCACCCTGGGAACCATGAGTCCACACCAGGTCATAAATACTTTCTACCCCCTGGATATACATCGCCAAACGCTCGAGCCCATAAGTAATCTCACCAGACACCGGCCGGCATTCTAATCCGCCAACCTGCTGAAAATAAGTAAATTGAGTAACCTCCATACCATTCAACCAAACTTCCCAGCCTAATCCCCACGCTCCTAGCGTTGGTGACTCCCAATTGTCTTCCACAAAACGAATATCATGCTCAAGCGGATCAAACCCCATCACTTTGAGAGAATCCAGGTATAACTGCTGGATATTATTCGGGCTGGGTTTAAGCAACACCTGGTATTGGTAATAGTGTTGCAGGCGATTGGGATTTTCACCATAACGCCCGTCTGTTGGGCGGCGGCTGGGTTGCACGTATGCAGTCCGCCACGGTTCAGGCCCTATCGAGCGCAGAAATGTGGCCGGGTGAAAAGTGCCTGCACCCACTTCCATATCCAAAGGCTGCATGACCACACAACCCTGTTCAGACCAGAATGATTGCAAGGCCTGTATCAATCCTTGAAAGGTGCTAACATCATATTCAGAGATATTGCTCATAAACTCGTTATTATCGGTATAAATAAGCGCGTGAGTATATCGAAATGAGGCATTTTCCTCATTCTTTTATTTAACCGCTGTTTGAGTTCCTTTTAAGCACTGATTTTCATGTCCACGCCTGCTGAGTCAACCCTGTATTACGTGCATGACCCCATGTGCAGTTGGTGTTGGGGTTTCCGTCCGGTTTGGCTATCCTTGCAACAGCTTTTGCCTACCAGTATCCATATCGTGAGCTGGGTAGGCGGACTGGCGCCGGATAGTGATACGCCCATGGATCAGGGTATGCAACAAAACCTGCAGGCAACCTGGCGCCGGATCCAAGAAAAAATACCCGGCACCCGATTTAATTTTGATTTCTGGACACAAAACAGGCCTCGTCGTTCAACCTATCCGGCTTGCCGGGCAGTCATCTGCGCTCGGGAGATGGCTGATCAGGAAGCCGCAATGACACTGGCGATACAACAAGCCTACTACCTTGAAGCGCGCAACCCTTCAGACCTGAAAACCCTGGTAGATCTGGCTCATTCCATCGGGCTTGATCGTCGACTATTCGAAGATAAAATGCGCTCACCTGAAACACATCAAACCCTGCTAGAAGAATTGGAGCGTGTTCGTGCAATCGGAGTTTATAGTTTCCCCAGCCTGGTTATTGAAAAAGATCACCATCGTTTGAATATACCGATTGATTATCTATCATCAGGAAACCTGTTCAAACAAATACAGCACTTTCTTCAGACAGAATCACATTAGTGAATACAACAGTTGGGATCATATTACCGTGGTAAAACTATTATCTGAATGGTTATTCTGTCTGAAACTATTTGTGCAAATGACCCTGTTCAATGCGACCCCGGCGCGTTTACCTTATAGCCCAGCCTGCTTAATACTAACATTAGTAGCCTACCTGATCGCTGGACAGATTTTACTGGGGGATCAGAGAAGCTTTTTATCCATACTGGCACAAATTGCGCTGGAATTTATTATTCTATTGATGATCAGTTTTGTTACGTTAAGGATAGGATCAAAAATCGAGCGTCTATTACAGACCATGACGGCCTTGAGCGGGGTCAGTCTAATCATAAGCATCGTCAGTATTCCTATATTGTTCGTTTTACCCGAACCCATCAGTGATAATGAAATCAATCCTGTCACTTTGCAGATTAATTTATTGCTGCTGTTATGGAATCTTGCCGTAATATCATTAATATTTAAACGCTCGTTTGAAATCAATACCCTGGCCGCAGGCTTCATCGCCTTCAATTATTTTCTGTTATACGAACTGATATTACTAAATTTTTTCTAAGATGAAGATTTATATCCTGGGCATCTGCGGCACCTTTATGGCTGGCATTGCCATGTTAGCGCGTGAGCGAGGTTATGAGGTTATGGGTTCTGATGCGAACGTGTATCCACCTATGAGTACCCAGCTACAAGATGCTGGCATCGAGTTACGCGAGGGCTACACTTGCGAGAACCTGGATCTTGAAGCAGACCTGTTTGTGATTGGTAATGCCATCTCTCGTGGAAATGAACAGATTGAATTTATTCTCAATGAAAACTTGCCTTATATTTCAGGACCACAATGGCTGTATGAACACTTGTTAAAGGATCGCTGGGTGTTGGCTGTGGCAGGTACTCATGGAAAAACCACGACCAGTGGTATGTTGGCATGGATTTTGGAATATGCCGGACTCAATCCCGGCTTTCTTATTGGAGGATTGACACAAAATTTCAACCGTTCAGCACGACTGGGAGCGGCTCCCTTTTTTGTGATCGAAGCCGATGAATACGATACCGCCTTTTTTGATAAACGCAGCAAGTTTGTTCATTACCATCCCCGTACGCTGGTACTGAATAACTTGGAGTTTGATCATGCTGATATATTTGAAAATCTCGACGCGATCAAGAAACAATTTCATCATCTGGTCCGTATCGTGCCTGCCAACGGGCTTATCATTCATAATCATCAGGATTCACAACTTGACGAAGTTTTAGCCATCGGCTGCTGGAGCGAAACCCAGAGCTTTGGTGTAAAAAGTGCAGATTTAACCGTCGATGTAGATTCCGGTCAATTGACCGATCAACGCGATCATAAGCATTACGTTGAAGGTGCTCATCAAACCGGATTATTTAACCAGCTTAATGCCAGTGCAGCCTTGCTCGCCGCCCAGCATGCGGGTGTATCCATAAAAATAGGCCTTGAAGCCCTTTCCGAGTTTAAAGGGGTAAAAAGACGCCAGGAAGTGATTGCCAAGATTAACGACATTACGATTGTGGATGATTTTGCGCATCATCCCACAGCGATCCGGCAAACTTTGGCAGCACTTAAACCTTTACGAAAGGGACGATTAATTGCAGTATTTGAGCCCCGCTCAAATACCATGAAAATGGGTGTTCACGCAGACTCACTGGCCGATGCGTTTCACTCTGCTGATGTGGTTGTTTTATATGACAATCAATCACTGCAGTGGAACATGCAAGCTATCGCAGACTTACAGTCAGAACGTTTTATAATAAAGGGTAATATTGATGAAATTGTCCTTTATTTAGCCCAAATGGCACAAGCGGATGATCAGATCATTATATTAAGTAATGGTAGTTTTGATGGACTTCATCAAAAATTAATTGAAGCACTGCAACATTAAAAAGATGGTAAAAAAAACGCCTCGCCCCAAAAAAATTTCTAAATACCTGATCAAACGTACCATCGGTAAGGGTTCCATGGGTGTCGTTTATGAGGCTTATGACCCATTTGTCCAACGCCCTGTGGCCATAAAATTGGCCCATGAATTCGATGGTGTCAATGCCCAACAGGCACAACAGATGCGAGAAGGGTTCTTTGGGGAAGTCTATTCAGCAGGACGGATGCATCATCCTTCGGTAACTGCAGTTTATGATGCCGGACAACAGGACAAATGGAACTATATTGTCATGGAATACGTGGATGGAGAAACCCTGCAAGAATACGTGACGGGTGATCGCGTTTTAAATACCAACCAGATTATCGATGTCATGTATCAATGTGCTAAGGGTCTGGACTATGTGCATCGACAGGGGGTGATTCATAGAGACTTAAAACCCGGTAATATAATGCTGAGCATAGAGGGTGAAGTGAAAATCATGGACTTCAGTATTGCCCACTTTGATATGGGAGATAGTGAGGTTTCCCAGGTGCAGGGTAGTCCCATGTACCTACCCCCGGAACAATTGACCGAGGAAAAAATCCTCGTTGAGCAATCAGATATCTACTCCCTGGGAGCGGTCATGTACGCCCTACTCGCTCGACGCCCCCTGTTTAAAGCCAGCAATCTGGAATCACTGATGTACCAGATTACCAACCTGGAACCCGATCCATTATCTGTACTCAGGCCTGATGTCCCTCAGCAGGTCATCGATATCTGTGAAAAGTGTCTTAAAAAGAAGATCGATGATCGATATGAAAGTGCGCAACAACTGGCCACCGAGTTGTCCAAGGCTTATGGTCGCCTTCGTGGTGTGGGACAACGCATTGACATGAAGGAAAAATGGGCCACGTTGCGTTATCTGAAATTTTTCAAAGATTTCAGCGATGAGCAGATCACTGAAGTTGTCGATGCCAGTGAATGGTATGATTATAAAAAAGGTGAACTTATCGTTTCCGAGGGTGAAATAGAAACCTCTTTCTATATCATCACCAAGGGTGGTGTTGAGGTCATGAAAGAGGATGTAGTTATTGGTCGTATGTATCAAGGAGATTGTTTTGGAGAAATCGCTTTCATTACTCGCGAACCCCGCCAGGCATCGATAAGGGCTCGAACGGATGTTTCGTTGATGGTAGTCAGCGGCACCTTGCTGGAAAAAGCCTCTGTTGAGACTCAATTGCAGTATTACCGCATCTTTCTGGAAAATCTTATTGCCCGGTTATCCAGCGCCACAGCACAACTTACGGAACAGGAAAAATTAAAGGCTCAAACATGAAACGTATCACTGTGGCCATGACCGGTGCTTCCGGTGCACCCTTTACCTTGCGCCTTTTGGAACAGCTACTTCTGGCTGAGGTTCAAGTTCAATTTGTCAGCTCCAAACCGGGGCAAATTGTACTGGCTATGGAATCTGACTTAAAGCCGGGTGCAAACCCCCAACAAATGCACAGTCAATTGTGCCAATATTTTAATTGTGATCCGGAGAAATTGGCGGTATATGGCAAGGATCAATGGACAGCACCTATCGCCAGCGGTTCATCCGTCGCCGATGCCATGGTGGTGTGCCCATGCTCCATGGGTACGCTTGCAGCCATTTCCCAGGGCTTGAGTAATAACTTGATTCATCGTGCTGCAGACGTCGTTATCAAGGAGCGCAAGCGTCTCATTCTCGTGCCAAGAGAAACGCCATTTTCAAGTTTACACCTGGAGAATATGCTGCGATTATCCAATCAAGGCGTAGTGATCCTACCACCTAATCCAGCCTTTTATCAGGGCGTAACGTCCGTTCAAGACCTGGTTGACTTTGTCATCAGTCGAATTCTGGATCAACTGGATATAGAAAATAACCTGTCACCACGCTGGGGTGACCCGACAGAGTCCTAGACCTGATGCAATTGCCGCTATTCCCATTAAAAACTGTTTTACTCCCGGGTAACTCCCTACCGTTAAAAATATTTGAACCGCGATACAGTGACATGATTGCTGAATGCATGCGCGAAACCAAACCCTTCGGTATCGTATTAATCTACCAGGGAGAAGAAACGGATAGTGAGGTTGAAATTTTCACCACGGGTACCTCGGCTGCGGTTACTGATTGGCAAAACCGTGCGGATGGATTGTTGGGTATTACGGTCCGCGGGCAAAAGCGTTTTCGGGTACTTTCGACCAAAACACAACAAAGTGGTTTGCTCATTGCAGATGTTGAGTTTATCGAGGAAGAGCCGGAACAAGATATCCCGGATCAGTTTTATTACATGTCGGAGTTATTAGAACACGTATCAAATCAAAAGGGCGCAAAAGAAAAAGAAAGAAACTTTTGTGACATCGTTTATCAGTTGATTTACTTATTGCCTTTGGATTCAACCTTGAAACAACAATTACTGGAGGTGCCTCAATGTCTCGATCGCGCCGTGGTTTTACACGCTGAATTGATTCGGCTGGGGGTCATCCAGTATGTCAAACCTGGCGAGAAATAATGCCGCGGTTAAGCGTTACACCCGCAGCGTGTATCAGTTATAATCCTCTCATTGTAAATGCTGGAGTAAAAGAGTGGCGGTTGTAGAAGCAACAAGAGAAAACATTGAAGCAATGGTTGAAGATAACAATATCGTTATTTTTGATTTTTGGGCGCCCTGGTGTGGTCCTTGCCGGCAATTTGCCCCAATTTTCGAAGCTGCTTCGGAGAAATACGAGGATATTGTTTTTTCCAAGGTCAATACTGAGCAGGAAAAAGAAATTGCCGCACACTTCAGTATTCGCTCGATACCTACCATTATGGTATTTCGAGAAGCCATGCTGGTATTTGCACAACCCGGTAGCATTCCTGAGAATGCAATTGGTGAACTCATTGATAAAGTTAAAGCACTAGACATGGATGAGGTAAGAAAAACTAAAGGTAAAAAATAACATGAATAGATCAGCTAACCTTCATGGATTTATATTCTTTCTCTTGATGGGCTTTTCCAGCTTATCTCTAAGCGCAGAATTATCGGGGGTTAGCGTCGAGGATCAGATTACTGCCGCCAATGGTGACACTCTGATACTCAATGGCATCGGGTTGCGTGAAAAATTATGGATCGACGTCTATGTTGGCTCATTATATCTTGGACAAAAAGCCAGTAGCCTGGAAGAAGTCTTGGCTCAAAACAGCGCCCTGAGAATTCAATTGAATGTCGTTTACAAGGAATTTGCGAGCAAAAAACTGCTTAAGGCATTTCGTGACGGTTTTGAAAAAAACCAGGATGCGGATACTTTGAGCGCCTTACAAGATCGTATCGATCTCATGTATAGTTTCTTTGGGGAAAGTGCTAAAAAAGGGGACGTCTATATATTCGAGTGTCTACCCCAAAAGGGCTGTAACATGTTTAAAAACGATACATTACTCGGCACCATTGCAGGCGATGACTTCAAGAAAGCCCTTGTTGAAATTTGGCTGGGCCAATACCCGGCTGACAAAGGGCTGAAGAAAGGTTTGCTGGGCGCCCAGTAAACTTCTCCCAGTCAAACTGGCATTACTCAAGCTATATTCAGTTCAACAGCCTGAAGGTTTCTGCCGCGTGATCAACTGTTTGTTGTAACACTGTCTGATCATGTGCTGAGCTGACAAAACCAGCCTCATACGCTGAGGGAGCCATATACACACCGCGCTCAAGCATGGCATGAAAAAACTGTTTAAACTGCTCGATATTACACTGGGTTACGTCGTTAAAACTTTCGACCTTTTCCTCATCTGTAAAGAATAAACCAAACATGCCTCCGACCTTGTTAGCAGTCATCGCGATACCTTGAGCTGAGGCTGCGGCCAGAATACCTTCTACCAAGAAATTCGTTTTGGCAGTGAGTTCTTCAAAAAATCCTTGACGACTGATGATTTCAAGATTTTTCAGTCCTGCAGTCATCGCTATGGGATTTCCTGACAATGTACCGGCCTGGTAAACAGGGCCCACTGGGGCCAAATGGTTCATGATTTCCTGCTTTCCACCAAAAGCACCTACCGGCATACCAGCACCAATCACCTTACCCAGAGCAGTCAGGTCTGGCACTATGTTATAGACACCTTGGGCACCGGAAAGCCCAACACGAAAACCTGTCATGACTTCGTCAATAATAAACACGGCGCCGTGTTGATCACAGGCTTGCCTGATGCCTTCCAGAAATCCTGGTTTGGGCGGGATACAGTTCATATTCCCAGCCACAGGCTCTACAATCACACAGGCGATTTGGTCACCGATGTCATTGAACAATTGCTGCACCTGCTCGGCATTGTTGTACTCAAGTGTGAGGGTATTCTCTGCCAATGCCCTGGGTATACCTGGAGAGCTGGGTACTCCCAGAGTTAATGCCCCGGATCCTGCCTTCACCAATAAGCTATCACCATGACCATGGTAACAGCCTTCAAATTTTACAATTTTGTCACGTCCGGTAAATCCGCGAGCCAGGCGGATCGCTGACATTGTGGCCTCGGTACCGGAATTGGTCATGCGCACCTGGTCCATACCCGGCATGATCTCGCATATCCTATCGGCGAGCTCAATCTCCAACTCAGTGGGCGCCCCAAAACTCAATCCGTTTTTCGCTGCAGCCTGCACGGCCTCAATAATTTCAGGGTGGGCATGCCCACAAATCATCGGTCCCCAGGATCCGACATAATCGATATACTGATTGTCATCGGCATCATAAAGATAGGGGCCCTGAGCCCGCTGAATAAATAAGGGGGTGCCGCCTACCCCATTAAACGCTCTTACAGGAGAATTGACACCGCCAGGTATCGAAACCTTGGCCCGTTGAAATAAGGCTTCTGACTGGGTATGGGATAGGCTCATAATAACTTCCATCTTGATAAAACTGAGGACGCGCTATTCTACGCAATATCCGGAGTGGTTAGAACCTCAGTGAACTTAAATATCTCAGATAAATAGACGATTAAAATCATGCGCTTGCTGATGAATATCAGCTGCCGCAAACAACCCATGGATGACCGCGACCATGTCTGCACCGCTTTTAATCAACGCTGCTGCATTCTCAGGTACTATTCCACCTATCGCGCAGATAGGAATGTTAAGCTGCTCATGGGCTCGCCGAAGTAAAAGGGGCGTAGCCTTTACCGCGTTGGGTTTGGTTTTGGACGGATAAAAACGTCCGAATGCGACATAATCTGCGCCATCCCTTTCAGCCAGGCGAGCCCGTTCAATATCGTTATAACAGGAACAGCCCATGATTAAATGATTGCCGAATTTTTCGCGTATCGATAATAACCGCGTGTCATCCTTCCCGACGTGTACACCATCGGCATTAACCGCAAGCGCAAGTTCGGGATCATCATTAATAATAAATGTGACTCCAGATGCGCTGCATAAAGTGCGCAAGGCTTTAGCCTGTTCATATTTTTGCATGGAATCGGCTAATTTATTGCGGTATTGAAGGATACTGAGACCACCCTTTATAGCTTGAGCAACGGCTGCCAGCAATCTTGTAGTATCGGGATGTAATGTTGAATCCGTAATGCCATACAGACCATACAGCGCCCGTCTTTTATTCATCCTCTACCCAAAAAAGACGGTTTGGAAAATGCTGACCCATACCCAAGCGATGCGCCTTATGGAGACTATGCCAGGTGAAATTTTGGGCCTCCCTTGCCGCAGATAAGGGATCCAGTCCCTGACCCAGTAAAGCAGCCAGGGTCGCCGCCAGAGTACAACCACTGCCATGATAATCATGTTTCAACCTGGGCCATTCGAACGCATCAATTTCACGATGATTATGATAAAGACGATTGATCACTTGATGGTTGTTATCGTGAGTACCGGTCACCAACACATGGTCGCATCCACGATCGATTAAACCACTTGCCATGGCAGCGACTGTATCCGCTTCCGGAACCAGCGAAGCGGCCTCCAGGGTATTGGGCGTTAACACATGAGTGATCGGTAACAACAGGTTTTGCATGGCATTGATCAATTCATCATCAGCCAACTCGGTACCTGCACCGCTCGCCAGAATAGGATCAAAAACCACTGGAATATCAGCATAATCATACAAAATTGAATGTACGGCTTCGATCACCTCAACACTGCCGAGCAGCCCAATCTTGAAGGCGGATACCGGCATATCCTCCAATACAGCACGGGCGGATTGAATAACAATATCATCTCCTATAGGAATCAGGCTGGAGACATCGACACTATCCTGTACGGTGAGGCAGGTTACCACGGTGGCTGCTCTGCACCCCTGACTCATGATCGCTTCAATATCTGCAGTAATGCCTGCCCCACCAGTGGCATCATGCCCAGAAAAGGTCATGATAACCGGAGGTTTAATATCCTGTTTTTCTGTCAAGTTAGTCTTCGCTAAAAAAGAAATAGTATAACCGGACTCAGTTCTTGCTGTGAATTATTGCGCTGCCTCAGGGGTATAACCCATCTCTTGCTTTTCTTTTTGCATTAAAAACAGGATCAAAAGTATTGAAGGCAATCCCAATGCGGCAGCATAGATAAAGAAAACCGGGTAACTGGTCGCATCCACCACCACCCCTGAAAAACCAGCCACAAACTTGGCCAATAGCAACATGATGGAACTGAACAAGGCATACTGGGTCGCGGTATAAGCCTTATTGGTTAAGGCTGATAGATAAGCAATAAATGTCGTAGTTGCGATGCCTGCTGCAAGATTATCGGCACCCACAACCATGATGAGATAAATCACATCCGCTTGTAATGTGGCCAACCAGGCAAATAATAAATTAGTGAATACCACGAGAATGGCACCTGTCATTAACATTCTCATGGTACCGTAATGCATGACCATGACACCGCCCAACAAGGCCCCCATAATAGTCACCAGGGGGCCCACCGTTTTCGTCACCAACCCGATTTCTAGCTCGGTATAACCCATATCAATATAAAAAGGGTTAGCCATGACTCCCAGGGTGATATCACTGATTCTGAATACCATGATAAAGCTCAGAATAATGATCGCAAAAAGACCATGACGTTTAAAGAAATCTGCAAAGGGTCCAACCACCGCACCTAAAAACCAAAGCTGAGCCCGGCGCAGAGAATTAAAAACAAAATGATACTTTTCGACGGTGGCTATTACCTTTTTTTCGGCAGCAATATCTTGCTCACTAATATGCTTTTCTGGCTCAGAGACCAGTAAAACGGTTACCACACCAATAAACATCAAGATGGCCATGAATTGGTAAGCAACAGTCCATGAAAAAAAATGTGCCAGGCTGAAAGCACCTCCTCCGGCAACGATCATACCCAGCCGATAACCCAGTTGATAGGCACCGGCCATGGCACCCTGATATTCTTCATCCAGTGACTCAATGCGCCAGGCATCGATACAAATATCCTGGGTCGCGGATGAAAATGCTGTCATCACGGCAAAGAGCACCACCAGTTGCAACTGTGTCAGTGGATCACTGAATGACATGTTGAATAGACCCACGATGACGCCCACTTGGGCTAATAGCATCCAACCTCGTCTTTGACCTAAATGATGGGTTAACAGCGGAAGCGACAACCGATCTACCAGCGGAGACCATAGGAATTTAATGCCATAGGCCAACGCTACCCAGCTGACGAACCCAATTGTGGTTTTATCGACCCCTTCTACTCTTAACCAGGCTGACAAGGTCCCGAATACCAGTAACAGAGGCAGGCCTGCGGAAAAACCGAGAAATAGCATGGCGATCACTTTTCGGTTTTTATAGACCAAAAAGGATTCGGACCAGCCATGAATGAATGCCGGTTTATTCATGAATGTTAAAATCGTAATCCATAATTAACGGCGCATGATCAGAAAAACGTTGCGCTTTATAGATTGATGCTGACTGGATATGTGGTTTTAAACCTGGCGTAACCACCTGGTAATCAATTCGCCAACCCACATTTTTATCCCAGGCCTGACCCCGATTGGACCACCAGGTATAGTGATCAGCCCCGGGTTGCACAGTTCTGAAGGCATCGACAAAACCGATATCATCAAAAATTTGTGTCATCCACTGTCGTTCGTGCGGTAAAAACCCGGAATTTTTCTGGTTCGATTTCCAGTTCTTCAAGTCAATTTCATGATGCGCGATATTCCAGTCACCGCAAATAATAAACTGACGGCGTTTTCGTTTAAGTGCTTGTAAGTGCAGTTTAAAACTTTTTAAAAAACGCTCTTTTGACGCCTGTCGATGTTCACCGGAAGAACCCGAAGGGGCATACAGTGAAACAAAAGAAATATTCTTGTAACGATACTCTAGGTATCGACCCTCATTATCAAATTCACTATCTGCATAGCCCCGTATAATTTCCAGTGGTTCTTTACGTGCATAGATAGCCGTTCCGCTATAACCTTTCTTTAATGCATCACAGTAGGTTACGTGGTAGTCAGAGGGATGATATAGGGTATCACCCAATTGTTCGATTTGTGCCTTGGTTTCCTGAATACAAACAATATCGGCATCCTGCTGAGGTAACCAGTCAAAAAATCCTTTGCGGGCAGCAGCCCGAATACCATTGGTATTTATAGATATTACTTTCATTGAACGGAAAGAGCTTAAATAAAGAAATGCCAGTATGGAATGGGCTGGCTTACCAACGTGCTATCATACCGCACAATCAACTGAACGGGTAAATCATGCTGGATTTTCAACAACATTTTCTGGGCTATTGTATTCAACGCGGCGTATTGAGATTCGGTGAGTTCACGCTTAAATCCGGACGCGTCAGTCCCTATTTTTTTAATGCCGGTTTGTTCAATACTGGCGCAGATCTGGCGGCCTTAGGTAAATTTTATGCCCAGGCCATTCATCATGCAGAAGTGCACTTTGATCTTTTATTTGGACCCGCCTACAAGGGTATACCACTTGCAGCATTAACTGCAGCGAGCCTGTTTGAACAATTTTCAATCAATAAACCCTATGCATTTGATCGCAAGGAAAAGAAAGATCATGGGGAGGGCGGTCAGATAGTGGGGGCTGAATTGCACGGTGAAATACTGGTTATTGATGATGTGATTACGGCGGGTACGGCTATCAGGCAATCAATGCAACTCATTGAGTCTTTAGGGGCCAGAGTAAGCGCAGTCACTATCGCCCTTGATCGCCAGGAACGTGGCCAGGGCCAGTCTTCTGCCATTCAGGAACTCGAGGAACAAGGTATACAGGTGATACCCATCATTCGGTTAACCGATATCATGAGTTATCTTCAAAAACAGGGCAATAAGGCCCAACTCTCAGCAGTTCAAGCTTACCGGTCTCAATACGGTATCGAATAAAATATATGAATTGGGAACCCCAGGGCCATAAACAAAGTCAAATGAACGAGTTTACTTGCCTGCGCCTGGATGATGCTCATTAAAAATCTGACAAAATTTTCCTGTTTATTATTGGCCTCCTTGACCATGCCCGCAAGCTTTGCAGGTAATCCACTGGTCGTACACAGCGGACCTTATCAAAAAGCCGTTGTTGAACTTTATACTTCTGAAGGCTGTAGCAGCTGTCCTCCTGCAGACCGCTGGCTGGATCAGCTGATTAAAGTACCACAATCCAACCTAGACTTACTCGCGCTCTCATTTCATGTTGATTACTGGGATTACATTGGTTGGAAAGATGAATTTGCGAGTCCTCAATATACTGACCGCCAACGTCGTTTAGCCGCCATTAATCAACAGTCCAGCATCTATACGCCAGAATTTTTTGTTGACGGTCTTGAAGCTCGGGGTACACATAGTGTTCTCGAAAAAATTAAACATTCCAATCAACTTAAAGCCGAGGTAAACCTCAGCTTAACGATACTTCCACAAGACCACCAATATCATCTTGAATTAACCAGCCAAACATCCAAAGATCAACCCTACAAACTCCAATTTGTGGTATTCGAGGATCATTTAAGCAACCAGGTAAAGCGCGGTGAAAATGCGGGCCGGAAACTAAACCACCAACGTGTTGTCCGCTATTTGTCACCAGATATTGACCTAAAACCTCAGGTCAAGCACATTGTTGAACTAAACACGAATTGGAAAACGCAAAACCTCGGGATCGCAGCGATCGTCAGAACTGCGGATGAGGAATATGTGCAAAGCATTTATGCTCTGTTATCGGGATCTTAGATCAATGGCTCCGTCATTAATCCCCAGAGTCTCCAGCCAGCGCTTTCCGCGTAATGACCGAGGATTACAAAGCGCCTGATTTGGTCTATTATTAATCTGATAGTCAGACAAAAATATTCTCTGGGTATGCCCGAGAATGCAATAAATACAATTGATCGACAGGAGACCTGTTGGCAGCATGGCCATTTCATATGCACGTAATAGCTTAACTGGGCATCTATTGCCTGCTATTGCCTGCCTGGTCTTTTTTTCTGTACCTGTAGACGCCACAAAACTCTACAAGTGGGTAGATGAAGAAGGTAATATCCGTTACAGCGATCGTTTACCCGTCGATCAGGCAAAACAGAAACACCATACTTTAACCCCGGATGGCCGAGTACTCGAAACCAAGGAAGCTGCGATATCTCCGGAACAACGTAAACGCGAGCGCGCGGAACGTAAACGCCTCGAGGAAGAAGCTCGCCGTCAGGCTGAACTAGCCGCGCGACAAAAGGCTATCCAGGATCATCATGACAATGTGCTACTGATGACATTTAGTAATGAAAGTGAAATTCTTGAAGCCAAGGATGAACGCGTGGCAGTCATCGAATCAGTCATAAAATTATTACGCAAAAACATTAAGAATGAACAAGCCAAGCTGGATCGACTCGAACAAAGAGCTTATCAGCAATATATTGAAAAAGATTTGGTAGTACCTGGCGGCCTCGCTCAAAACATCGAATATTTTTCCGAAAAAATTCTGAATATCCAGCAGCAACTGGCACTTAAACTGGATGAACGCGACCGTGTTAAACAACAATATGCCAATGATTTATTACGTTACCGCGAGTTAACGCAGGCTCAACAAGCGGCTGAAGCCCGCAAGAATCAACCACCTGCTCCTCCAGGCCTGTTAAACTATTAACCCTTTATCAGGGTACCCACCCCACGATTAGTTAATAGTTCAAGCAAAACAGAGTGTTTGACCCTGCCATCGATAATATGACTGGTTTTGACGCCGGATTTAACCGCATCCAGAGCACAATCCACTTTAGGCAACATACCGCCATGGATGACACCCTCCTTGATCAAATCATCCGTAGACGCCGCGGTGAGACCGGTCAATAACTCCCCGTCATTGTTTAACACCCCCGGAGTATTAGTCAGTAATAACAGTTTTTCTGCCCCGAGGACGGCAGCCAGTTTACCCGCCACTATATCGGCATTGATGTTATAGGAAGCACCGTCCTTACCGACGCCCACGGGTGCAATAACCGGTATGAAATCGTCATCATCTAGCATTTTAACAACTGCGGGATCTATACTTTCAACTTCACCTACATGCCCAAGATCGATCATTTCTGATGTTTGCTCCGACTGTGGAATCAATT